>JAFVEM010000067.1 GCA_017476005.1 Selenomonadaceae bacterium | reverse complement strand
TGGGGTTTATCTGGTAACTTTGATTTTACTGGGCGGCATAAAGGCTGAAGATGTGGAGCGTATTCCCATGGTGGGCAGCGGCGCAGTGAGAATGCTGGGACGCTTTGGCTTGCTCAAAGGAGGCGCGGCATGAAACATTTGGCGCTGATTTATAACCCGGTTTCGGGCAGCGGCGACTTCAAGACCAAGTTGGATTGGGTAACGGAGGCGTTGCAAAAAAGAGACGTCACGCTCACCCTCTACCGCACCACTAAGGATAATGAATCCCTCCCCTGTTTTTTGCGCGAAGCCGGGGCGGAGGGCATTTTGGTGGCCGGAGGGGACGGTACCCTCCATGAGGCGGTCAACACCATTAAACAAGAAAATCTTCATCTGCCGGTAGGCATCATCGGTAGCGGCACCTCCAACGATTTTGCCTCTTACTTAGGCATTACCGACGACCTAGAAAGCTATTTTGACAAGGTGGCCTTGGGGCGTACCCGTTACGTTGATTTGGGGAAAGTGGGGGACAAGTTTTTCGTCAATGTGGCCAGCGCCGGAGTAATGACCGCCATCGCCCACGAGGTGCCGGCTAGACTTAAAAACGCGCTGGGGAAAGCGGCTTACTATATTCGCGGCCTCGGGGAACTCCCCAAATTTCGCGCTGTTCCCATGGAGATTACCGCCGACGGCCAAAGTTACGCCGCCGAGTTTTTTCTCTTTGTCATTATCAACAGCGCCGTGGTGGGCAGTTTAAAGAATGTGGCGGTGGATGCCAAGATAGATGACGGCCTCTTAGATTTGCTGGCCATAAAAAAATGCGGCCTCCCCGACCTGATGAAAGTAACCAGCGACCTCATCGCCGGCAATACGGTGACGGGACACAAAGCCATCCTGCATTTGCAAGCCAGAGAGTTTAATATAGCCTCCGAGGCCAATCTTTTAAGCGATTTGGACGGCGAAGTAGGCCCCTACCTGCCGCTTAAAGTGACTGCCGTTCCCGGCGCGCTACGGGTTTACGGGTAGGGAGCGAATTTGTTTTTGGGGTTTGGGGCAAAGCCCCATTATAATCGTGATTTTACATACACCGGTGAATGCGTAAAATCCAAAGCGCGAGGTGCCAAGGGCGAATAGCACAGGGAATGTAGGTCGGTGGCTCGGCAATCGTAGGCGAGCATTTGCTGTAGCGGCGATAAAATCTTCTTGTTGCCCTCCAAATCCCGAGTGGTAAGAAAGGCGCTGAGTTTAGTAATTACGGGCAGGTCTGCCCTATGCTTGATTTGGCGGAGTAGCTCGCGTCCCTGCTCGCTAAATGCCAAGGGACGGATATAGCGAGCGCCGGTGGTATCAAAAGCGGTCATTTCTTCCTGGGTGATACCGAGAAGCAGGTGCAAAATGGCGCGGCGTTGCCGGGCGGCGGTATAGCGTTTGTCCGTAAGACGGTTTAAGAAATCCTGCCACGATGTAGCCTGTTTGGCCGCTGTCACGAATTTATACTCCAGACCTTCGTTAAAGCCGTAAATTTTAGCTAGCTCACTACGAGGGCAGGACATGAGTTTGCACAAAATGGCCGGCAGCAAGCGTTGGGTTTGGGGCAAGCCCACTGTTGACACACTATGTCGTAGCAGGTTAAACGTCGCCGTGGGCATGACCTGTGACAACTCCGGCCATGGAGGCGCAGGGGTAAAGAGCCGGTCGCGGATGGCGCCGGCGGCGGCGAAGGAGCCTCGGATGCCTAGGGAATTGTGGTTTGCCCCTTGGCGTTCCATGGCGATGGGTTCGAGGCGGCTTTTTAACCGGTCGAGGGCGCGCAGATATTCAATGGCGAGGATGTTGTTGGGGTCTTGTAGCGCCGCCGGCGAAAGGTTGGTTTCGGCGGCCAGTAGCTTGTACAAAGCGCCGCCGTAGGAAAGCCCGGCGGCGATAGCGTCATGCAGTTTGGCTTGGAAAGTTTCGCTGTCGATAAGGTCTGCGGCACCTTGCAAGCTGTCAACAGTTGCGCCGCTGACGCCGAAGGCCAGTTTATCCGTCAGCCCGGTTTTATGTAGCAGGGAAACGCCGCCTAAGGCAAAATGCTGGGCGCTACGCAGGGCGAAAACCGCCGGCAGTTCCAAGACCAAAGCGGCGCCGTGTTGTACGGCCAGCGCGGCGCGTTCCCATTTGTTTAAAATCGCCGCCTCCCCCCGTTGGGTGAAACTGCCGCTCATGGCGATTATGACCTTGGCCTTGGGGTCTTGGGCGTGTATTTGGTTAATTTGCCACCGGTGTCCGTTATGAAAGGGATTATATTCGGCGATGATGCCTACCGTGGACATGGGATGCCTCCTAGTGTAAGCGATAAAATAAATTTTATTGCCGGGTCAAGGGGTTGCTAGCCCCTTGTGGGGTTTGGGGCAAAGCCCCAACAAACTCCAATAAAAAACGGATTGATATACGGGAGATGATATCGATGCGTAAACAATTAAAAATTAAACTGGCCGTAGCGGCAGGGGCAGTCGTTATTTTAGCCGCCTTGGGGGTAGCTTGGTACTTTTTATTTTACACCAAAACCCCGGAATATGCCTTAAAGAAAATCGACCAAGCCCTAGTGGAACACGACTTGCCGTTGTACAATCGTTATGTGGCCTTGGATAAAGTGCTGGACAGCGCCTATGAGCCTTTTATGGACGCCTTAATGGATGCGGAAGACACCCTTACCCCGGAGGCAAAAAATTCCGTGGGGGACTTCATGCAACTGATGAAAGCGCCGGTAAAGTCCAGTTTGAAAGAAGCGGTGGCCGAATATGTCGCCACCGGCGCTTGGGAGAGCGACACGGAAGATAGTCCCACCGAGGATGCTCAGCCTATTGTTACCCGGTCGGGGCTGAAAACCACCCAGTTCAAAAGCCTAGATAGCGTAGAAAGCCGGGAAAATGAGGCCGTAGCGAAAGTAACGGTATATCAGCAAGAAGCCAAGGCTGATTTTGTTTTGGACGTAATACTGCGTAAGGCCGAAAACGGCGATTGGCAGGTAACGGAAATCGGCAATCTGAAAGATTTTGTGGCCTTTCTTACCAAGGCGAGGATGAGCGAGATTACGGAATACGCCAGCGCCTCTGCCGCCATTGCCGAAAAACACAATCAAACCATGCGCGAAGCCGAATTTCGGCGGCAAATGATTTTGACCCAAGGTTCGCTGGGTAACGATGAGACCCGAGTGGCGTTAAAGGGGATTATGGAGGACACCATAAAAGCCGACTGGGAGACGCGACGCGCCGAATTAAACGCTTTGACGGTACCGGCCGGCGCCGTAACCTTGCAACACCTGCGCCTTAGAATTTGCGATTTGCATATCGAATACGCCGCCGGGTACGCCGCTTGGCTGACGGATAAAAAGGCCGCTACCTTAAAAGCCGCCGAGGCCAAATTAAAACAGGCGCAGACCTTGGAGCAAGAAGAGAGCTTTTTAGCCAAACGCATTACCGGTAAGTAAATTTTGCTACCGGTTCAAACCGAGGAGGAAAGACTTTGCAGAAAAAGATTTTTTTGTTGCTGACGATGCTGTGTATGTTGCTGGCGGTAGGTTGCGGCCAGCACGCGACGGATAAGCAATCCCATGGCAAGCTCACCGTGGGCATTATGCCGGATGTGGATTCCTTGCCTTTGGTAGTGGCCTTGGACAAAGGGTATTTTGCCGAGGAGGGGCTGGAGGCGGATATTCAGCTGTATAAAAGCGCCATGGAGCGAGATTCGGCCTTGCAAAGCGGTAATCTGGACGGCGCTGTGTCCGACCTCTTGGCGGTGACGTTTGCCAAATCCGGCGGTTTTGACGTGAAAGCCACTTCTTTTACCGACGGCAGTTATCGACTGGTAGCCGGTAAGGCCGCCGGCAGCGACTTAGCCTCCCTCAAAGGGCAGGATGTGGCGGTGTCCCGGAACACCATCATTGAATTTGTCACCGACGCGGTTCTGGCCAAAGCAGATCTCAAAGAGGATTTTATTAACAAGGTCATCATTCCCCAGATTCCCACGCGGCTGGAGATGCTCCAAAACGGGAAACTGGCGGCGGCGACTCTGCCGGAGCCGATGGCCAGCATCGCCATTTATAGCGGCGGTCATTATGTAACCGGCTCGGATAATATCGGGCTGAATCCCGGGGTGATAATTTTTACGGGTCAGGCGCTAAAAGAAAAAAATGATTCCATCGGCGCCTTTTATCGCGCTTACAATCGCGCCGTCAAGTATCTGAACCAAGCCCCCAAAGAGGAGTACATGGATTTGGCGGTAGAAAAATGCGGTTTCCCTCCCCTAGCCAAAGAGGCCATGGAACCCCTCGTCTATCACGAGGCCACGCCGCCCAAAGAAGATGATGTGGCCGCCTGCGTAAAATGGTTAAACGATAAGGGGCTGGTGACGGCAACTTACGCCTACGGAGATTTGGTGGCGGATTTGCCGAATAAGTAACATGATTGAAGTAAAAAATCTTTCCGTGCGCTACGGCGAGGAAAAATTTGTGGCGCTCACGGGCGTTAATCTCACTGTCCCCACCGGCACGGTTTGCGTTCTCATCGGCCCTTCCGGGTGCGGCAAGTCCAGCCTCCTGCGAGCGGTGGCCGGTTTGCAAAGCGCCGCCGGGGGGGAAGTGTTGGTGGATGGCCTCCCGCTGAAACCTACGGAGAAAAAGATAGGCTTCATGCCGCAAAACTACGGGCTACTACCTTGGCGAACGGTACGGGACAACGCGCTGTTGGGCTGTCGCATTAAAGGAACTATAGATAGTGGCACGGAGGCGCGTCTTGCCCGGTTGTTGGCGGTCTTGGGACTAAAGGGCATGGAGGATCGCTACCCCGGCGAACTTAGCGGCGGCCAACAACAAAGGGTAAGCCTTGCCCGGATTTTTCTTATGGAGCCGGATATTTTGCTGATGGACGAACCTTTTTCCGCCCTTGATACCATCACTCGGGAAGATATGCAGGAGGTTTTTCTCTCCTTGTGGCGCAAACAAGCGGTGACCACTTTGCTGGTGACTCATTATGTGGAAGAGGCGCTTTACCTAGGGAATAAGATCGTTCTGATGGCCAGTCACCCGGGACGTGTTACAGATGTCATGGAAAATCCTCTCTTCGGGGCGACGGATTTACGTTCTGACCCGGCTTACTTTGCTTTAGCCGGCGAGCTGCGCCGCAAGATAAAAGAAACGAGGGGGGCTTGATGAAAAAAATATGGTCGTATCTGGCCGGCGGCATTTTTTTCACTCTCCTTTGGTGGGGAGTGTCGCTGGTTTTGTCCCTCCCCATTGTCCCCTCGCCTTGGGAAGTGGTGGCGCGGCTTTTACAAACCTTTACGGAAACGGTGGCCATCCACGGCTTCTATAGCTTGTGGCGCATTATGGTGGGACTTCTCTTGGCCATTTTGCTGGGCTTTCCTTTAGGCTTATCCATGGGCTATTATCCTTCCCTTGACCGCTATCTGGCGCCCCTTGTTTATCTGACCTACCCGGTACCCAAGATTGCTCTGCTCCCCATTTTCATGCTCTTAGGCGGCGTAGGGGAAGCGCCGAAAATTATCATGATCTTCCTCATCGTGGTTTTTCAGGTGATTATCGCCGTACGCGACAGTATTCGCGCCATTCCGGCGGAAACTTATTATCCCCTGTTTTCCTTGGGCGCCTCCTTCCGCCACCTTTTCAGCGAGGTCTTGTGGCCGGCCTCCTTGCCGAAATTTATCACCGCCCTCAGAGTGGCTTTGGCCACGGCCATCTCGGTACTGTTTTTTACCGAAACCTTTGGCACCCAGTACGGCATGGGTTATTTTATCATGGACGCTTGGCTCCGGGTAAATTATCTCGATATGTATGTGGGGATTATGGTGTTAAGTCTTATGGGGCTGGCGCTGTTTTCCTTGCTAGACGCCATCGAATACCGCGCTACTCGCTGGCAACGCAAGGGATAAAAAATAAAAAAATAAAAGGGGACTTTGGCGAAAAAAATCCATTGCCAAAGTCCCACCTTTTAGCTATAATCGTAGGCACAGGATGTGTAATCGTAACTTAGGAAAGGAAGGGATTACCATGAGTAGCATCGGCAGTGTGCTGAACAGCTCCATTAACCATCTGAACAGCGCCAACAAGACTACCAACAAGTATCTGCAGCAGATCGCCACCGGCTCTAAGATAAATTCGGCGGCCGACGATCCCGCAACCTATGCCATTACTCGGCGTATGCAGTCCCGTATCGGCTCCGTTGCGCAAGCTAACGCCAACACCCAGACCTCCAACGCCAAACTTTCGGTGGCGGCCGGCGGCGTTGACGCCACGGTGAACGCTTTAAGCTCCCTGCGGGAACAGCTGGTGAATGCGGCCAACGGCACCAACAGTACCACGGATTTGGCGGCGTTGCAAGAGTCGGTAAATCAGACGGTAGCCACCATCAACGAAAACGTGTCTAACTCTCAGTACAACGGTCAAACCCTTTTGGACGGCTCCCAGTCCGTAGAGGTGGCCGGCCCCGACGGCTTCACCACGAACCTGAACCTCGGGGATATGTCCTCCACCGCTTTGGGACTCACCGACGCCCAAGGAAACTCCACCATTAACCTGACGGATTCGGCTTCCATCAATTCGGCGCTTACCACGGTGGATAACGCCTTGAACAGCGCGTTGGAGCAAGCCACTTCCATCGGCGCGGCGCAACAAGGTCTTACTTTCCAGTCCTCTAATTATACCGTAGAAGAGGAAAATTTGACGGCGGCAGAAACCAATATGTCCGGCACCAACATGGCCGAGGCCGCTACCAAGATGAAGTCCGCTCAAGCGCAGGAGCAACTGGCGCTCTTTGCCTTGAAGTCCGGGATGCAACAACAGCAACAACGTGTGTCGGCTCTCTCCCTGCTCTCCTGATAGGGAGGGAACTGCTAATCGGAGCCTTACCGCCGGCAATGGAGGTGAGGCTCCTTTTTCTTTATGAAGATGCTATGAGGATGTGTGGGTAGAATGTACCATGTGGTGGTTGATTTGGAAATGAACCCGGTGGCTAGGGAAAATCGCCGGGTGCGGCAAACTCTGAAGGACGAAGTTATCGAGATAGGCGCCGTGCGACTTGATGATAATTATGAGCGAGTGGGGGATTTTCAATGCTATGTAAGTCCCGAATACGGCGAAATACGCCCTCATATTACCAAATTAACGGGGATTACGGCGGAAATGGTGGCCGGGAAAGCGCCGTTTAACGCCGCTTTCAATGATTTTGTCAAATGGGTAGGTGAGGAAGAAACCGTCATCTACTCTTGGAGTATGTCCGACCTGAAGCAACTGCGGCAGGAATGTCGCCTAAAGATGCCGGATTTCGAGGTGGATTGGCTGGTAAGCCGCTGGGTGGATTTACAAAAAAAATTTGACGATAGGTTGGGACTCCATAATAATTTAGCTTTGCAACACGCCTTAGGCGCCATGGATCACCGCTTTCAAGGCACACAGCACACGGCGCTGGACGATGCCGCTAACACCTCGGCTATTTTGGCGTTAATGCAGGACGAGGAAGAATTTCGTCGCACTATGCAGCCGGTGTTGGATATATTGCAACCCAAGACGGAACTCTCAACCTCCATCGGCGATCTTTATCCCGAACTTAACGCCCTCAAAAACAGCCTGTAAGGTGGACAGCATGAAAAAATATTGCCATAAGGAAAAGGTCGCGAGTTTCGCGGCCTTTTCCTTATGGCAAATTGGGCGATGCCACAAAAATAAAGAGGATTTTGGGGAGCCGGTGTCGAAGAAGCAAACGTAATGTATCGTAGCCTCACTCAGCCTACAACAAGGGAGAAAGGGAGAAAGGCGGAACCGGGAATGAAGAAAATACTCATTGTAGATGATGAGCTGATGATGCTGAAAATGGCCGACCGTATTTTGTCGGAGCGATATGAAACGGTGTGCGCCTCCTCAGGCGCCGAAGCCTTAGAACTTTTTGAACGGGAAAAGCCGGACATGGTTCTCGCCGCTATGCACCTGCCGGAGATGGACGGCTACGAACTCCATCGCGCCTTGCAGGAAATAAGCCAGCGTCCGGTGCCGGTGCTGTTTATGACCACCGATGCCAGCGATCAAAGCGAAATCGCAGGAGCGGTCTTGGGCGCCGCCGAATACATCCGCAAGCCCTTAAAAGCCGAAGCGCTTCTCCGGCGCGTTAGCAATATTGTGCAAAACCTAGAAAAGATTCGCCAAGCCCCCGGGGGAGTCTCCACCGATCCTTTAACCCAGCTGATGAACAAGAAAGCCGCCCAAGAGGAAATCGGCCGGCTGTGTCGCGAAAGCGCCGGCGCTTTTCTCGTGGTGGATTTGGACAGTTTTAAACTGGTCAACGACATCTACGGTCACAGCATGGGGGATAAAATACTCCGCCGTTTTGCCGCCCTTTTGAAAAGCAGTATCCGCTCTGCCGATTTGGCCGGGCGCATTGGCGGCGATGAATTTGTCGTTTTTTTACGGGAAGTGCAAGAGGAATCGGTACTCCGCGAAAAAACCGGCTACCTGAACGAAGAGCTGGTGCGCGCCGCCAAGGGATATTTGGGGGAGGACTTGACTATCCCCTTGGGAGTATCGGTGGGGGTGGCCTTTGCGCCGACGGACGGGCTTGATTATCGAGAGCTCATGCACAGAACCGAAGCGGCTCTCTACGGCGTGAAAAAGAAGGGCAAACACGGGGTTGGCTTCTACCGGGAGCAACGCGACACGGAGGAGGAAGGACAGGATATTTCCCAGATGCGCGGACTTTTGGGCGAAAGGGAAGCTCCGGCAGGCGCCTTCCTGTTAGAACTGGGCGAGTTTCAGTTAATCTATCGCTTTCTGCTAAGGCAAGTAGGTCGGCAACCCAGCCTACTCCTGCGATTGGCCTTGCAAGCCGGGCCCATTCGGGATAGCGAGGAGGCGGCCAGACAATTTGTCGCCATGCTCCAAAACACCCTGCGACGCGGAGACTGTATCATGAAACAGGGAAACGCCCAATTTTTCGTCTTGCTGGTAGGGGCTACCGAAACCGAGGGCGAGCAAACCTTGGAGCGGATAAAAAAAGCTTGGGAAAAAGCGCCTGCCGCTGTCACCTGCGGTTATGATTACGCCTTAGAACGGCTATAGGAGCGGATTGCAGTGATACAGGAAACCTTCAAAATAAATCGGGGAGTTTACGACGCTGTATCTGTCCCCCGGCAAAAATTTCAGGCCATCTTAGACAAGGTGAAGACCTCCGCTGACTATCTCAATGCCAAAAGCGTTTATTGCAAACTGCTCATGGCCTCTGTCCCCCCCCATGATGCCAGAGAGATTCGTCGGCAAATTCGCGAGGCGCTCCCTAAGGCCAAGGTGGCGGGTATGTCCTTGACCCAGTGTCCGGACGATGTGGGCAATTCTTATCTACGAGTGAGTTTTTCTTATTTTAAGAACTCCGAGGTTACGATTTTTGCTTACGACGGTCACCCCGGCCAGTATGCGGCAGTGGGACGAGACTTCGGCGAGCAGATTGCCGCCATGGATAACGTGAAGGCCGTGGAGATTTTTTGCGTCGTCTTGGGGCATGATATTGCGCCCTTTGTGGAGACAGTCACCGCCGGCAACGAGGACATTCCTTTTTACGGTTCCTTGGCCGGGATGAATCAAGGACTTAACCCCAGCGAGCCGGGTGAGTTCATTTACGCTCAAAGTCGCATTCGCTCCGCCATCAGCGGTTCCACCGCGGTGGAATGTTACGTCATGGGGCGAGGTCTCCACGAAAGCGGCTTGGTGCTGGTGGTTTTTTCCGGGGCAAGGCTTAGCGTGCGCGTGGATTACTTGTTGGGCTGGAAGCCTTTGGGTAAAGAAATGACGGTGACCAGAGCCAAAAGCGCCACTTGCATCACCACCATTGACGGAATGCCGGCCACGGAAGTTTACCGCAAATATCTCCATGTGGCGCCCGATGACCGGTTCCTCTTAAATATTTGCGAATTTCCCATGATAGTGGAGCGAGACGGTTTCTCCATGGCCAGAACTCCGCCTCTCTATGATGAAGCCGGTAGGCTTTACTTTATCGCCGACCTCCACGAAGGGGAAAAAATTCGCCTGTCCTATGCCAATCCCCAAGAAGTCTTAGAGGAAACGCAAAACGCCGCCGATTGCATGGCCGCCTTCAACCCCCAAGGGCTGTTTCTCATTATCTGTCCCAACCGGGAGGTATTCTTTGGGGAGGATGCCGGTAAAGAGCTTAATTTTTATCGCCGTTTGCAACCCATGCTCGTCGCCAGTCACGGCCCCGGGGAAATTTTTCGCCATCGCGGCAAAGGCGGCGTGCTAAATAGCTCCCTCCTCGCCGTCGGCATGAGGGAAAACAAGGGAGGGGAGATTCCCAAAGAACCGACGGTTTGGCATCATCAACAGCGTACCGAACAACAAGCCATTCCCCTGACTACACGCCTCGCGGCCTTTTTAGACGCCACCAGCAAAGAGCTGAAGGAAATGGCGGATGCCGCCGACGCCGCCAGTATCGCCAAAAGCCAATTCCTGTCGAACATGAGCCACGAAATACGCACCCCCATCAACGCTGTCTTGGGCATGAACGAAATGATCCTGCGAGAATCCACCGACGAGACCATTTTGGAATACGCCGAAAACGTGCGCGTGGCCGGCAGTAATCTCTTGGGGCTCGTTAACGACATTTTGGATTTTTCCAAAATAGAATCGGGGAAGCTGGATATAATTCCGGTGGAATACTCTTTAAGCTCCCTGTTAAATGACTTGGTAAATATGATTCAAAGCCGGGTAGATAAAAAGGGACTAACTCTCGCCGTCAACACCGCGCCGGATTTGCCCAATTTCCTTTTCGGCGACGAGATACGCTTAAAACAGGTGGTCACGAACATTCTCACCAACGCCGTGAAATATACGGAACGTGGCTTTGTGGCGCTGTCGGTGACTTTCGAGCGCACGGGGGAGGATTCTATCAGCTTACGAGTCAGCGTCAAGGATTCGGGCATCGGCATTAAAGAGGAGGACTTAAAGAAACTCTTCAACGCCTTTGAACGCATCGAGGAAAAACGCAATCGCTCCATTGAAGGCACCGGCCTTGGCATGAACATCACCAAGCGGCTCCTTACCATGATGGGGTCGAAACTGAAAGTGGAAAGCACCTACGGCAAAGGCTCCACCTTCTCTTTTGAGTTGGAACAAAAAGTCATCAACTGGGAACCCATGGGGAATTTTGAGGAGGCTTATCACAGCGCCTTTGCTCAGCGCAAAGAGTACAACGAAAAATTCACCGCCCCGGAGGCCAGAGTCTTGGTAGTTGACGATACCCCCATGAATCTCACGGTGGTGAAGGGGCTTCTCAAGAAAACCAAGGTGCAAATAGACACGGCGGCCAGCGGTTACGCCTGTTTGGAAATGGCGGCAACTCGTCGCTACGACATTATCCTCCTTGACCATCGTATGCCCGGTATGGACGGCATGGAAACCATTAAACGCCTGAAGGCCATGGAAAATAACCCGAACGCCGAGACCCCCATTATTTCCCTGACGGCCAACGCCATGTCCGGCGCCCGGGAGGAATATCTCGCCGCCGGGTTCGCCGATTATCTGACGAAACCCATTAACGGGCAACAGCTGGAAGCCATGCTCCTCAAGTACCTGCCGGAAAATCTGATAACCAGCCGGGACGGCCAAAGCGAACCCTCGGAGGAGGAACAACTGCCGGAGTGGCTGACGCAGGTATCTGGCATCGATACGGCTTTAGGCATCGAGCATTGCGGCTCTCCGGAGGCCTTTATGGAGTCCTTGACGGTTTTCGCCGAGGCGGTCATGCCCAACGCTCGGGAGATTGCCCATTACTTTGAAACCGAGGATTGGCCAAACTTTACCACCAAGGTACACGCTCTCAAAAGTACGGCGGCGGTTATCGGCGCCAGAGAGCTTTCCGACCGAGCAAGATATTTGGAATACGCCGGCAACCATAACTATGTGGATGAAATCAAATACTGCGCCGACGATCTCTTGCAACTTTATATGACCTACGCCGTAAAACTGGCGCCGCTGACAAAACCGGCGCGGTCGCCGGCAGAAGATGAAGATGACCGCCCCTTGATTGACCCGGCGGAATTGCAAGAGGCTTACGATACCTTGACGGAGGTAGTGGCCGCCTTTGATTACGACAGTCTGATGTTTGTGTTGGATTCCTTAGCCGAATATAAACTGCCTCCGGAGGACGCCTCTCGCTATCAAGCCCTGCGAGATGCCGCGAAACGTCCCGATTGGGAGCAGGTACGGGAGCTTCTCTCACTGTGAGCGTGTCATGAAAAAACCAAAAAAGAGCATTCAACGTCATTTCCTGCTGAACGTGCTGATGTTGGTGGGAGGCTTGCTGATCCTCCACGCCGTGTTGAATGCCGTACAGATAAAAAACAGCATGGAAGAGCAGGTAAGGGAAAACTTGGCCTCCAAGGCCGGAGATATTGCCGGCGAGATAAATCAGCGCTTTGTTTCCTTCAGTCTCAAGACGGAGTACATGGCTGCGGCGCTGGCCGATTTGGACGAGTACGACGAGGCCACCATGTATCGGATACTGGGGAGAAATATCCTTTCCGACCCGATGATCGTGGGAGGCGGTTTTTGGTTTAAGCCGGGAGGTTACGCCCCCGATGTGGCCAGATACTGCGGCTATTTGGCTAAAAATAAGGACGGAGGCGTGGCGGTCAGCCAAGAATATGTGCATAGCCAATACGACTACAGCAATACCGACTGGTATCGCAAAGGCATCCGCACCCACGAAAAAGCGGCGTGGAATGACACCTATCGCGACGAGGTCACCGGGGTACTCATGGTCACCAGCGCGTGCGGCATTTGGAAAAATGACCGCATAGACGGTTGTGTTACGTTGGACGTGGGCATCGAGGAAATGGAGGACTATATACGCACTGTGATGGTGGGCAAAACGGGACAGGCTTTCTTTGTGCGCGAGGATGGAGTGGCGATAGGTCTTCGGTCGGAGAGCCTCAATCGACGGCTAAATATAACCATGGACGATTATCCCGGGTTGGCGGAGCTGGGACGAAAAATACTGGCCTCGCAAAAGGTGAATATTTTTGAAGCCGATGTCCGCGGCGTGTCTGCCTACGTCATTGCCGCTCCCCTTATGGTAAGTACCCTAAAATTAGTCATGGTGGCGCCTAAAGCCGATTACAACGATATAATTTGGCGGCACATGGTACTGTCCGCCGTCATGGTTGTTTTGGTAATGGCGGCCTTGGTTGTGGCTATTCGTCACATGTTCCGGGAGCGGATTTACGCGCCGTTAAATGATTTAGTGACAGCCGCCGACACCATTGCCACCGGGAATGCCGTCGAACTGAAAAGCGGCCGCGACGATGAAATAAGTTTACTGGCCGACTCCATGCTGGCCATGTCAGGCCGTATCAAGAGGCGCAACAAAAAACTACAGGAGCAATATGCGCTACTGGAGGCGAAAAATCACGACTTGGAAGTGGCTTTAGCCAACGTGGAATCCATGCGCCTTGCCCGGGACAGCTACAAGGCGGAGTCAGAGACGGACAAGCTCACAGGTTTACTCAATAAAGCCGCCACCACTCGTTTCATCGAAGATTCACTGCGCCTTCTGCCCAAGGGGAGATATGCCGCTCTTTACATCGTCGATTTAGATCACTTTAAGGAGGCCAACGATACTTACGGCCATCAGTACGGCGACAGCATCTTGCGCTGTTTTGCCGCCGCCCTCCGGCATAATTTTCGGCCTTCGGACATCATCGGCCGTTTTGGCGGCGACGAGTTTGTGGTGTTGGTCAGCGGTTTGCCGAATGTGAGCATAGCGGAGCGGAAAGCCGAGCAAATGCTGGCGGCGGCCAGAACCCTAACGGCCGAAGACCGCCCGGCGGGTGTCACCGCCAGTATCGGCATTGCCGTAACGGACAACGCCGACACGCCCTATGATGCGCTCTTTACCCTAGCCGATAAATCTCTGTACAAGGTAAAAGCGGCCGGACGCGACGGTTATTCGCTGGGGCTGGGAGAGGTGGCGCATTAAAGTCAGAAAGGAGCATTGCAGCGATGCTAAAAAATACCACGGCGCAGAAAATCGACGAACTGATTGAGCGCTATCCCGTCCTCAAGGAATGTCAGGCCGAAATCACGGCGGCCACGGATATTATCTGCGACGGCTATCGTCGCGGCGGCAAATTGATTATTTGCGGCAACGGCGGCAGCGCCGCCGATGCGGAACATATTGTGGGGGAGCTGATGAAGGGATTTTTACTCCCCCGTCCCATCAGCGAAGAGATGCGCGAGCGTCTCCGGGAGGTTTGCCCGAAGGAAGCGGCTTACATTAGCGATAATCTCCAAGGAGCGCTCCCGGCCTTGTCCCTGGTCAATCAGGTAGCGCTAAACACCGCCTTTGCCAACGACCAAGCCCCGGATTTAGCGTTCGCCCAACAAATCCTAGGCATGGGGCGGCCGGAGGATGTACTCCTCGCCATCAGCACCTCCGGCAACTCCACTAACGTTATTTACGCCTTACAGGTGGCGCGAGCCAAAAAAATGGCCACTGTCGGTCTGACCGGCAAAAAAGGCGGAAAACTAAAAGAGCTTACCGATATTTGCCTGTGTGTGCCGGAGGATGCCACCTATCGCATTCAGGAGTTGCACCTTCCCGTTTATCACACCCTTTGCATTGCCGTGGAAAACGAGTTTTTCGGCTAAGACGCCAATAAAGCATGGGGCTTTGCCCCAAACCCCACAAGGGGCTGGCAGCCCCTTGACCCGGCAATATTTTATATCGTCTGCTTTAGGTATTCATGTATACAATTTTGATAAGTCTTGACAGCCGCGCAGGGATAATTTACAATGCACCCATCGATTGAGAACGGCAACGGAGCCGACGCGAATTGGATTGATTCGTGTCGGCTCCTTCTGTTTTTGGCGATAAGGTAACATAGCAATCAGGACAAAGGCGTCCCACGCAGAGAAAAATTCTTTCCAAGATTTTCTGCGCCGGACGTCTTTTTGGTGTGAAAGGGTGATTAAAATGCATATTGACACGGGAGACACGGCCTGGGTACTCATCAGCGCCGCGCTGGTTTTTCTGATGACGCCGGCTTTGGCGTTGTTCTACGGCGGCATGGTACGCAGTAAAAACGTGCTGGCTACCATCATGCAAAGTTTCTTTATTCTCGCCATGGTTTCGGTAGAATTTGTGCTGATTGGTTACACCATGGCCTTTGGCAACGACGTAAACGGTCTTATCGGTGATTTAAGCAAGCTAGGGCTTGCCGGGGTGGGCTTAAATATTTTGGATGGCGCTACCATTCCGGAGCTGGCCTTTGTGGCCTTTCAATGTATGTTTGCCGCGCTGACGCCGGCGCTTATCACCGGGGCTTTTGCCGAAAGAATGCGCTTTGGGGGCTTCGCCTTGCTGATGCTTTTGTGGGCGATTCTCCTTTACAATCCCATGGCTCACTGGGTATGGGGCGGCGGTTTTTTGGCGAAACTTGGCGCTTTGGATTTTGCCGGGGGACTCGTGATTCACATTCTTTCCGGCGTATCCGGCCTTACCATCTGTTTGCTTTTGGGCAAGCGTCACGGCTACGGCAAGCGCGCCATGGTGCCGCATAATCTTCCCATGACGGTTCTGGGGGCGGCGCTTCTGTGGTTCGGTTGGTTCGGGTTTAACGCCGGCAGCGCTTTGGGCGCCAATGACCTTGCCGCCAATGCTTTCGTAGTAACCCAAGCGGCGGCTGCCGCCGGAGTTCTTGGCTGGGTTATCCCAGAATGGATGCGTAGCGGCAAGCCCACGATTTTAGGCGCGGTGTCAGGCTCCATCGCCGGTTTGGTCGCCATTACCCCTGCCGCCGGTTTTGTGGAACCCCTGCCGGCTATTATCATCGGTATCATCGGCGGCGCGGTATGTTACGGGGCGGTGGCCGTCTTAAAGGAAAAAATGGGCTATGACGATTCCCTAGACGCTTTCGGTATTCACGGTATCGGCGGCACTTGGGGTTCTGTCGCCACGGGGCTATGGGCTACCACTGCCGTAAACGCAGACGGCGCCAACGGGCTCTTTTACGGCGAAACGGATTTACTCACGGCGCAAATTATTTCCGTGGTAGTGGCGTATGCGCTGGCCATCGGCGGTTCCTATGTGCTATATAAAATAGTCGATAGCCTTACTGCCTTGCGGGCAGACGAAGGGGAAGAGTCCGCCGGCCTCGACATTGTGGAACACGGCGAGCGCGGTTACGCCGTTTCCGTACTCACCGGCGCGCCTTCCAACAATTATTGGGGCTTTGCCCCAAACCCCAGCAGGGGAAATAATTTCCCCTGCACCCCTCAATAGATTATATAAAAGTCTTATCTTACGTTAAGCGTAAAAAGCCCCTCTCTTAGAGAGGGGATGCCGCGAAGCGGCAGGAGTGAGTACTTAAACAAATTATGAGGTGAGAATATGAGCATGACCAAGATTGAAATTATCACCCGGCCTAACAAGCTGGATGATTTGAAAGATGCCTTAAATGAAATCGGCGTCCTCGGCATGACGGTTAGTCAGGTTTATGGTTGCGGTTTGCAGAAGGGACACAAGGAGGTTTATCGCGGTCGTTCTTACGACATAAATCTTGTTCCCAAGGTGAAGGTGGAAACTGTGGTCTGCGAAATCCCGGTAGAGACGGTGCTGGAGGCGGCGCAAAAGGTTTTGCGCACGGGAAAGATGGGGGACGGCAAAATTTTTGTTTATAACCTATCCGACGCTGTTCGTATTCGTACCGGCCATCGAGGGGAAGCGGCTATTAAGGATATTCCCGGGGAAAAGCCTGAGAGCTGAAGAATGCTTCGTCACTTTACGAATTGCGGTTTCAACAAGAGCGTCACAAAAAAACACAGAGCGGCCACGGCTACGATGGTGGCGCCCACCGCCATGTTGAGATAATAGGCGAGAATCAGGCCGCTAAATCCTGACACCATGGCGATAATGACCGATAGTGCGTGATACTGCCGCACGTTGCCGGTGATATTTCTGGCGGCGGCGGCGGGGAGTACCAACAGGGAATTTATGATGAGAATCCCCACCCACTGAATACTGACGGCCACTACCACCGCCACCAACGCCGCGAAAAACGACTCCACGGCAAACACATTTACGCCGCGACTGCGCGCCCAAGAAGAGTTGATGCTGAGGAGGAGCAGCTTGTTAAAAATAATGCCCCAAGTAATCAGCACCACTACAAAAACCAACGCCAAAGCTCCCAGTTCATCCGGGGTAATGCTCAAAATGTCGCCGATGAGGTAGGAAGAAAATTTATTAAAATTACCGCCTCGGGACATAAGCATTAAGCCTAGGGCGATAGCGGTGGAGGAAAAAACGCCGATAACGGTGTCGGTGGAGGCGCGGCTCTTGTTTTTGATGTAGGTTATCAAAAAGGCGAAGGCCAGCGAGAAAATGATGAGGGAGGTGCGTGGGGTGAATATCCCCACCAAAGCCCCCAAGGCAATGCCGGTGAAAGCGCCGTGACCCAAGGAATCGGCGAAAAAGGCCATGCGATTGGACACCACCATGGTACTGAGCAAGCCGAACAGAGGCGTGATGAACAGCACCGCCAGAAAAGCGTTTTTCATAAATGCGTGACCTAGCCAAGCAAAGGGTAGCAGACTGTCCATGACCCGATAAACCATGTCAATTTCAAATGTAAATTCAATCATTGGGCTTGCCCCCTTTCTATGGAGGGTAGGCCCAAAAGTTTTTGGGTGGCTTCGCTTTGTAGGACGACCTCGGGCGTCCCGGCGGCCACCACTTTTTTGTTTAACAGCACTACCTTGTCGGCGTAATTTTTCACCATGTCCAAATCATGAGAGATTAAAATAATGGCCATGTCCTCCTTGGCGCGAAGTTCCCCCACCAACTCGTAAAACAGCTTGAGGCCGCTTTGATCCACGCCGGACACCGGCTCGTCTAAGAGCAATAAATCGGGCAAAGGATCTAACGCCAAGGCGAGCAGCACCCGTTGCAACTCGCCGCCGGACAAGGCGCCCAAGCGACGTTCCATGAGATGCTCCGCCTTCACCCTCGCCAAACTCTCTTTAATGCGCGGCGCGAGCCGCCGACGGTTAAACAGCCACACCGGCGCAGAAGTCAGACAAGCGGCAAAAATATCCTTCACGCTGGTGGGGGTACTGACATCAAAACGCAAATACTGGGGGACATAGCCGATAATCGGCGCCCCCGTATGTTTGCCCTTGGCATCTACATAATGCAGCTGTCCCGTATGGCGCACTTCTCCCAAAATGGCGCGCAGAAGGGTACTCTTCCCGGCGCCGTTGGGGCCGATTAAGGCCGTCAGCTCGCCGCAATGCACATGCAAATTCACGTCGGCAAAAATTGTCAAGTCCCCGGCTGTTACCCCAAAATGTTCGATTTTCGTGCAACAAAAATTGCGGCAGTCCTCCCCACAGTTTTCCTTGCGCGGATGATGCCAGATGTGTTTTAGCAAGGTCGGTAGCTCCTTATTTTTTTTACTTTTTTGGGGCTTTGCCCCAAACCCCAGCAGGGGGATAATCCCCCTGCACCCTGTAATAGACTTTATTCTCTTATCTTATGAAAGGCTCGGCTTCCCATAAGATAGCCCAAAATCCCGTAGCCTATCAGCACCGCCAGTGAGCTATAGACGATTCCGCCCCCGGCGGCTAAACTTCGCAAAAGTATGCCAGTATGGGTGAGGGGCAGGATTTCCACGAAAATACGAACTGCCTCGGGGAGGGTTTGGACGGAAAAAAAGGTGCCGCACAGGAATGACATGGGGAGCAGGAAATACACATTCACTTGGGCGATTTCCTCATAGGTGTTAATGGTCATGGCCGCCCAAAATCCCAGCTGGGCGAAGATAACGCAGTTTAACGTCAGCACCAACACCATGGGCAGAGTCACCGCCACTTTCGCGCCGAACAGGTAGGCCAGCAGGAGAATTATCCCCGAGGAAATAAGGCCGCGGAGGACTGCCGCCAACACTTTTCCCCACAGAAAGGAGGAGGGACTGATGGGGGCAATGAGATATTCCTCCAGACTGCGATGATAAACCCTCTCGGCGTGTACCGGCGTCAGGCTGTTAAAACTGATGTTCATGGAGTTCAGCGCCAGAATCCCCGGCACTAAAAAATCTAGGTAGGAGCCGTCCCCCACCTGAATACTGCGCCCTAAGCCCCAGCCAAAGGCCACCAAGTACAAAAGGGGCGCCACCATGCGGCTGAGGATAAATTTAGCCAGCCGCCGCTTCAGCACCACCCAATCTCGCCAGAAAACCGTCCATACGTCCCTCATTCACAACCCCTCTCTTCGTCCCGTGAGTTCGATGAAGGCATCCTCTAAATTGGTGGGACGCAGTTCTATGCTGCCCTCTGAGGCCAGCTCCTTGGCAAAATCCGCCGCCTGCGCCTTCGCCGGGAAAAAACGGTACTCGCGCCCCGCTACACCGTTCCACTCCACCGTCCACGCCCCTAAATTTTGGCAAAGATTTTTGGGCGTATCCAAAGCCACCAACCGGCCGCGATTTAACACCGCCACTCGCTGACACAGGCTTTCCGCCTCCTCTATGTAGTGGGTGGTTAAAAAAATAGTAGTTCCGCCCCCGGCAAGCCTTCGTATCAGCTCCCAAATGCGCCGTCTTACTTGGGGGTCAAGGGCGACGGTGGGTTCGTCCAAAAAAAGAATCCGGGGGCGATGAATGAGGGCGCGAGCGATGAGGAGGCGACGCTTCATGCCGCCGGAAAGTCGGCGCACGTTCTGCCCCACGGTGTCCTTTAGCTCCACAAAATCCAAGAGTTCGTCTATGCGTTTTTTTCTGGTATCAGCGCTCAAATGGTGGAGCCTACCGTGGAGTTCCATGTTTTCCCCCACCGTCAAGTCCATATCAAAATTAACCTGTTGCGGCACTACTCCCAGCAGGGATTTTACTAGGCGAGGATTTACGGCAATATTTTCGCCGTCATAGTAAATTTGGCCGGAGGTCGCCCGGGTTTGCAGGGTCAGCATACGGATGACGGTGGTTTTGCCGGCGCCGTTAGGCCCTAGGAGGCCAAAGACTTCGCCTGTTTTTACCCGAAAAGACACCGCGTCAACCGCCGTTTTGTCGGCGGTTTTTTTGTCCCCGTAAAATTTTTTCGTCAAAGATTCCGCCCGTATCACGTCGCACCTCAAATCACCTGCAAGAATAAATTCACCGCCACCAAGGTTTTGCCGTAGGTGGCCACATACACCACGGGGCTGGCCTTCACGGTGCAATACCTAATGTAGCGCAAAAAAACCGGCAGGGGGCGCGGGGACTCGCGAAAAAGTCGTTGCAACTTGCGAACGTGTCCCACGGTGAGGAGCATATCTAGGCCATAGCAAAGCACGATAAAGAAAAAAATCCAGCGAGTGACCTCCGTCAGCGGCACATAGGCGTAGGCCAAGGCAAAACCAAAGGAGTCGCAAATCGCGCCAGCAAGTTGCATGGCGCCGTAAAAATTGGAAACCGAACCTGCGGCCATCCCGGCCATCATCTGTTCATAGATCGCCAGCTCTTTCCCGATTTCCTTGACGTTTCGGAGCTGCCCCACTTGGTCGCGCAACACAAAGGACAAGAAAAAATTCACTATCATCCACAAAAAAGCCGCCATCACCAGCCACTCCATGACCTAACACCTCCTTTTTGGCTATTCTCGCATACTTTCAGTTTTTTTTCAACTATGGATAAGGCGCCCATTTTTTTAATCCCGGCTTTTATTTTACTTTGGCAGGAATGAGGGGGCTTAACCGCGAATAAGAAACAGAATAACCGAGATATGCATAGCAACGCGAAAAATTTTCGCGATAATAAAGGAGTCTTTTTTGGATGAGCAGTGAGAAAGAACCGGCCGCCGCAGGCAAACTCAGGCCGTACCTTGGCCCCTTAAACGTCTGGGCGCTTTCCTTCGGTTGCGCCGTGGGGTGGGGCGCTTTTGTAATGCCCGGCACTACTTTTTTGCCCATCGGCGGCCCTTGGGGGGTAGCTCTGGGCATGATTATCGGCGGAGCAGTCATGCTCCTTATGGGCTACAACTACTATTACATGATGAAACATATTCCCGACACCGGCGGCACTTATTCCTTTGCCACCAAAGTTTTGGGTAGCGACCACGGTTTTTTGGCGGCTTGGTTTTTGCTCCTGGTGTATCTGGCCATCACTTGGGCTAACGCCACGGCGCTATCCATTATCACCCGGCGTTTGCTGGGGGATTATTTTCAGTGGGGTTTTCATTACACCTTGGCCGGCTTCGACGTTTACGGCGGCGAAGTGTTGCTGATTTTGGGCGTCATGTGGGTTTGCGCTCTCCTGTGCACTCGCGGCGGCTCCTTGGCGGCTAAGACACAAACGGTGATGGCCACGCTTTTACTCCTCGGCATACTGGCAGCTTTCGGCGCGGCGCTTACCGACCCTCGTTTTGATTTAGCGGCGATGACGCGCCCTGCTTTTCCGCCGGGCGAAGCTCCTCTGGCGGCGATTTTCGGCATAGTAGCGTTGGCACCTTGGGCTTTCGTGGGCTTTGAGTCCATCTCCCAATCAACGGCAGAGTTCAAATTCCCCGTAAAAAAATCCTTCGCCATTATGGTGGCGGCGATTGTGGCGGCGGTTATCGCTTATGTGGCGCTCGCTTGGCTGGCGGTGTCGTTGCTTCCCACCGCTTATGGCAACTGGCCTACCTACATCAGGGATTTGGATAAACTGACGGGGCTTTCCTCCCTTCCCACTTTTCACGCCGTGGAGGCCGCTTGGGGCGACAGCGGAATTTTTATTCTGGCCGTAGCGGTGATGGGCGGCGTGATTACCGGCCTCCTGGGGAACTACATCGCCGGCAGCCGCCTTATTTGGGCGGTAAGCGCCGACAAATTGCTCCCCGGGTGGTTCGCTCGGGTAAATTCCCGGGGCGTTCCCGTCAACGCCATTTTGTTTATAACCCTCGTATCCCTGCCCATTCCCTTTTTGGGACGAGCGGCCATTAGCTGGATTGTGGATGTCAATACCATCGGCGCCTGTATTGCCTACGCCTACACTTCCTACATCGCTTGGCAAAAAGCCGTGGCGGAGGACAATAAACGCGTCAGGATAACGGGGCTGGTGGGCTTTGTCGGCGCGATTCTCTTCCTCGCCTATTTCCTCCTGCCCTTTATCGGCGTTGTAACCAAAATGGCTCCCGAATCCTATCTGATACTGATTATTTGGAGCATCTTGGGCTTTGTGGCCTTCCGCTACGTTTTTGTGCGCGACAAAGAGCAACGTTTGGGGCGTTCCATCAATATTTGGATGGCCTTGCTGTTTTTGGTCTTTCTCACTTCGGTTATTTGGATGCGCGAGACTACGCAAGACACGACGAAATATATTTTGCAGGATTTGGGGGAATACTACGCCGCCGAAATGTGGCACCACGGCATTGTCATGGAAGCCGGGGAAATGGGCGATGCCGAAGCCCACATGGAGCAGCAACTGGCGGTCATGGGCGAGTCTTTGACTTGGCACAACCTCCTGCAAATGGTTATCATCACGGTGATGCTCCTTATCATGCTAAACATTTACCAGATGATAACCAAGCGAGAGCGCATCTTGGAATTGCAGAAAATCCAAGCCGAGGAAGTAAGCGCCGCCAAGAGCCGTTTCTTTTTCAACATGAGCCACGACATTCGCACCCCCATGAACGCCATCGTAGGCTATGTGGAGCTGGCCAAACGGGTACGCGCCAACTGCGACACCTGCCCCAAATGCGACTGCGAACACGGTGTCCCGGAGAAACTGCGAGACTTCATGGACAAAACCGATGCCGCCAGCCAGCACTTCCTGTCCCTAATAAACGACATCTTGGAAATGAGCCGCATCGAAAACGGCAAAATGGAACTGGAGCCGGTCAGCACGAATCTCCACGCCGTCATGAACGAGGTACGGGATCTCTTCATCAATCAAATGGAAAGCAAGGGGCTTACTTATACCGTCGCCACGGAGGGTCTGAAGGATGCCAAGGTGCTGTGCGACAATCATCGCCTGAATCGGGTTCTCTTGAATCTCGTCGGCAACTCGGTGAAATTCACCCCTGCCGGCGGCAAAGTGGATGTTTTCTTAAAACAGCTTGGCCGGGAAAAAGTGGCGGACGAAACGGCGGAGGGCGACAGACCCACCTTTTACGGTAGCTACGAAATCCGCGTCAAAGATACGGGCATGGGCATGAGCGAGGAATTTGCCGGGAAAATTTTCGAGGCATACTCCAGAGCCAGCGGCACCAGTGAAATTCAGGGTACCGGTCTGGGCATGGCCATTACCAAGAATATTATCGACCTCATGGGCGGCACCATTGAGATAAAAACTAAGCTAAAGGTAGGCACGGAATTTATTATCGGCCTAAAATTTCCGCTGGACACTGTCCCCGAGGGGGACACTGTCCCCGAGGAGGACATAGACATGAACCGCGAAATAGCTACGATGCTTCTCAGCGAATACGGTTTTATAGTCGATACCGCCGTCAACGGGAAAGAGGCGCTGGAAAAAATTGCCGCCTCCAAGCCCGGATATTACCGGCTGATTCTCATGGACATTCAGATGCCCGTTATGAACGGCTACGAAGCCACTCGCGCCATTCGCGCCTTAAAAAATCCTCAGCTGGCCGCCATTCCCATCATCGCCATGACGGCCAACGCCTTCAGCGAAGACGTACAGGATGCTTTAAACGCCGGGATGAACGGCCATATAGCCAAACCTTTGGATGTGGAAAAGATGCTGGCCACCATGGCCGAGGTACTGAAAGACCAAGGAGGGACGACGTAAAATGAACGGAGCAACGGCAGCAAAAGAGGGCGTGGCCTTAGCCCTAGTGACGGAACTGGCGGAGCGCACTCCCGGCGGCTTTTTCATCTATCAAGCCTACGGCGAGGAAAAAATTCTCTACGCCAACGACATGGTATTGGATATTTTCGGATGCGAGACGTGGGAGGAATTTCAAAAGCTCACCGGCAACACTTTCCCCGGCATGGTGCATCCCGACGACTTGGACGCGGTGCAAGCCTCCATCGCTCGCCAAATAACCGAACACAGGTACAACCTAGATTTAGTGGAATATCGCATTAAACGCAAGGACGGACAAATTCGTTGGATAGATGATTCCGGCCGCTTGGTGCATACCGAGGACAACGGCGATGTGTTCTACGTTTTGATTTGGGACATCACGGAAAAACGGCGCGAGACGGCCAAACAACTCAAAACTCAGTTGGCTTTGGAACGGGAGAAGGAATTAAACGCGCAAAAATCCGCTTTTCTTTTCAACATTTCCCACGACATCCGCACCCCCATGAATGCCATTATGGGGTTTACGTCGCTGGCCAAACGTCACCGGCACGAGCCGGAACTCCTGCGAGATTATCTCGACCGCATCGACGAATCCAGTCACTACCTGCTGGCTTTAATCGACGACCTACTGGAAATGAGCGAGATTGACTGTGGGCAGGTGGTAATAAATCCCGAGGCTTGCCTACTGGAACAAGAGATTGAGCGGACTTTGGAAATGTTTCTGCCCCAAATCGAAGAAAAGCGACTGGCCTTGGAAAAGGACATAGATTTGCCCCCCGGAGAGGTCTATCTTGATCCCCTGCGTTTCCGACGCATTTTGGGAAATCTGCTGAACAACGCGGTAAAATTTACGCCCCAAGGGAAAATAACCCTCAAGGCGCGGCAAAAAAGCGTGTCGGCTTCCGGCTACGGCCGCTACGCCATTACCGTCACCGATACGGGCATCGGCATGAGCGAAGAATTTTTAGGACGCATGTACGAGGCCTTTGAGCGCGAGGTTACTTCCACCAAAACCGGCTATTTGGGTACGGGCTTGGGGCTGACCATCATTCGACGGCTCCTAGACCTCATGGGCGGTTCCATACAGGCCGAAAGCGTCAAGGGGAAGGGATCTTCTTTTACGGTGGAAATCCCCTTGCGTTTGGTGGTGAAAGACAAAAAGCCCCTGTCGTTGTCGCCGGAAGCGTCGAAGCAGCCGACCACGGCCAGTCGCATCCTCTTGGTGGAGGATATAGAAGTGAATCGGATGCTGGCGGAGGCGATTTTGCAAGAGGCCGGGTTCGCGGTGGAATCGGTGGTTGACGGTTGCGACGCGGTAGAGGCGGTACGCAAGAGGCCGCCGGGGTATTACGACCTAGTGCTGATGGACATTCAAATGCCGGTGATGAACGGTTACGAGGCCACCCGAGCCATTCGCGCTCTAAAACGCCCGGACACGGACAGACTGCCCATCATCGCCCTGTCGGCCAACGCGCTACCTCAAGACCGAGCCAAAAGCATGGAAAGCGGCATGAACAATCATGTGGCCAAACCCTTCGACATCGCTCACCTCATCGCCACCATCAATAATTATATAGCGGAGAATAAATAAGCGTACTCCCTCCGTCAGCCTAGCGGCTGACACCTCCCTCTAAGAGGGAGGCTGAGCGACATTCACTATAGGAAAAATTGTGTGGCACCGGCGAAGTAAATTTAAGGAGGTTATAGGCCATGGACAATGAACGCCTGACGTGGAGCGAAATTGTGAAAAAGTACCCGGATAAGTGGGTGGGAATGAGCAAAATTGACTGGAAAAATTCGGCCAATGTTCGCTCGGCGGTAGTTATCGGCACCAGTGATAACGGCGGCGAATTTTTGTCACGCGCGTGGGACGGAGAGGATGTTTTTACCATGTACACCACTCCAGACAATTTGTACTGAGGTGACATAATGAAGCAATTTACGCTAGAACTCAGCGCAGTGGCTCAACGTCCCATTGCTATCTTAAATCAACCTAATGTCGTAAATGCTATGCTTGACACGGGAGCTTTGTTTCCGATTTGGGTTGATGATGAAAAATGGCTTTGCAAGCTAGGCGGCACGTTTGAACGGGCGGATGTTCCCTTCGGTGGGTTCGGTGGTATGACCAAGGGCAATCTTTATCGCATTCCGAATTTTTGTGTGGGGCAACTCGTCTTTCCTCAATTCCCGGTTATAGCGTCGCCGCGCAAACTGCCATGTCAGATACTTCTTAGCGCTACTATGTTCAGTAATCTCATCTACGAAATTGATGACAAAAACCACCGTCTTAATTTTACCATTCCCGATGAGGAAAGTTTGATTCGTCCGCTGAATGTGAGAATAGAAAACGGTCGCCTTCACATCTTCTGCACATCGGAGTAACAAACTAAAAAGCCATGTCTTTAGTGGCGTGGCTTATAGAAACGTGTGTGGAACTGGCGAAGTAAATTTAAGGAGGTTATGGGTCATGGACAATGAACGCCTGGCGTGGAGCGAGATTGTGAAAAAGTACCCGGATAAGTGGGTGGGAATGTCGCAGATTGAATGGAAAAACGATGCCAATGTGCGTTCGGCGGTGGTGATTGGTGCCAGCGATGATGGCGAAGAGTTTATGTTTCGTGCTTGTGATGGTGAAGATGTGTGCGCAATGTACACCACGCCGAATAATTTATACTGAGGCGAGTGGCTGGGGAAATCATTTCCCCCAGTGGGGTTTGGGGCAAAGCCCCAAAAAAATATCCCCCAAAAAGAAAGGAGGTGTAAGTTTGACGGAGGAGGAACAAAAAGCGGCGGCGCAGAAATTTGCCGACTATTGGCAGGGTAAAGGCTATGAGAAGGGCGAGACTCAACTTTTTTGGGCAGAGCTTCTCGGCGATGTTCTTGGCGTGCCAGAGGTGGCCAAGTATGTGCTGTTTGAAGAGCAAGTGAAAATTACGCACACGAGTTTTCTCGATGTTCGTATTCCCGATACCCACGTCACCATCGAACAAAAAAGCCTCGGCGTTGATCTTACCAAGAAAATCAAACAAGCCGACGGCCATGAACGCACCCCCTTTGAGCAGGCCAAGTGGTATGCCTTTAATCAAATTTACGATAAGCAACCGCGCTATATTGTCACCTGTAATTTTGCCGAGTTCCGCGTCTATGATATGAACAGGGAGGACGCGGAAAAATACCCGGAAATAATCTATCTTAAAGACCTGCCGAGGGAATATCACCGCTTGGAATTTTTGGTGGATACCGCTAAAACTCCCATTAAACCGGAGGAAATATCCGTCAAGGCCGGTGAAATCATCCGCGATATATATGACGACCTCAAACAGAACTATATTGATACCGACAGCGCCGAAACCATGCAGAATCTCAATAAGTTTTGCGTGCGCTTGGTGTTTTGTATGTATGCTGATGATGCCGGAGTTTTTGGCAAGTATGGGATGTATCGCGAATATCTCAAAAGTTTCAAGCCGGAAAATATGCGCGAAGCTCTCATTAGCCTGTTTGAAACCTTAACCACCCCGGAGGATAAACGCGACCCTTACATGAAAAAGAATCTCGCCGCCTTTCCCTATGTGAACGGCGATCTTTTTACCGACAGCCGTAGCAAGCTAACACGACAAATCCCCTATCTAAACGAGGAAATAGCCGCCAAACTCTATCAAGCCAGCGCCTATTTCGACTGGTCAAAAATCAATCCCACCATCTTTGGCGCGATTTTTGAATCAACCCTTAATCCTATCACTCGGCGTAGCGGTGGGATGCACTACACCTCCACCGAAAATATTCATAAAGTCATCGATCCGCTGTTCTTAGACGACTTAAAAGCAAAGCTCGCCGAAGCTCTAAGCTATAAAGGTCAGCACTATAAAACCGTAAAAGCTCGGCGCGATAGATTGTTTGCTTTGCAAAAAGAAATGGCCGAGCTGAAATTTTTAGATCCGGCCTGTGGTAGCGGTAATTTTTTGACGGAGAGCTATCTTTCACTTCGTCACTTGGAAAACGAAATTTTACGCGAGCTACAATTAAATATGCAAGCCTTTGAATATGGCGAAGAATTTACGCCCATTAAGGTAAGTCTCGCGCAGTTTTATGGCATCGAAATAAATGATTTTGCGGTGGCGGTAGCGCGGACGGCGCTATGGATAGCCGAAGCGCAGATGCTCGAAGAAACGGAGAGCATTTTTCATACGCATTTTGCTTTTTTCCCCCTTAAAAGTTATACGAACATTAGCGAGGGTAATGCTCTGCGGCTTGATTGGCGCGATATTTTGCCGCCAAGCGAGTGCAGTTTTATTATGGGTAATCCGCCCTTTGTGGGCGCAAGACTTATGAGTAAAGAACAAAAAGCAGATGTGGAGCGCCTTTTTCACGGCTGGAAAAATCTGGGGAATCTCGATTATGTTTGCTGCTGGTACAAGAAAGCCGCTGATTTTTGCCAAAACACGCCTATCCGCGCCGCTTTGGTTTCTACTAATTCTATTTGCCAAGGGGACTTAGTGGCAATTCTATGGAAACCGCTCTTTGCCGGCGGCGTACACATAGACTTTGCTTATCGCACTTTTCGTTGGGACAGCGAGTCAACGCAAATGGCTCATGTGCATTGTGTGATTGTCGGTTTTAGCGCGGCGGATAACACTGCCCCCAAGCGAATTTTTTCTGACCGGCAAGTGATGGTGGCGAAAAATATCAACGGTTATTTGCTCGATGCGGAAAATGTATTTGTAGAAAACCGCAATAATCCTTTGTGCGCTGTGCCGGACATCGGTATTGGCAACAAGCCCATCGACAATGGCAATTATTTGTTTACCAAGGAAGAAATGGAGGCGTTCATTAAACAGGAACCTGCCGCCGCCAAATTCTTCAAACAGTGGTATGGCTCGTGGGAATTTATCAATCGTCAGGTGCGTTATTGTTTATGGCTCGGCGATTGTCCTTTGACCGAACTAAAAAAAATGCCTCTGTGCAAAAAACGTGTGGAGGCCGTGCGAGCCTTTCGATTGGCCAGCCAAAGCGCAGGGACACGCAAGCTAGCCGACCAGCCGACGCGGTTTCATGTAGAGAATATGCCGGACAGCCAGTACTTGATTATTCCCCGCGTATCGTCGGAGAAAAGAGAATATATCCCTATGGCGTTTATGCCCCCGGCCGCCTTGGCTTCAGATTCGGTACACATCGCCCCTCAAGCCACTCTTTACCACTTCGGCATACTCGAAAGCAACGTTCACATGGCCTGGACGAGAGTGGTAGCTGGGCGACTTAAAAGCGACTATCGTTACTCCAAAAAAATAGTTTACAATAATTTCCCTTGGCCAAACCCCACGGAAAAACAAAAAGCCGTCATAGAAGAGACGGCGCGAGTAATTTTAGACGCGCGAGCCAAAGAGGCGGAGGCGACACTTTCCGATTTATATGATGACGCGCTTATGCCGCCGGAACTCCGCAAGGCTCACCGAATGAACGATAAAGCCGTCATGCTCGCTTATGGTTTTGACGCAAAGCGCATGGAGGACGAAAGCTATATCGTGGCGCGGCTTATGGAAATGTATGTGGAACTGGCGAAGTAAATTTAAGGAGGTTATAGGCCATGGACAATGAACGCCTGACGTGGAATGAGATCGCGGCAAAATATCCCGATAAATGGGTAGGTTTGTCGCAGATTGACTGGGAGGATGATTCCAATATTCGCTCGGCGGTGGTGATTGGCACAAGCAATTCAGACCACGCATTTTTGCCGCGTCAGATTGCTGGTGAAGATGTGTTTACCCGTTATACCTGCCCTTGGAACTTGTACTGAGGTGACTTTATGAAGCAATTTACTTTGCCACTTGACAAGGCAGAACAGAGACCGATTGTCAGACTCAAAAATTTTCATAATTTGGACGCGATGTTGGACACCGGGGCGTTATTTCCTATCTGGGTTTCCGAAGAAGATGATTTACGACGGGTTGGCGGCATTCTCGTTGCCCAAGATAAACCTTTCGGTGGATTTGGCGGCATGACCACTGGCAATCTTTACAGTATCCCAACATTTCAGATCGGCGATTTGATTTACCCTAATTTCCCTATACTGGCATCATTACACGAGTTGCCGTGTCAGTTACTGCTAAGCGCTACGATGTTTAGCAATATGATCTATGAAGTCGACGATCAAAACCACAGTTTCAACGTCAATGTTCCCGATACGGAAAGCCTAATTCGTAATCTCCGAATTGAAGACCAAAACGGTCGTCTCCACATCTTTTGCACCTCCGAATAAAAAACATTTTTCAAGCGCAAGACGCAAAAATATAGTAAGCGACCGATATAAAATGGAGGCTGAGCCATGGAAAAGAGCGTACTCATAGCCGGAAGGGTGGATTTTTGGCGAGATGCGCTGACCAGACGCTTTTTGAAAGAGGGCTGGGAAATATTTCGCTTGGGGGAAGCGGAGCCGGAGGAGGCGCCGCCGGAGTTTGGAGACAAGGTGCATTTTTTTGCCTACGAAAAGGGCGATATCGACGTTTTTAGTACCTATACCCCGGCGCTCGTTATTTATCTTTGCGAAGTATCTCCCGGGGAGGATAATTACGCTAGGTTGCAGTCGGTACTCTCCCTCGCTAACCGTTTTAAGGCGAACCATTTCTATTTTCTATCCTCCGCCGAAGTCTTTGCGCCGCCCGATTCGGTAAACAGCGTCCCGCTACATAAAGAGGAGGAAACTCCTGCCCCCGGCACCCAGCGCGGCTGGGAAATATATCAGGCCGAGGAATGTGTCCGGGCTTGGCGGCGTACTCGCGACCTCAAGACCTCGATCTTCCGCTTCACCTCGGTTTATGACACGACGGAAGGGGAGGGGGAAAGCTGGCTGGCGGAATACTTATCCCCTATGGTGGCCGGAAAAACCGTTACCCTGAGCGGCATTGGGGGAAAGCGAGATTTTTTGGCCTTGCAGGATGCGGCCTTTGCCGTTTATCAGGCCGCTACCCGAGGCTTTGACGGAGAGGTACTCCATGTAGCCCAAGGGGAGGCCGTGGTGGGCGAGGCTCTGCATCAGCTGTCCGCCCCCATTCGCAGCGATGTTCACGGCGGCGAAACCGTTTCTTTAAGTTACCCGGAGGCGCTTTTAGATGCCAGTCTCGCTCGCAGCGAACTGGGCTGGCAACCCCGAGGGAATATCACCGCTGACCTCGCCAACGCCTACCAAGGCATGAAAGACACCATGGCGGCCGCCCTCGAAAAAAAAGAACGAACCGAGGCGGCGGAAAAAAAGCGGCGGTTTAAGAAAAACGTGGTGCCTTACATAGAAAACGGCGCCGGCTTCCTGCTGATGCTCTTGGCCGGGATTTTCCAAGGTCTTACCACGGTGAACCAAGTCAATTATTTTGACCTGAATTATCTCTATATCGGCACCATGGGACTTCTTTACGGCAAGCGCCAATCCCTAATCGCTTGCGGCCTGGCCTGCGTACTGCTCATCGGGTTTCTCTGCTATCAAGGCATGAATCCCGTGGCCATTCTCTACGTCCCCAAACATTTATTGCATCTGACCTCATATCTTTTGGCCGCCATTCTCACCGGTTATTTCGCCGATTTACGCAGTCACGAAAAGGAAGCATGGAACTGGCAGGAGAAACAGTACAGCGACCGTTACGCTTTCTTGCGCCGTATGTACAACGAAAACACCTCGGTGAAAGACAAATTGTACCGGGAAATCATCAACATGGACGACAGCATTGGTCGCCTGTACCGCATTATTCGTAGGCTGGACAGCATTGAAACGGAGCGCGTCTTCACCCAAGCCGCCGCCGTCACCGCCGAAATTTTGGACGTGCCGGATGTGGCCATTTACGTCATGAGCCGGGATCGTCATTTCCTGCGACAACGGGTGCGACTGGGGAAAGGTCTGGAGGATTTGCCCCGTTCCCAAAGGGTGGAGGATCACGCCTACATTCGGAGCCTCGTGGAAAATAAAACCGTCTATGTGAATTTTGACCTAGACAAATCGGCGCCGGATTTGGCCGCCCCCATTATCTATCAAGGCGAGGTCATCGCCGTCTTAGAAATTTTCGGCATGGATTTTGCCCAGTGGAGCCTCCAGCAACAGAACCTGCTGTCCATCACCTCTCGCCTGATTTCCTCCTCTTTGGGGCGCGCCTATCAATACGAAAACGACACTCAGGCCAAAAAATATTACGGCAACACCCGGCTCCTGTTGGACGAAGAATTTTATCGCATTTTGGACGCCCTGCAAGCGCGTAAGAGTTTGCAAGGGTCACTCCCCTTGGCGCTCCTCAGACTTATTATCCCCGAGGGAATGTCCTATGAAGAAGTGGATGAAAAAATTTCCCACGCCATTCGGCTGGAGGATTTTGTGGGCTTTATGGGCGGTGAGATTTATATTCTGCTCCCGGATGTCACGGAGGACGTGGTGAACATGGTGCTCCTGCGGCTGAAAAACAACGGGATTGCCGCCGAAGTCAGGGAGGCGGTGGCCTGATGGAAGTTTTGCTTTTTTTCCATTTGGCGGCCTCTCTCCTGTACTTTTTACTCGCCGACCATCACTTGGGGCGGCTGCCGGCCATTTGCGAAACCACCTTGGTGGCGGTGATCCCCGGCTTTGGCCTCGTCATCATGGTGATTTACCACACCATTTGTCGCCTGTGGCACCTAGACGAACGGGAACCGCCCAAGGATGAAGAGGACAAGCCGGACGTATTTACGGGACACATGGATTACGACGAAAATATCGTTCCCTTAAACGATACCTTCCTCATGGACGATGCTAAAAAGAAACGGGAATTTTTTACGACGGCCATCAAACAAAACGTGGTGACTAACCGCAGTATCCTCCGCATGGCCATGGGGGACAGCGACCGGGAAACGGCTTACTACGCCGTTTCCCTCATGACCACCAAGCTGGAGGCGCTGGACAATCGCCTCTTTGCCGCCGAGGACGAAGTGCGCCGCTTAGACGAACTGCCTAATTGGGACACCGCCGGGAAGGCCGACATTTTGAATCGCTATATCGATATTCTAAAAGAGTACCTGTCCTACGGCGATTTTATCGACAATGTGACCTACGCTCAAAAACGCCGCGACTATCAACAAGCCCTAGACAGGCTGACCAAATTTCGGCCGGAGGAAAAAAGTTATTACGAGGATGAAATCGGTCTGCTCCTTGCTATGCAGGACTTCGACAAGGCCACCGATGTCTGCGAAACCTTTCAGGCGCGCTTCCCCTTGGAGGAACGCACCTACCTTGCCTTCATCAAGTTGTATCAAGCCCAAGGAGAGCCGGTAAAGCTCCGGGAAAAAATCAAAGAGCTAAAGGCTTGCCCGGTGGCGCTATCGGTGGAGGCCATGCGTGTCATTCGGTTTTGGGACGGAAAGTAAAAAAAAGCACCGACATCGCCGTCGGTGCTTTTTTCAAGCCACAGTCGCCTTGGATTCAAAACCGGCTTCCACAAACAGAAAATACAAAATCTCCTTAATGCTCATGCTCTCCACGCGCCTTTCTTTTTCGCTCATTTCCTCTTAGTGAATCGAAGTATAGCGCGATTCACGGGGCGAAACAATGACCTATCCTGCATAGCTGCTATAGAGTTTGGGAATACCGGCAGGAATCCGGGGAACGAGTAGCCAATATACCGGCAAAGTCGAAAATATTATCAAGAGAAAGGGGATCTCCATGTCTATTTTAGCCGCCGTCGCCGTACCCCATCCGCCGCTGATTATGCCGGAGGTGGGACGGGGACAGGAAAAAACCATTCAAAAAACCATCGACGCTTATCGGGAAGTCATGGCCAAAGTCGCGGCGTTAAAGCCGGATACCGTCGTGGTACTCAGTCCCCATTCGGTCATGTACGCCGATTATTTTCACATTTCCCCGGGGAAAACCGCTCGAGGCGACTTTGGCGCCTACCGAGCGCCGGAGGCGTCCGTTACCGCCACTTACGATGCCGAATTTCGCGCCGCTCTCATTGACCGCTGTCAAAAAACTAAAATTCCGGCCGGGACTTTGGGAGAAAAAACGGCGGCCTTAGACCATGCCACCATGATACCCCTGCGCTTCTTGCAGGAACATCGATTGCAGTGCAAGTATCTGCGCATTGGCCTAGCGGGACTCCCGGCGCGCGAACACTACCGACTGGGGACAGCCATCGCTGAAGCCGCCGCCCAAACCGGTAAGCGCGCGGTCATTATCGCCAGCGGCGACCTCTCCCACAAACTAAAAGCCGACGGCCCTTACGGATTTGTCCCCGAGGGGCCGGAATTTGACCGGCTCGCCATGGAGGCTCTGGGAAAAGGGGATTTTTTCAGCCTCCTCATCATGGATAAAAATTTCACGGAAAAAGCGGCGGAGTGCGGCTTGCGTTCCTTTTGGATCATGGCCGGCGCCTTCGACGGTCATAAGGTAGCCGCCAAAGCCCTGTCTTACGAAGGCCCCTTCGGCGTAGGTTACGGGGTGGCTTGGTTTAAAAACGAAGGGGAAGATGACTCCCGTTTTATCGGCGAGCAGTTGGCCGCTTGGCAAACCGAAAAGCTAAACAAAATTCGCAATAAGGAAAGCGAGCCGGTGAGACTGGCGCGAGAGAGTTTAGAAAGTTTTATCCGAGAAGGTAAAGAGGCCGCTCTGCCCACCGAACTTTCCCCAGAGCTTATCCAAAAAAGAGCCGGCGCCTTTGTTTCCCTGAAAAAAGACGGCGAGCTAAGGGGCTGTATCGGCACTTTCCTGCCCACCGCCTCTTCGTTGGCGGCGGAAATTCGCCAAAACGCCCTATCCGCCGGTTTAAAAGACCCGAGATTTCCCCCTGTCACCGCCGCAGAACTGCCGGAGCTGGTGTATAGCGTAGATGTCCTCGCCGAGCCGGAGCAGGTAACCTCCATGGAGGAGCTGGACGTTAAACGCTACGGGGTTATCGTCCAGAGCGGCGAAAGGCGAGGCTTGCTACTCCCGGACTTAGAGGGCGTAGATACGGTAGCCGAACAAGTAGCCATCGCTCGCCGCAAGGGAGGCATCGCCCCTCAGGAAAAAGTAACCTTGTGGCGCTTTGCGGTGACTAGGTATAGATAAACCGGCAAGACAAACGATACTTAATGGTATAGACCGGTGGCGATAAGTCGCCGTTGGTAAAGCGAAAGGAGGAATACCCTTGAAATTAGCATCTTGTGGCCGCTTTTTACCGGCATTATGCTTGGTCGGGAGTTTGCTTCTGTCCCCCATAGGTGAAGCGGCCGCCGCTGACAAGATTTTCCTCTCCAATCAAAAACTGGAAGAGGGCAATCGGTTGAATCTCGTTATCAGCGAGGAGGCGTACCGTCAGGCGGTGCAGTGTTGGACGGAGGCTATCGAGCTGAATCCCCGTAACGCCTTGGCCTACGAGGCGCGAGGGTATTATTTCCATCTGCCGGATGTAGCCAAATACGCTCAGGCTATCGGCGATTATTCCCACGCCATTGAGCTTAATCCCGGCAAAGGGGAAAATTATTATTTTCGCGGCTCCTGCTACCTCTCTCTGCATGAGGATGAGGCCGCCGAAAAGGATTTTCGCCGCGCCATCGAGCTTGACCCGAGCATGTCGGCTCCCTACGGAGATATAGCTTACATCTACGCCAAACAGACGGAGGCGGACACGGCTATCGAGTACGCCAACAAAGCATTAGAGAGAGATGACCGTAATTCCGTGGCCTATTACAGTCGAGGACTGGGCTATTTCACCAAAGGGGATTATGAAAAAGCCATGGGCGACGGGGAAAAGCCTTGGAGCTGGGGAACGCCGATGCCTATATGCTAATCGGCAACTGCTACAATATGCAGGGAAATACCGCGCAGGCCGAAAAGTACTGGAAACTGGCCGACGATCCGCCGGCCTTTGGATAAATTTAATTTTAGGTAGCTTGGCTCTCGTCATTAACCAAAATGACGGGAGCTGTTATTTTTGCGCTATTTTTTTTCACAGGCAGGATTTACCTTAGACGCGTTGAACTATAGCGATGAATAATTTTTTCGTACTTATTACGGGAGGTAGGAGTATGCAGAAAAATTGCCGAAGACTGGCAATCGGTCTCTTGGGAGCCGTATTGACTGGACTAATTGCCCTTTCGCCGACGGTGGGGGACGTTACGGCTGAAGCGGCGGCGCGTACCGACAGAAATACGCACGCAAATAGTCCGCTGGCGGCGCAGGATGGCCGGGAATATGTGGTTAAAAATAAGGCGCCTCTTGATATGCGTAGCGAGATTGGTTTGCTCATGTACCACCGCTATGCGATTAAGGCTAAGGCCGCCGACAACGTCAAGCTGGGGTTTACGCTGATCGGCAACAAGGATTTGACCAATACCGCCTTGTATAACGCCAAAGGGGAGCAAACCCCATCGCCTACCAAAGGGGCTTTGACAGTACTGGTTGATGTTATCAATCGCAGTCAAAAGACCACCCTTACCGTCAGGGTAAATCCCGAGGTAGTAAAGCCTATGTCAAAGGCAGCGCTTGCAGGCAAGGCGAAATCTGCCCCTACCCAATACAAGCTAAATCCCGGTGAAAAGGTCAGGCTAATGGTGGAGCCGGGAGCCAAATCTTCTGCCATCAATCTTTCCGCCAAGTCCGCCGACGTGAGCGGCGCTGTGCTGGCCGATATTGTAGCGGCGGCGCAATCCCAGGCCGGTTTCGAGCTCCGTCCGCCTGTGAACATGGACAAAGCCAACACCACCGGCGGTTGGTGGGAAAAATGGAATTTACTGGGTAAGAAGGTTTAACGGGGAGGAATGACGATGAAATTCAAGAAACTGCTTACCGGTTTGGCGGCTTGCCTCATGGCGACCACGCTTTTTGCCGGTTGCAACAGCGGCGGCGATAAGGGCGGCGACGATACGAAAAAACCGGCGGCAACTCCTTCGGCAAAGATTGAACTAAAGGGTGAACCCACCGCCACCTTCCAATTCGCCAAAAAGACCGCCAAAATTTACCAGCTGGACGAGCCGGCAGCAGACAAGGACTTCAATTTTGAAGGACAGCGCATTGTTTATGCCGGCGACTCCATTTATATCCACGGGGAAGCTTCCGACGGTAAAGGCGGCGACGTGCAGGGGCTGTATAAACTCCCTCTCAAAGACAATAAGATCACCGGTCGGGAACTGGTGGCCGAAAGCGACGGCAGCGACGGGGATTATCGGAATCTGGCCGTCAGCCGGGGCAATGTTCTCTTTAAACTCAAGGAGAACGATAAACTCGCTATTTACAACGGCAAGAGCGTAGATAAGAGCGACAGCCGTTGGAAAGATGACTATGACTCCATGGTAGGCTTTGTCGAAGGGGCGGAGCTACTCATGGTGCGTGACACCGATACGATTTGCGTGGGAACCCAAGAACTATCTGATATTACCGGCGTAAAAGTTATTGCCGAGGATGTCCAAGAGAAACAAAACTTGGAAGGCGGCGCCATGCGCCCGGTTTATGCCGATATCAATGAGCTTTTTGTCAGCTCCCCCACTTCCTTTGATGATTTTAAGACGGTGCTGCTCTCCTTTGACAAGAACGGTAAACTCATCCACCGCTATGAAGGCGTCGGCGCTTGGGATTGGGCTGTTACCAAGAACTACGTCTTGCAAGCCGGTGACGATGCCATGGTCATTTACGACCGCGCTTCCGGGGAAAAACTTTACGATTCTAAGGTGCGCGACTTTGCGCCGCAATACCTTTATTCCTTGGGCGGCGACATGGTGTTGGCCTACGGCAGGGATGACAGGCTAGACGAAAAGTTTTTTGTGCTGAATTTGGAATAGGAGTAAACTAATGAACTGGAAAAAAATAGCGACCGTAGCTCTAGCCGGACTAATGACGACGGCTCTGCTGGCCGGGTGCGGCGACGATAAACCGGGCGCGCCGACTGCTCCCGGCAAAACGGCAGAAGCACCGGCACCGCCGGAGCGTCACGTTGAGGGCGTGGAGTTTGATTATGGCGGCCATCACAAGGGCAAGGTTTATGCCATTAAAGCGCCGAAGAGCGGCGGCATCGAACTCGCCAACGACCCTGTGTTTATGCAGGATGCCATTTACATCCACGGCGACGAGGAAAAGGACGGCGCGGACAAAGATTATCTCCTGCGGCTTTCCTTGCAGGGAGAGAAACTTTCTGCCCCGGAAGTTATTACCGAGAGCAAAGGGTACGGCGCTATCGCCGCGAATGGCAAGGCGGTTTTCTGTAACTCCAACAAGCCGGAGGACAAAGGAAAAGCCGTGTCCTACGACGGCAAGAATTTAACTCAGCTCGATGGCAAATGGCCGGATAAAGCGGTGGGTATTGCCGGTAGCGACGAGTTTTTGATTTGTGCCGGAATGGATGCCATAAAAATTGGCACCGTGACGGGAAACAAGCTGGAAATGAAGGATGTCGCCACCCTAGCCGATAATCGGGGCTATGAACCGATTTACGCCGACCAAAACGAACTGTATATCGCCGCCGCCGGCCCCGACGAGGAACGCGCTCTTTTGGTTTTGGATAAAAGCGGCAAAGAGGTGCGTACCATCACCGGTTGGCGGGACGATGAGTTTGGTTTCTGGGCTGTTACCCAAAACTATATCGTCATGTTCGGTGACGCGGAGTACAACGAAAAAGCGGATGACGATGTTTGCCCCCTCCGGGTCTTTGATCGCGCCACCGGCAAGGAAATCGGCGAGGCTACCGTCGCGAATTTCTCGCCCGAAAGCGCCGTGCAAATGTCCGGCAACACGCTTATTGCTCATGGTGACGACGAGACTTTCTATATTATCGATTTGTAATTTTAATAAGGGGTGCAGGGGGCAATACTCCCTGCCGGAGCCTCTTGTAGGTTTGGGCAAAGCCCAATAAAAAAGCCGCTCGGAATTTTCGGGCGGCTTTTGCTAAAAGGAGATTTATGCGCTACGCTATTCATTACGGTTTAACCGGGCTGTGGGGACTCGTTACCCCGCTAATCATGATCTACGCCATGCAAGCGGCGTTGTATCATTTTACCGCCGACAATGGAGAGATTCGCGGTCACGCCACGCCCATGGAGTATTTGTTCCCCTTTGCGCTGACGGGTCTGCTGGCCTTCTTGTTTTTTCTGCTTTTTAATAGGCTCAGCCTACGGCGAGTTTTGCCCGAAGGTGCCTCGCGGAGACGGCATTTTTGGTTGTCCTTGCTTCTATACTTCGTAATTGCTATTTGGGGTTTGCCGGCGTTGATAGCTGTTTTGTGAAAGGATGTGTCTTATGAGTGGCGCAAGATTATTTTTGGCCTTGTTGCTTTCCCTGTGGGTATTTATGCCTATGAGCTATGCCAACGACAAAATGGCCGAGCCGACGGTAAAACCCTTGCAAATGGTAAGCAGCGTTTCCGTCAGTACAGTGGATCACGAGGGACTTTCCCTTAGCTTGGGACGGGCAACTTTAACAATGCGAGAGCGCGATCCCCAATTCTCCCAACTGGCGGCGCGACTGCTTAACTACCTTACCGAGGGAGAAATGGCGGACAGGTACTACTGGACGACCTTCAAAAAACAGGCCGTCGAAATGCAGCAAGCGCGTCTTAACGACGGACTTCCTACCGACAAAAAATTCAGCCGACTGCGAGACGTGTTTGTGCGCCGCGCCGATAATGTGGCGGTCAGCTTTTTGGAACGGGACAGAATCCACTCCGGGGGAGATTCCCCGGCCGGAGATTTGCACAGTGTTTACGGGCGAAATATCGACACGGCTACGGGGCAATATTTGACCATGGACGAGGTATTCACTGGTATAGAGGAACTCGCCGGAGCCATCGAGGCGCAACTGCGGCGCGACTACCCGGATGCGCCGTTTATCGGCAACAAGGATCTGAATGTGGCCGAACTCCTTCGCGCCGGCGAAAGGGAGCTTACCGCCAGAGGCGGCGGCATAATGGCGGCGGAAGTCCACGAAGGCGTGGGAACCTGGACGCTGGAATCTCGCGGCGCGACTTTTTATTTTAATCCACCCTCTCTCGGCGCGGGTCGGGATGGTATTTATGCCGCCACCATTCTTTTCGACGAATATCCCCGATTGTTTCGGGAAAAATATCGTCGCGCCGCCCCCGGGTACTGCATCGAAATAGTGCCGGGAATCCCCGTGCGCTCTGTGGCCGGTGACGGCAGCGGCGTGACGCTGGGCATTTATGAAAACGATGCCGGTTTCTATATTGCTTCCGGTTCTTGGAATTATCAGGATGTACCCACGGCGAAGGAACCACGCGCCCTGTTGGTGTGTCCGGCCGACGGCGGAGCTTATCTGTACATGGATGCGGTGAAGCCGGATCAGCAGTTTCCTTGGCACGAACTGCGCATTTTTGACCTCAAGGCCACTCCACGCGACAAAAAAACGGATATTCACCATACTTTACTGGCCTCGGAAATAACAGCCATCAATAAAACTTGGAACATTATGAGCGACCCCAACCGCTTTTTCTTAAACGATGACAGGCCGGAAGTGGTGGGGAGCAATCCTTTAGCTAATCCTTATCGCGTGGGTAGCGACGGTATGCCGGCAAGAATAGGAGAGTGACGCTACATGGAAATTGCCAAATTCGCCCTGACCTTGGGACTCGTGGCCATAGGAACCTTGTGCGTCGGGGGGACGGCCGGTTGCAGTTCCCAATACGTCGAGAAAGACGGGGAAGTAACCTGCGGCGGCATCGCCGATTCCTCCGATTCTCAAGCCCCAAAAGTCATTCGGTCGGACAACATTACGAAATTTTCCCTGCGTTTTCTCGATGACGGCGCAACCATCAGAAAAGAGGCAGACCAAGACCCTTTTCCCGTGGGGTGGTATCTCTTAACAGCCGAGCCTAGCGCGGAAGGGGCTGTATTCACTCTCACCTGCGATCGCAAAGGGTCGCTCACGCCCTTGAAATTTACGCAAGCCTTGCCCGCAGATTCCCTCAAGGAGTTAGCGGCACTGATACGTGAGAAAGATCTGGCCGCCGTCAACGGCAGCAGCAAGCGCAACACCGCCTTGGGTACCCTTATCGACTTGCAAGTTAGTTATGACAGCGGCGAGAAAATCACGGTCTATGCCGAGGGGGGCGTTTCCACCGTGCCTTACGGGTGGTGCGGCGGACACGTTTTCACCGAGTTTTTTGCGGAAAAACTCCAGGCGAGAAATCGTCTGCACGCCCCCCTGTTTAACTGCTCATATTCCCGTAGCAACGATAAAGTTGGCACCGTTTTTTCACTAAAATTGGAATCCGAGCCGGTATCGGGTACGAAGCGCGCCATTCTCCAAAAAAGAATACCCGACCCCGACTGGGAAGCCGCCCTAAACGGCAAAGGGGAAACCAAAGAAGTATTCGTTCCCAAGGAGAAGCTGGAGGAACTGGAAGCTCTGGTAGATGAGTACCCCTTGAAAGATTGGCAAGACCTGCCGGACAAGGAAGAAGAACGAAGCGAGGGCGAGGATTTACGCTCTATCGTCTTTAACTACGGCGGCGTAAAGGGCAGTCTTTCGCTGGACAGCGACCAAGACCTGCCGCCGGAAGGACAGGAAGCCCTTAATCGCTTGGTTACCTATCTGGAAAATTTGGCCGCAGAGGCTTTATCCTAAAAAAAGACCGGACACCCGAAAGTGTCCGGCCTTTTTTCATACTATTATTCCACCGTCACGGATTTAGCCAGATTCCGCGGCTTATCCACGTCGCAACCGCGAGTAATGGCGGCGTAATAGGCCAAGAGCTGCAACGGCACCACGGTGAGGATGGGAATGAGGAGTTCGTCGGTTTCCGGTACTTTTATTACATGATCCACATATTTTTCCAGTTCCTCGTCGCCTTCGGCGGCAATCCCGATGACCACCGCGTCGCGAGCTTTGACTTCTTTGATATTGGACAAGGTTTTCTCGTAAACGCTCTTCTGGGTGGCGAGGGCGATAACCGGCACGCCTTCCACGATGAGCGCCAAGGTGCCGTGTTTTAATTCCCCGGCGGCGTAGGCTTCGGCGTGAATATAGGAAACCTCTTTTAGTTTAAGGGAACCTTCCAAGGCCACATCGTAATCCAAGGAGCGACCGATGTAAAATACATCTTCGTTAAACCCGTATTGTCTGGCAAAGGTCTTAATGGGATCCACATCGGAAAGGGTCTCGCTGACTTGCGCCGGGATTTGCTTCAAGAGTTTTATCAGCTCTTTTACGCGCTCCGGGCTGACGGTCTTTTTGATTTCCGCCATGTAGAGTGCCAGCATAAAGAAGAGGATGAGCTGAGTGGTATAAGCCTTAGTGGAGGCCACGGCAATCTCCGGCCCTGCCCAAGTGTAGAGCACCTGATCCGCCTCGCGGGCAATGGAGGAGCCGACCACGTTGGTGATGGCCAGCGTCTTGGCGCCGAGGCGCTTGGATTCTTTCAGGGCGGCCAAGGTGTCGCTGGTCTCGCCGGACTGGGACACCACGATGAGCAAAGTGTTTTCATCCACTATTGGGTCGCGATAGCGGAACTCCGAGGCCACATCCACCTCTACTAGGACTCTGGCTAATTTCTCAATGTAATATTTCCCCACCATACCGGCATGATAAGCGGTGCCGCAGGCTACAATGTAAATTTTGTTGAAGGAATTTAAGAAAGCGGCATCCCATTTCAGTTCGTCAATGACGATGGCGGAGCCGTCTTTGGCGATGCGTTGACTCATGGTATCCCGGACGGCCTTGGGTTGCTCGTGAATTTCCTTCAGCATGAAGTGTTCGTAGCCGCCTTTTTCCGCCGCCTCCGCGTTCCAGTTCACCTCAAAAACTTTTTTCTGTACCGGCTCCCCTCGCCGATTAGTGATGGTCACGCTATCTTTGGTCACCACCGCCACTTCGCCGTCGTTCATAATAAAAGTGCGGCGCGTGCGTTGGATAATGGCGGGGATATCCGAGGCGATGAAATTTTCCCCTTCCCCTAGACCGATGACCAAGGGATTGTCCTGTTTGGTACAAATGAGGCGGTCGGGATGTTTTTTGGATAAAAACACCAAGGAATAGGAACCGTCAATCCGCCGCAATACGTCGCGCACAGCGGCCTCAAAATCGCCGTGATAGACCTCCTCCAAGAGGTGCGCCACCACCTCCGTATCGGTTTCCGAACGGAAGGCGTGTCCCTTTTCGATAAGTTCTTCCTTGAGATTCAAATAATTTTCGATGATGCCGTTATGCACCACCACAAAATCACCGGAGCAATCCGCATGGGGATGGGCATTGCTGTCGGAGGGGCGACCGTGGGTAGCCCACCTAGTATGACCGATGCCCAAAGAACCTTTAGGCATATTGCTACCAATTTTATCCTTCAAGGCGGCCAAGCGTCCCACGCTTTTTTCTACGCGAATTTCGCTACCGTCGTAAACCGCGATACCCGCCGAGTCATAGCCGCGATATTCCAACTTGGACAGTCCCTCCAAGAGAAAGACCGCCGCTTCCTTATTGCCCACATAGCCCACAATACCACACATATTGCGCTCACACTCCTTCTTAACCCTTTGCCATTTGCCCTCCACGGCTATTTTTTGCTGTTGTCTGCATTTTTCGTATGGCGATTTTCAGTTAGGTAAGCCTCACCCTAATCGCCGTTTGCAACTAAAGCCACCAAGCCCCTTGCTGGCCATAACTACGCGCTTTCCCGGCCAATTATACTCGCGAGCGATGAAATTTACTAAAATGATAACGCTCTCCAGTATAGCAAACGACAAGCCATCGTACGGGTAGCCTAACACACTTTTTGCCAATGTGCAAGGTTTTTATGGGATCGGGCATAGTCCTCCCCATACGGTTTCCATATCTTTCTTATCTCAATTTTACAACTATCCGGGTAGGGAAACAGAGAAAGCCGCCATAAAGGCGGCTCGTCTTATTTTTTATACCCCTGTAAAAAATCCGTCGCAAAATCGCTGAATCTGTCCGCCAGTATAGCCTCGCGCAAACGACGCATGAACTCCAGCAGAAACCAGAGATTGTGAAGCGACAGAAGCCTTAAAGCAAAAATTTCACCCACCCGGAAAAGGTGCCTGATATAGGCGCGAGTGTAGCCGTTGCGGCAGGCGTAACAACCGCAACCTTCTTCCAAAACCCGATGGTCGTGGGTATATTCGCTATTTTTAATGACCAAACGTCCGGTGGCCGTCATGGCGAGGCCGTTTCTGGCAACGCGAGTGGGATACACGCAGTCAAACATATCAATCCCTCGCGCCACCGCTGCCAAAAAGAAATCCGGCGTCCCTACTCCCATGAGATAACGGGGTTTGTCCTCCGGCAGAAAGGCAGTGGAAACCGACAGCATCTCTCGCATAAGTTCCGATGGTTCCCCCACGCTGAGGCCGCCTACGGCGTAACCGGGAAAGTCCAGCGCCGTTATTTCTCTGGCGCTTCGCTCGCGAAGTTCCCGGTACATACCCCCCTGCACGATGCCAAACAGCCCTTGGTTTTCCGCCGTCATAGTTTTACGGCATCTTTCTGCCCAGCGAGTAGTTCTCGCGCTGGAATCCTTGGCGTAAGCAAAATCCGCCGGATAGGGGATGCACTCGTCGAAGGCCATGACGATGTCGGAGCCTAAGGCCATTTGCACCTCCATGGACACCTCCGGGGAAAGGAATTTTTTTGCGCCGTCGATATGTGAGCGAAAAGTAACGCCCTCTTCGGTAATTTTTCTAAGCTCGCCCAAGCTAAAGACCTGAAAACCGCCGCTGTCCGTCAAGATGGCTCTGTCCCAATGCATGAATTTGTGGAGTCCCCCGGCCTCTTTAATTAGGTCTGCCCCCGGGCGTAAAAAAAGGTGATAGGTATTGCCAAGGATGATGCCGGCGCCCATATCCGTCAGCTCATCGGGAGAAACGGCCTTAACGCTGGCTTGCGTACCCACTGGCATAAAAATCGGCGTGGGATAACTGCCGTGAGGGGTATGCAGGATACCGGCGCGCGCTCCCGTAGCTTCATCTTTTTTTATGAGTTCATAGGTAATGGCTTTCGACATAAATACTCCTGTGTACTGTGTGCCTACTGCTTTGAAAAAATTTCATCGTTGTGCCAATCAACAATAGACAGTCCTTCAATGCGACCAAAATGTTTGGTGTTGGCGGTAACAAGTGTACAGTCGTTGACCATAGCAATAGCCGCAATGTAAATATCATTGTCCTCTATACGTTGTCCCTTGGGGAGATTGACGTAAACTCTGACAGCCTCCATAATAGCACGTTCATCAAAGGGGAGCTTCAGCATCGCTTCATAGAGTCTGTTAAATTGCTCCACACGTTTCGAAGCGTTAGCGTTCAAGAAGCCACGCATGACCTCATAGTACACGATAGGGCAGATAGACACGCGATTCCCGGCTTGGGTGAGAGAACGCAAAAAATTTAATGCTGATTCCTTTTCACGCAAAACATCTATGACAATATTAGAATCAAGGCTGTACAAATTACCCATGATACTTCCTCGCAGTTTGCTCAGTATAAACGGTAGCTAACCTGTCTCGCTCGTCCCGCGTGAGCAGTTTGCTCATTTTTTCTATGATAGCCCAATCTTCGGCGGCAGACATGGATTGGCGTGGATTTTGCATATCGCTTGGTATATTCCCCAACGCGGCGAGGACTACTTGCTCATTGGCCACGTGTAATTCTCCTTTCTGTACTCGCGAAAGAAAAACTGTTCCTCTTTGTGACAGTTCGTCCGTGACATATACGGATAACGTAAGGCTTTCCTATGGAAAGACCTAACGTTATCCAGTATAAGAAAAACTCCCCTTACTTCAGCACATTAAGCCGCTCTAGCTCCATATCCTCCGTCCCGGTCATTTGACAGCCCTTTTCCTTGGCATAGCGAATATAAGTTAAAATTTCGCCCGTAATGAGTTCACCGGGAGCTAAAATGGGGATGCCGGGGGGATAGCACATAACGAACTCGCCGGCGATTTTTCCCTTGGCTTTGGCTAAGGGAAGCGATTGTTTGGCGCCAAAGAAGGCTTCTTTGGGCGTGCATTTCACGACGGGGCTAATGTAATCTATTTTAGGTAATTCTGCCGGATCTCGGCGGTAATTGCGCCGTATTTCGGCCAGCGCCGCCACCAGTCGTTCCACGTCCTTGGGGCGATCCCCTACGGACACATAGGCTAGGACGCTGCCCAAATCGCCAAATTCTGCCTGAATGTCGTATTCATCCCTGAGAAGATCATAGACCTCTATCCCAGTCAAACCTACGGGACGCGTAAAAATCGACAGCTTGGTAATATCAAAATCAAAAATCGCTTTCCCATCTACCAGTTCCCGGCTGTAGGCGTAATAGTCCCCTAGGGCGTTAATCTCCTCCCGAGCGTATTCCACCAAGGAAACCACGTGGGAAAATATTTCTGTCCCTTCAAGCGCCAGCCGCCGCCGGCTGATGTCGAGGCTGGCCATGAGGAGATAAGAGCCACTGGTAGTTTGGGTGATATTAATTATTTGCCGGACATAATCGGCATTGACGTTGACGCCGCAAAGGAGCAGGGAGCTTTGGGTGAGGGAACCGCCGGATTTGTGCATACTCACTGCCGCCATATCGGCTCCGGCATGTATCGCGGCTTGAGGCAACCCTGCGCCAAAATACAAATGGGTGCCGTGAGCCTCATCCACCAGCACCTTCAGGTTCCGAGTGTGCGCCAGCTTAACAATGCCCTCTAAGTCGGAGCAAATGCCGTAGTAAGTGGGATTGTTTACCAGCACGGCTTTAGCATCCGGGTGAGCCTCCATGGCCGCCGCCACATCCTCTAGGCGCATTCCCAAGGAAATGCCCAAGGTTGGCTCCTCCTGCGGATTTACATAAACGGGGACGGCGCCGGAGAGAATCAAGGCGTTAATGGCGCTGCGATGCACGTTCCGAGGCATGATAATTTTCTCGCCCCATCCCACGGTAGCAAGAATCATGGCTTGTACCGCCGAGGTGGTGCCGCCTACCATGAAAAATGCACTCTCGGCGCCGAAAGCCTCCGCCGCCAGAGTCTCCGCTTCCCTAATGACGGACACAGGGTGGCAGAGGTTATCCAACATCTGCATGGAATTAACATCCACGCTTAAAGCTTGCTCCCCCAAAAAAGCGGTTAAATCGGGATTGCCTCGCCCCCGTTTGTGTCCCGGTACGTCGAAAGGGACTAGGCGCGCCGCCTTCATTTTCATGAGCGCCTCCCGGAGAGGGGCTCGTCTCTGCCCCAAAGAATTTTTTTCTATCTTAGCTCGCCCTCGTTTCTCACGGTCAATAGACGTTGCGCCCACTGAAGATCTCGATCATTTCCTGCCGCAGACTGCTGGTAATAGCTAGCCTTGTCTTGGGCGGAATTTCATAGATGTCGGTATTGAAAAGATAATTTTGGAGTTCTGTTTCCTTGATGAGCATTCGGGTGTGGAAAAGATTGGCTTGATAGAGGTTAATATCCACCGCGTCGTACTCGTCAAGGGTTTCCGGGGAAATGTACTCCTGAATGGAAGTCATTTTCTGATCCATGAAGAGTTTTTTACCGGACACCTCCCGAGTAAAACCGCGCACCCGATAATCCATGGTAATAATATCGGAATCGAATTGACCGATGAGGTAATCTAAGGTTTTCAAAGGGGTAATTTCGCCGCAAGTGGCCACGTCGATATCCACCCGGAAGGTGGCGATGCTGGTTTCCGGATGAAATTCCGGGTAGGTATGCACCGTCACATGGCTCTTGTCGAGATGAGCCACCACCGATTCTTTGCGAGGTTTACTGGGAACCGGTTTCTTCTTGCCGCTGGAGACGGCGGCTCCTTCGGCGATGAGCAAGGTCACGCTGGCGCCTTGTGGGTCGTAGTCCTGTTTGGCGATATTGAGAATCCTCGCCCCGATCATTTCCGTAACGCGAGAAAGGATTTTGGTGAGTCGCTCGGAGTTATACTGCTCGTCAATATATTTGATATAGTCCTCCTGCTCCCGTTGGGATTTAGCGTAACAAATGTCATATATGTTGAAGCTCAAGGACTTGGTGAGATTGTTAAAGCCGTATAATTTCAGTTTTTCTTCCACCGCGCAAAACCCTGCCTTTCCCTACCCGTCGCCAATTACCATTCGCCCCGACGCTAGCTGTTATTTTCTCGTTATACTCGCGAACATAGGAATTTACCAAAACGAAACTGTTCGTCCGCGGTATATACAGAGAGCCTAAGACCTTCCTGCGGAATGTCTAATGCTCTCCAGTAAACGATTATAGATTATAAAAAAAAAATTTATAAAAGACAAGCACAAAAAAAAGCGCCGCCAAATGCGCGACGCTCAAAATTCAAAGTGGTGGAGGTAAGGAGGATCGAACTCCTGACCTCTTGCATGCCATGCAAGCGCTCTCCCAGCTGAGCTATACCCCCGTTCAACGATGGCTATTATAGCGCAGTGACAATACCCTGTCAAGGGGGAAAATAAAATTTTTTACTTGGTTTGTTACAGTTCAGCCTATCTTTCAGCTAATTTTCATAAATAGGGTGTATAATGGGTAGCATAGAGAAAAGGATTGGCAAGCGAAAGGTGGGAGATAAGATTATGGGGCGGCAAAGCGACTACGGACATGGAATCCTTAAAGA
>JAFVEM010000066.1 GCA_017476005.1 Selenomonadaceae bacterium | reverse complement strand
CCCCCTCTACGGCGTGACCAACTCCATCGCCAAAGTGGCGTTAAAACCCGTGGCCGCCGACGCATTTCCCGAACCCACCACCGAAGTCTCAGCTTCCGGCGGTTATACGGGGCTAGTGGTTGATTGCTCCGGCTTGGGCTTAACGCCTAATATGTCCCCGGTTATCCAAGACGCTAACGGCAGAAACATTTACGGCTACGACCAGTTAGATTCCGGCGTGGTAGTGGCTAAAGGCATGGCCAGTTTCGCCAAAGGCATGAAGGGCAATCTCAATCGCGCCGGGAGCAATCCCTTGGTGGTTAAGGCTACCAGTCTCACCCATAACAACAGCTACCCCGTGATTTCCGCTGACGACGCAGACAAGGTTTTGGCGGAGAATGGGGCTAGTCATTTTCTGGATAATTGCGCGGTGGTATTCGTGCAATAAAATTGACGAGGGACAGGAGGCGATATGATGAACGGAAAACTGCGACAACGCATATTGGTAGCCTTGACGGCAGTATTTTGCCTTCTGCCCCTCACGGCCTACGCCGCTGTCCAGACTTTCACCGCCACTGACGGATACACTATTACGGAGTAGAACCGAATGTATGCCAAACATCCCGCTTTGCCCAAAAGGAGGTAACACAGTGCTTGCCATAAAAAAATTTTGCGCGTGTTTGACCATGTGTCTGGTCGTGATGTTATATTCCCTCCCCGCTTTTGCCGCCGTGGAGACTCTTACCGCCGATGCCGACTATATCCTGCAAGAAACCGAGTCTGCCAAGGAGGGGCAGGAGATTGCCTTCAAGGAGGCCATGCGCCGCATTTCGCAACAGGCCGGTGTCTATATCGAAAGCAAAAGCCGTAGCGAAAACAACACGCTGACCGCCGACGAGATGACCATGATTACCAATACCATCGTCAAGGTCAAAGAGCGGAAACCCACCAAGCACGTTGAGCCGAATGGCCGCATCAGAGTCGCCGTATGCATTGTCGCCGAGTATGATACCGACCTGGCCGACAAGATGTTAAACGACATGATAGCGGCGCGCAAGGCCACCCAAGGTTACGAAAAAATACAGGCCGAATATATGCAAAAAGGCAGCGAGCTGGACAGGCTCAAACGGCAATACGCCGGGCAGGCCGACAAAGAAGCTCGACACTATATTCGCGCCGGACAAAAGAAGGAACGCGCCGGGGACTTGGCCGGCGCTATGGCCGACTACGAAAAAGCGGTATCCATCGCTCCCAACTATGCTCGCACCTATAGCCGCCGCGGTCACATTTACCGCAAGCAGGGCAGAAGCGACCTTGCCAAGCAGGATTATGATAAAGCCTACTCATTAGACCCAAAAGAACCGGGACTGCATTTAGGCCGAGGCATTTTCCTAGAGCAAGCGGGCAAAAATTTAGAAGCCGTGGAGGAATACCGTACCTTTATAAAACAAGCTGACATCATGGAGTATGATGAGGAAATCACTTGGGCTTTAGACCGTATGGTGGAATTGTTTGACGGGGTGTGAAACAAATGAAAAACAAGCTGAAACTAATGGCCATAGGGACGATTTGCGCCGTTCTGTGTGCTTTTCCAATAACCGTTTCTGCCGCCGTCCAGACTTTCACCGCCACCGATGGATACACCATGAGCGACTACGACAATCCTAATATCGCCGAACAGCGAGCCATCGACTACGCCATGCGCCGCGCCGCCGAGCAAGCCGGGGTGTATATCGAGACTTACAGCCGTTCAATGAATGCGCAGATTAGCGAGGATGAAGTAAAGACCATCGCCAGCAATAAAATTAAGTTGGTGAATAAGAAACTGAGCCGCACCCTGCTGTCGGAGGGGGATATTCGCATTACGGCTGAGGTAATCGCCGAGGTCGATACGGCTGATATAGACGCAATACTGAGAGAAGAGGAGAAAAAACGTCAGGAAGAAGTCAGCCGTTATCGTTATTTGCAGGCTAGGATAGCGCAACAGGATGAAGATTTGGCTGCGTTAAAAAAGAAGATTGCCTCGTTGCCTCACGGTTACGATGATGAAGATATCAGAGAAGCGCAGGAGAGAGAAGACAGGATATTTAAAGCTGATGATATGGTGAAAAGGGCCGACAGCGTCCCAATTAAGGCTTATGATTCTTTGGATATGTATAAAGATGCATTACGGAGTATGTATAAAGATGCATTACGCCTAAATCCAAAGAATGATGAGGCAATTATTGCCTATGCTTTTATAGATACTTTCAATTTTAATTTCTCTTTTCCATCAGACAATGAATTTGAACAATGCTTCAAAGCATCTCGTAAGGCTGTTATAGTAAATCCAACGCCTTTTGCATATTACGAGTATTGTACGAATGTGAGGTCAATATTGGTGGGTCAAGAAGTTGATCTTGCTCCGAATGAAGAGTATTTACACAATCTCAATACTAAATATTTGGAAACACTTAACAATGCGATACGACATACTTCGCGATATACTGATGATGTATATCTTGCAGAGCTCTATCACGAGCGTGCAAATTTTTATCGTGCGGGTGGTATATTGGATCAAATAGATACGCGTCATAGAAGAGAATTTAATTTGGATAAGGCTTTAGCTGATTACACCAAGGCGATTGAGATAAAGCCTGACTATGCTTCTTCTTATGGATGGCGTGCCGGATTTTACCAACACGGCAATCAGTATGACAAAGCCTTGGCAGACTATAACAAAGCGATTGAGTTTGAACCTAATAATTCTTTTTGGTATGAACAACGTGCCAACTTATACAAAGAAAATAAGCAATACGACAAAGCCTTGGCCGATTATGACAAAGCTATACAGATTTTCCCAAATAATATAGAAGCTCAGCAAGGCCGTCAGCTTGTCCTGAAAATGATGGGCAAGCAAGGCTAATGATAAGCGTCATATAAATAAGGAGAGTGTTTAACATGAACAAGGCAAACATCAAGGAGCTTTCTAAGAAGATGGAGGAATACGATGAATTGTTGCAGAAACTGAAAAATGACTTTGAGTTTAAAAACCATAACAATCCTACCGGGGAATATGCGGAGAAGTTGTGCATGGCATACCTAGAGCTGAATTATCCCTTGAAAGAGGATGCCAAGGGAGAGAGGAATAATACCAAGGGCTACGATCTGGTAGATGCGCTCGGTAAAACCTATCAGGTCAAAGGTCGGAGATTTCATGAGAAGAATACGGTACAATTCGATACTTTCTATAAAGAGGGTAATGATGATTTAGGCTTTGACTATTTAGTGACTATTATATTCGGTGAAAAGTTTACTGTTAAAGCCGTATATAAGATTTCCAGTGAAGAACTGGTAAGTAAGAAATTGTTAAAAAATAAAAAGCGCAAGGGGAAAGAATTGTCGGCGTTATATGTTTCCTATGATGATAAATTCCGAGAGGTCGCAGACGATATAACTGATAAATTCACCGGGTATAAATGATGGGTTGGGGAAGTATGAACTTGTTCGAGCGAACCCTACTCATAGTGTCGCTGTTCATGGCGGTAAATTGCTCGGCGGTTTTTGCCGCCGTCCAGACTTTCACCGCCACCGACGGATATACCATGAGCGACTACGACAATCCTAATGTCGCCGAACAGCGAGCCATCGACTACGCCATGCGTCGCGCCGCCGAGCAAGCCGGTGTGTATGTAGAGAGCCTGTCTATCGTGCAGGAGGGAATGCTTACCAAGGACGAAATCATGGTACTATCCGCCAATGTCATGCAAGTCCAAGGTACACCCAAGTTTAAGGCTAGCCTCATCAGCGACGATGTCATTCGCTATGAGTGCCATCTTTCGGTACTGGTTGATACGGACAACATCAGCCCCGCCATGGTGCAGGATAAAGCCGCTCTTGCGGCGGCCGTGGAGAAAAATAAGGAGCTTACGGCAGAAGTCGAGCGATTGAACCGTGAAATGGAGCGGCTCAAAGAGCAGTACGCAAGTGCTGTCACCGATAGCGAACGCCAACAAATTCGGCAGGCGGTCAAGCAAAACGACGAATACTTTATCGCCGCCGGACTCAACGAGCAGGGAGCCAGTCTCTTTGCGCAAGGTCGCTATGCAGAGGCCGTGAACTGCTTCACCCAAGCCATTGAGAAAAATCCGCGTTTGGCCTTTGCTTACCATAATCGAGGCAGCGCCTACGGGAAAATGAAAAACTATACCCAAGCCATAGCGGATTTCAGTCAGGCCATCGCTCTTGACACAAATTATGCCACCGCCTATAGCGGTCGTGGATTTGCCTATTACGGCACGAAAACATACGAACGCGCCGCCGCTGATTTCAGCAAAGCGATTTCCCTCAATCCCCAATATGCAGAGGCGTATTACGGACGCGGCAATGTGTACATGACCCTTGGTCACTATGAAGAAGCGCTCAGGGATTATGAGAAAGCCCTCGTCATCAATCCTACTTTAGATGCGGCTCGACAAAATATTGAGATGATACGAAACGCCATGAACAACTAACCAAAACGGCTGTTACTATCTCTAAAAGGATGTAACAGCCGTTTTTGCATGGGAAGAACTCAAACCCTGACGGGTGTATATGACCTCCTCATTTGTTTTCTTTTCCATTGCGTTTTCCTCCATAAGCGTAGCTCTGTTGTTGTCCTCATTTTATTCCGGTTGGCGGCCTATGTCCAATACTTAAAACTCATAGCTAGTTATTCTTGTTAAAAATAACTGGGCGAGTTATACTGGGTGAGGGAGTGATGACAATGGAAATACGGGTACTGCGTTATTTTTTGGAAGTGGCGCGGCGAGGCGGACTGACCAAAGCCTCGGCGCACCTTCATGTATCGCAACCGACCCTGTCCCGTCAGCTCAAGGAGCTGGAGGAGGAACTGGGCAAAAAGCTGTTCGTCCGCAGCAATTACAGCATCCACCTCACGGAGGAGGGACTTTTGCTCAAAAAAAGAGCCGAGGATATCCTCGGTATGGTCGATAAGGTAGCGGATGAATTTAGGTCTATGGGAGCGGTAAGCGGCGGCGATATCCACATCGGTTGCGCAGAATCGGAAGGCTTCGCCAAATTCGTCAAGATAATCAAGGGCTTGCAGGCAGATTACCCACGCATCCGCTATCATCTCTACAGCAGCGACAGCGAATCCGTGACGGAGAAGCTGGACAGGGGGATTTTGGACTTTGCCATTATCGCCCATGAACCGGATCGCAGTAAGTACAACAGTCTGCCCATTCCCTACAAAAATCGTTGGGGTCTTATTCTGCGCCGTGACGATGTGTTGGCGGAAAAAGAGGCGATACAAAAAGATGACCTCGCCGCCCTTCCTCTTATCTGCTCCCGTCAGGGACTAGACGAGGAACTCATGGCTTGGCTGGGGGAAACGCAGGACAGGCTGAACATCGTCGCCACCTACGATATGATTTTCAATGCCTCCATCATGGCCAAGGAAGGATTTGGCTATGTGCTTGGTTATGACAAAATCATTGCCACGGGGGAGGACAGAGCTCTTTGTTTTCGCCCCCTTGCCCCACTGCAAGAATCCTCCATGTATGTAATATGGCGAAAATATAACGCCTTCACGCCGGTGGCGCTGTTGCTGTTGGAAGAAATGGGGAAACAATTTTCCGTAGCTGATTGAATCCTGTCTATCGTTAAACCAGTATCACTCAGAAGCCGCACGGGACAAGGCTACGGCAAAAAAAGAAGGGGGCATTTGCACCCCTTTTTGTAATTTTCGCTTGCTTATCTGTTTCGCCTACATCAATGTTTATCCCAATATGTCAGAATGTGTTTAGCCTTATCTGCTATTCATCACAAGGGAAAACAATCCCCACCTGTTTCCGCGCCTTCTCCGCCGTTTCCAATACCGCTACGGAAACTTCTAATCCTCTGGTCATACGCTCATAGTCCTTGGCCTTAAAAATTTTGGCGAACTCTTGGAACTCATGCACCATACGGTGACTGTAGCGGTTGAGTTCGTTATGGGTCGTAACGCCACTGCCCCGAAGTTGCATCTCGAAAGAACGCAGTTCATTGGGAGTATCCGTCACTTTGATATAACCTTTTTCCCCTTGGATGGTGGCATACCCCGGACTTTCCGAGTCCTTCGCGCCGATTGCCAAAGCAAAGAAACCGGGATATCTCATATTGACCATGCCGCTGGTGTCGATGCCGTTGAATCCGAGATTTGCCGTATAACTGACCTCCTCCGGCGCACCGAACAGACCGATGATGAGATTGAGATTGTAGATATTGATGTCGTACAAAGCCCCGCCGCTCTTTTGCGGGTCAAAAGCAGGCAGAACCTCGCCCTGCAAATATTTGTCATAGCGGCTGGAATACTGGGAGTAGTTCGCCACCACCGCCTTGATTTTCCCCAGTTTGGGCAAATTTTCCCGAATGGCGGCAAAGTTTGGCAAGTAGTGAAGCGTTACTGCCTCAAATACATAGAGATGCTTGGAAACAGCTAATTCCTTTAATTCTCGCACTTCTCTTGCTGCCGAGGCAAAGGGCTTTTCCACGATGACATTCTTGCCGGCTAAAAGTGCCTTTTTCGTGTACTCATAGTGAACGCTGTTAATCAGCCCCACATACACAAAATCAATGTCCTGGTCAGCCAAAAGCGCATCATAATCCGTATAGATCTTGGGGATAGCGTAAGCAGCTGATAGCTTCTCCGCCGTCTCCTTGCCGGAAGGACGGGCAAAAATAGCCGTGACATCTATCTCCGGCACTTCCTTCAAGGCAGGAAGCGCTCCTTCCTTCACGATGAAACCTGTTCCCAGGATTGCCAATTTCATACTGCATCTTCTCCTCTCGTTGTCTGCTCGATTTCTGCCGTTAGGCTCAAGCAACTGCCACAAAAGCGATTGTCCCGATACCAAACGGCCAAATGCCATGCCGTATAAGCCGGTATGCCGTTATGGTAAAGCGGCTTAATTTCTTTTAAAGTGGTGTCAATGCAAAAAGGACTGCGAAGAACAGTTTCTTCACAGCCCATATCTCCGCTTAGTCCATATCGGATTTGCGGATGGGTTTGCCGAAGATGAGATTGTCGAGGAGGCCGATGAGCTGATTTATCTCCGGCTTGGAAATCTGGCCGCTGGCGCCCAAGGACTCGCCCTTGCGGCGCATTTCTTCGCTGATGAGGGAGGAGAAGAGAATGAAAGGAACCTCACCCAGTCGCTCGTTTTCCCGTACCAGCTTCAGCAAGCGATGGCCGTCCATCTTGGGCATCTCCACGTCGGACACGATAATGCGCACATGGTCTTCGATGGGGCCGGATTTGGCTGCCAGATGTTGCAGATAATCCCACGCGTCCTGCCCGTTGCCGAAATCACGCACATAGCGATAGCCGGATTCGTGCAAGGTCGTCACCAAGAGATCCCGGAGCATGGCCGAGTCCTCCGCCACCACCACATGCACGTCGGAACGCTTGTCCTTTACGTCCTCGGTGGCTTCTTCGTAGGTGGTGAGTTTGGCGTTAATCTCCGGATTTATTTCGGCGATAATGGTTTCAAAATCTAAGAGGAGAACGATGCGATCCTCCATCTTGATAATACCCACCACTCTGGATTGGTCGCCTACCTCCGGGGAAGGCTCCATGTCTTTCCACGAAATGCGGTGGATACGCGACACATTCTCCACGAGGAAGCCGATGTAATACTCGTTAATCTCCGTCACGATGATGTTCCGCGGCGGCTCGGCGGAATGTACGTTTAAGCAACGGGGCAAATTTACCAAGGGCATGGCTTTGCCGCGCAGGGTGAAAAGTCCGTCTATGTATGGATGGGCTTGCGGCATGGACGTGACCGGCGCCAAAGTCACTACTTCGCGTACCTTGGCCACATTGATGCCGTAATGCACATCCCCGATGGTAAATTCCACTATTTCAAATTCGTTGGTACCCGTTTCCAGCAGTATCCCCTTGTCTTCTTTCTTTTCTGCCATAGGATAATCGCCCCCATTTAGGATTCTTATTTTTTGGTGAAGCCACGGGGTCTTGCCCTTCGCTTCGTGATGATAGCGCAATCGTTGTCACATTGTTATTCTACGGCTATATTTCGCGATAAAAAGTTTTTTTCCTGCCTTGGCCGCGAAAAAAGATAAAAATTTTTCGCAGCTTAGCGCTTTACCTTTCCTGCTTCGGCGGCTTCCGTAAAATAGCCTCGTCCAGCATAGCGCCATCCGGCAGGTAGCAACGCAGCTCCAACGTATCCCGGCTTACGTCCAGCGTCAAATAATTGTCCGTCTCCGGCTGGGGCGCCTTGACTAAATCCAGTTCCTCGTCCGGCACGTCGTAATGAGCGTTGCCGCTGAGGCCGCACAGAACGTAATAGGGGCCATGCGCCGCGCGCTTTCCTTGAAAAATATGTCCCCGGTTGCGATAGGTGTGCAGATGCGCCGACAGCACAAGGTCAATATTCAGCTCCTCGAAAGTCGCCATGAAGTCATGGCCGATGATGTCAATGCCGCCGTAGCCGCCGGTGTAGCTGTTCTGACCGTAGGCCAAAATATCCTTGTGCATGAGGACGATTTTCCAAGGCTCCCGAGAATTTTGCGTCTCTTGCCTGAGCCATTCCAGCTGCGCCGCCAGCAGTCCCGGCTTTAAGTTGTCCAGCTCTTCAAACTGGGTGTTGAGGACAAAAAATTTGGCCGCCCCATAGAGAAAAGAGTAATAATACCCGGAGAAACTCGCGCTACCGTTGCCGGGCTGGCTGAATTGGCTTAGATAGCCGTGGGGCAAACACATTTGCCATTTTAGGTCGTAACACTCGTGATTCCCCATGACGGGGACAAAGGCGGTGTCCGGTAAAATATCTTCGATGCCGCCGTACCACTCGCGCCAATGCCACGCCGACTGGCCGTTATCTACAATGTCGCCGATGTCGGCGATAAATTCCGCCTGTGGATGCCTCTTAGCCGCTTGGTGAATGGTATTTTTCCAATCCGCATAGGTATAGCCGCACTGGGAATCGCAAACGATAATGGCCTGAAAGGGTGCCGGGGTATCCGGTGGGGTAGCGAGCTTATGCCACGGGGTAGCGCTACCCTCGGCGATGACGCGATATTCGTAAAGGGCGCCGGGGCTAAGTCCCCCTAGGAAAGAGGTAAAAATATACACCGCCTCGGAGCTATTCGGGTTATACTCGCTGTTAAGGTCGGTGTAGCGGTAGGCGGCCTCTTGCCAACGGGCGAGAGCATCACCCTCCAAGCGATATTCCACCCCGATAAACTTTGGCAACGCATCCAACTCCCACATAATAGTCCGGCTAAAGCGGCTATCCCCGGTGATGATTTGCCGAAGGTGCCGCGCCGAGAGCTTATGGCGATATTCCCCGGGGGAGTGCGCCTCCGCAGGTGGAATGGCGGCCTCCGCGCGCGACAAGGGATTGTAAATACTCCCCAATCCCAAAGCCGCCATAACCCTGCCGCAGATTTTTAAAAAATGTCGCCGGGTGTAGTTATAACACATCTTTTTACCTCGACAATTGTTTTTTCTGATACCACGCCGCCCAGCCGATGAGGATAAGGGCGAAGATAATCACCGCGATGAGCCGGGTGTGATCCTCCTGCATGGTAATGGCGTCGTGGCCGATAATGGCCTCAATGCCGGTGGAGGGGAACTTTCCGATGAAGGAGGCCAACGCATAATCCCTGAGGCTCATGGAACTCACAGCACCCACGGCGTTGAGTAACCCCGATGGAAAATAAGGCACCATCCGGGCGATCAGCATGACGATAAAGCCTTTCTCGCCGCTGTAATGGTCGATATTGGTGAGGAACTTGCTCTTGGCGATTAGTTTTTGCGCCGTGTCGTGAAAGAAGAAGCGAAGAAGCAGGAAACTCACGGTAACGCCCACGGTTTCCGCCACGCAGGATAAAAAAATCCCCGGCAGGATGCCGAAAATCAAGGTATTGGCGGTGGAAAAAATAATGGCCGGGGGGAAGCCCAAGGCGTTCACAAAGAGGGTTAGCCAAAAGCTGAAAAAAACAGCCCAAGAGCCAAAGGAGCGAATATACTCGGCTGTTTCCAATATATCCCCGCGCCCCAGCATACGAAGGATAAAAGGGAAAAACTGAGGGTTAAGAACGTGAATCAACAAGAAGAGTACGACAATCAGCGCCGCCGCGATAATTTTTACCGTCCCCATAGATTTTGGCCGCAAAACATCGCCTCCTTGGAATCAATGTTATAGCATATCAAAAAAAATATCCTTCACATCCACCACAAAATCCTCATACAGGGAAACTTTTATTTGCGTAGGCGGGTCAGGTTCGGTCACGTCGTAAGCGAGGGGGGGATTTTTCATGGCGTAAACATTATCCAGTACAAAGCCATCAGCCGAATTTAAATATACCTCCACCGAGCGGTTTTTAGGGTCAACGATCCAATACTCGCGAACCCCACAGCGTTCGTAGGCCTTAAATTTTTTCCCCCTATCATTTTTAGTGGTGGAGATGGATAGTATCTCCACCACCAAATCCGGCGCGCCGTGGATGCCATTGGCCTTTATTTTACTGCGGTCGCACACGATGCTGACATCCGGACGAAAGATATTTTTTTCGTCCAAAAATACGTCAATATTATCGCCGTAGGCGCGACAGGTTTTGCCCCTGAGGTATTGGCGAAACAGCAGGGCAATGTTTAAGGTTATATTGTTGTGTCCCTCGCTGGGAGCCGGAGCCATCATATATTCTCCGTCGATTAGTTCTTCTCTGGAGTAATCTTCCTCTATAGCCAAGGCCACAGCCATGGTCGCCGCCTCCTTCATAGTCGGTTTGTTTTTCGTTTGCTATAGCTTTCATGAATACAAATATTCGCCACCCGTCAAGAAAAATCCTGCCGGATGGCGAATTGGTTGATTCTTTAGCGTATGATTTATGCCCCTTAGGCCGCTTCGTTATAGTCGGCTGCGCTATCTGCGGCAGAGGGCATTTCCACTTTGATGTTGATGCGGCCGGTAGTAATGTTTTCCGTGCCAACTTCTTTTAGATAGTCGGCGATTACGTCCTCGCAGGTCTCAAATTCCTTCAAAATTTTTAGCTCTTTCAGCATATCGTAGCCGTCGCCGCCCTCAAACAGATAATCTAAGGTGGCAAAAGTGTAAACTTTATCGTCCTCCAAGGGACTTTCGCCCACCTGTACCCTTTGCACTCGCTCGCCCACCGGTTTGGTGGGATCATAGTCAAAGGTAAGACCGCTTACTTGCAGGAAGCCCCCGAACATTTCCGGGTAACGACTGACGGAATATTCCAGCGCGTCTTTAACTTGTTTGCCCGTGATTTGCGCCAAGCTCAGATTGTTGCCAAAAGGGAAAAGCGCCATGACGTCGCCCGTGGTAATATCGCCCCGCGAAAAGCCGCCGCGTATGCCGCCGCCGTTCACCACGGCAATATCTGCTTGCGAGCGCCACCGGAAAGCATCGGCGCAAAGATTTCCCAGTTCCGTCTCGCGCCGCCGAATACCTTCAAAGGAAGCGTCAAAATCCCGGTCGGAGGTCGCCACCTTTTGGCTGAACAGTTTTTCATTGGTCTTGTCGATGGCGGCCAGCTTTGTAGCCACCGCCTTATCCGGCTCGGGTATCAGCCCTTTTAACTCCGTTTCGTCTATAAGGCGAGCTTCTTTGGCGACAATTTTGCCCCCTTGCCACTTTAGATTGACCCGTCCCAATTTGTATTCGTGCCAGCCGGTCTGCACAATCAAGGTATCGCCCACGGTTAGCCCCTCAGGCAAAGTCGTGTGGCTGTGTCCATCTACAATCAGGTCGATGCCGGAAACTTTTCGGGCGATTTCCTCACTGGTGACGAGGGAACTTTTGTCCAGCCCCATGTGCATAAGACCTATGACTATGTCGCACTTGGGACGCAATTCTTTGACCATTTCCCGGGCAATTTGCACCGGCTCCAGAAAATTTATCGTGTCTATCTTGGTAGGGTTGGTCATAACAGCCGTATCCGGCGTGGCGAGGCCAAACACTCCCACCTTTACCCCGTTTAAATTAAAGATTTTATAGGGTTTGAACAGCAAGCGATTGTCCTTTTTATAGGTGACATTGGCGCAAAGCAAGGGGAATTTCATTTGCCGGGAAAGTTTCACCAGTTGCCCAGCTCCGTAGTTAAAATCGTGATTGCCGGGAGCTAGGGCGTTAAGTCCGGCCAAATTCAGCAACGCCACCATGTTTTCTCCTTGGCTGATATTGATGCGCGGCATTCCGTGCAAAGTGTCGCCGGCATCCAGCCACAGGGTAGCCTTATTTTGTTTCTTTTCCGCCGCCACTGCCGCCGCCATTTCCGCGAGGCCAATGGACTCGCCCCGATCTTCATCGGTAGTGACTCTAGCGTGCATATCGTTGGTATGGAATATCACGATATTCGTTTCCTTAGCGGCGCACTCGGCCAAAGATGGCGCAACCGCCAACCAAAAGCACAGCATGAGCCATGCCGTCATGCGTCTTACAGGCACCGATACCTTACAGCGCATCTACCTTCCTCCTCTAATACATAAATCTAAAGGGGCTAACGTCACAGATTTTATCTTGACGCTAGCCCCCCAAAAAATTTCCGCTATAAACTCACCCGGCTTCAAAATCCACATGGGCGCCGCGATACTTGCTGACATCCGAGGCTTTTTTGTCCTTTTGGTAAGGATTGTCCTCGTTGTAGTAACGAATCTGCGTCGTGGTTTCGCCGCCGGAGATGTAAGTACGGCCACATTCCGGGCAAATATCGGTTTTCAGCCTGACACTGGCGCGTACCACTTCGCCGCCGCGAGCGTCCGCCTTTTGGTAGGCGTTGGACACATGCTCCTGCTCGTGGCTCATGACCACGGAAGCGGCGTTATCCGGGTCAATGTGTCCGGCCGCCTTAAAGGAAACCATTTCGTCGGAGCCGTCTTGGTACTTGCGCTCTTTGCAAGTCTCGCACTCCTCCGGCGATGATTTTTTCCCGGGATAATCCCCTTCGTCCTCCTGCGGCTCCCAAGGATAACTTTCCTCTTCCCTGCCTCCGTAAGCGCTGTAATTACCGTAATTGCCGTAACCGCCATAATTTCCCATCGTGGGATTAAAACTCACCGTTGCCATCGTCTCAAGTCCTTCCTTGGAGAAAACCGAGTATCATTTTAACCGATAATCACCATGGAGTCGCCCTTCTTCACCGAATCCCCGGCGTTCACATTAAAGGCTTTCACGGTACCGGCGGCATCGGCCGGGATCTCGTTTTGCATCTTCATGGCCTCCAATATGAGTAGTACGTCGCCGGCATTGACGCTCTGACCGACGGAAGCCACCAACTTCACAATCTTGCCGGGCATGGGGGCGTCGATGGAATGTTCCCCGGCGCCGGCGGAAACCGCCGCTTTAGCCGGAGCCGCAGACGCCGCCGGGGCAGGAGCCGCCGCCGGTTTCGGAGCAGGAGCCGCTGCTTTCGGCGCGCTACCGGCCGCCTTTACCTCTTCTACCTCTACCTCGTAAGCCGTGCCGTTGACGGTGATGTTAAACTTTTTCATTGACTGTTCCTCCAAAATTCACACCCAATTTTTACCGCAATCCGCCTCGCGCCACCTGCGACCACACGTCGCTACGCTTAACGCGAACCGCTATGACCTTGCCGGCCATCATCTCTTGCACCGCGGCGGAAATGGCCGCCACCACTTCGGGCTGCACATCCTGCTTACCGTTCATGCTAAACCCTCCATTTTTTTTAGTGGGGCTTTGCCCCACACCCCACAAGGGACTCTGTCCCTTGACTCTGGCAGGGACTTGCGCCCCTGCACCCCATAATAAATTTATTACAGGGTGCAGGGGGATTATCCCCCTGCTGGGAGTCCAGAGGGCGAAGCCCTTTGGTGGGGTTTGGGGCAACGCCCCAACAATTTACAAAGGAATGTTGCCGTGCTTTTTGGCCGGGCCAACCTCGCGTTTGCTGGCGAGGGCGTTTAAAGCCGTGATGATACGGGGGCGAGTCTCGGAAGGCTCGATGACCATATCCACATAGCCCCGTTCCGCCGCTTTGTAGGGGGTGGCAAATTCTTCCACATACTCGGCGGTCTTGGCATCTTTGTCCGGGTCTTTGCGGAAAATGATGTTGGCGGCGCCGGCCGGCCCCATGACGGCGATCTCGGAGGTAGGCCAAGCCATCACCTGATCGGCGCCCAGCTCGCGGCAACACATGGCGATATAGGAACCGCCGTAGGCTTTCCGGGTAATGACAGTGACTTTCGGCACCGTGGCCTCGCTGTAGGCATAGAGCATCTTCGCGCCGTGACGAATGATGCCGTTGTGTTCCTGATCGACTCCCGGCAGGAAACCCGGCACATCCACCAGATTTACCAAGGGAATGTTAAAGGCATCGCAGAAGCGAATAAACCGCGCCGATTTATCCGAGGCATCCACGTCGAGGCACCCGGCCATGACGTTAGGTTCGTTGGCGATAATGCCCACGCTGCGACCGTCGAAACGGGCAAAGCAGGTGATTATGTTGGTGGCGAAATGCTCGTGAACTTCGTAGAACTCGCCATTATCTACGATAGAACGAATAATATCCTTCATGTCGTAGGGCGCATTGGGATTTTCGGGAATGACGGCGTTCAGGCTTTCGTCCTGACGGTTGGGATCGTCGCCGGTTTCTACGATGGGCGCATCCTCCATGTTGTTGCTGGGGAGGAAGGAAAGGAGATAGCGAATCTGTTTAATGCAGTCCTCTTCGTTCTCCGCCGCAAAATGCGCCACGCCGCTACGGGAGTTGTGAGTCATAGCGCCGCCCAAGGCTTCAGCCGTCACGTCTTCCGCCGTCACGGATTTGATAACCGCCGGCCCCGTGATGAACATTTGACTGGTGTTCTTCACCATGTAAATAAAATCGGTAATGGCCGGAGAATACACGGCGCCGCCGGCGCAAGGCCCCATGATGACGGAAATCTGCGGTATCACCCCGGAGGCCGCCGTGTTCCGATAGAAAATCCCGGCGTAACCCGACAGCGCATCCACCGCTTCCTGAATCCGCGCGCCGCCGGAATCATTGATGCCGATACAGGGCGCTCCCATTTTCATGGCGAGATCCATGACCTTCCAAATCTTATGGGCGTGTTTCTCACCTAAGGAGCCGCCCTCCACCGTGAAATCCTGAGCGAAGGCATAAACCAAGCGGCCGTCGATGGTGCCGTAGCCCGTGACCACCCCTTCTCCCGGCAGTTCCTTCTTCTCCTGCCCGAAGTTGGTGCAACGGTGTTTCATGAACATATCAAGTTCCACGAAAGTATTTTCGTCAAAGAGCATCTCAATACGCTCGCGAGCGGTCATCTTGCCCTTCTCGTGCTGCTTAGCGATACGAGCCGCGCCGCCTCCCTGCATAATATGCTCTTTCTTTTTCTTCATCAGGTCTATCTTTTCTTGCACACTAGCCATTATTTTCCTCCTCGTTTTTTCTTTTTTTTTCTTTTTTTCTTTT
>JAFVEM010000065.1 GCA_017476005.1 Selenomonadaceae bacterium | reverse complement strand
TCTTTAAGGATTCCATGTCCGTAGTCGCTTTGCCGCCCCATAATCTTATCTCCCACCTTTCGCTTGCCAATCCTTTTCTCTATGCTACCCATTATACACCCTATTTATGAAAATTAGCTGAAAGATAGGCTGAACTGTAACTATTTTTTACCATTTTTTACCTTTTTTTATCACTACTTTTCACCAGCGGCCACCAGCATGGTACTCTAGCAAGATTGCAGGGTTTATTATGGATAGACAATGAAATAATTCAACGTCAACTAATTTCCATAAATCCCACCAATGGCAGTACATCTTCACAGCAACCACAAACAAGCCAATTTGAAGAGAGCGGCGAGTATAAAATTATTTCCATTTCCCACAGTATGGACACATGGGGCGACGAATGGGTTACTGAAGTTATCGGATTAAGACAAAACGGGAGAATGGGGCTTGCCTCCCAAGTGGATAACGCAGACCAAAGCCTGAGAGCGTGATTGATATGATGAACACAGCGGAGAGAACCCTAGACAGCATAGAACAACGGCGGCGAATACAGGACAGTTTCGCCATAGATTTGAGAGTAGCCGCACCGGGAGTAATTCAGACCGTGGATTACGCACGGCAAACCTGCACGGTGCAACTGGCCATAAGGGAAAAGCTACGGCATAGTGACGGCAGTATAGAAGATGTGGAGATACCTACACTGCTGGACGTGCCGTTTTTCGTGTACAGCGGCGGCGGTTACTGCCTAACTCTTCCCATTGCCCCCGGCGATGATTGCTTGGTGGTATTTGGTGATAACTGCATGGATGCGTGGTGGCAAAGCGGCGGCGTGCAAAACCAAGTGGAGCGAAGAAGGCACGACCTTTCCGACGGCTTCGCCATTGTGGGCTTTAGAAGTCAGCCGCAAGTGGTGAGCGGATATTCCGCAGGGACGGCGCAACTGAGGAACAAAGCCGGGGATGCTTACATTGAGATTGCCGGGAGCAATATCAACATAGTAGCCGCCGGAAACGTGACCATTAACGGCGCGACGGTGAATATTAACTGAGAGGCGGTGCATTATGGAACTGGATACAATCTATAACATGGACTGCATGGAAGGCATGAAGAATATCCCCGACGGATCCATCGACATGATACTTTGCGACCTGCCTTACGGAACAACAGAAAATAAATGGGACGTGAAACTGCCGCTAGAGCCGCTTTGGGCTGAGTATAAGCGCGTAACCAAAAGAAACGCCGCTATTTTGCTATTCTCGCAAATGCCTTTCGGCGCGGAGCTTATTATGGGCAACCGCAAAATGTTTCGGTATGAGTGGATATTAGAAAAAGGCTGTGCCACAGGATTTTTGAACGCTCATAAAATGCCGATGAGGGCGCATGAGAATATTTTGGTTTTCTACGAGTCTTTGCCCACCTATAATCCGCAGATGACTAGGGGGGGTAAACCATATACAACATGGCATCTCGCTAGAAACGGGAGCAAAACTTACGGGAAAAAGATAGATTGCCAAACAGTAAATACAGATGGTAGCCGTTTCCCTCGTGACGTTATACGATTCAACGCACCGAACAACATAAGTACGGAAAAGACAATCCACCCCACCCAAAAGCCCGTCGCCTTATGCGAATATCTCATACGAACCTACACCAACGAAGGCGAAACCGTCCTAGATAACTGCATGGGGAGCGGTACAACGGCGGTAGCGGCTATCAACACCGGGCGGCGGTTTATCGGCTTCGAGAAAGAAAAAGAGTATTACGATATAGCCTTAAAGCGTATTGAAGGCGCAATGGCGCAAACGAGACTGGATTTTATGACATGAGTAAAAATATTATGACAATGCTCCTGAATACTCGTTTACGATTGACAGACTGCCGATTAAGGCTTATGATGGATGCGTGGGAGGAGAGCAAACACCCAAGGCGTAAGGACGGCAGATTTGGCGAGGGTGGTGGAGCCGTGGAGGAAAACAGCATAATAGAGCCGGAATTTACCGTCATGCGGACTTTGAGCGCGATGGCGAAAAAATTCTATGTGAAAGTGCCTAAGCCTACGCGTGAAGAGGATTGCTACATAAAAGAGGGTAGCACCGTAACTGGCGTTAAGGTTATTGCATCGGGGAACAAGATACGCGATGTAAACCGCCTGATAGAAGAAAACCCTTTGCCAAACGGCCACAGAACCAAGGCGCAGGATTGGTATAAGTGCCGTGGAACAGCAGAAATAGTGAATGGCGCAAAGACTTATAAAAATTGTGAAATTCACTGGTATCAATGCGAGAACATAGGGAAAATAGAGTTTAAGATAAAGGTATGGGGTGATGAGGTGTGATTGTTCAATACAAAGGTAAGCGCAAAGTGGATATTATTCCTGAAAAGAAATATGAGGTTCTGTCTATTGAACGTGGTTGGTATCGCATTGTTGATGAGTCCGGCGAAGATTATCTTTACAGTCCTGCTCAATTCGACATTATAGAGGCAGAGCCTCCAGCACCTGTATTAGCGGCCTGACATTCGCATTGCAAAAGAGGCATAATCCATGAAACTCGACCACGAATGGAGACAGACCAAAGCGACCATAACCAAACAAGCCCTTGGGCAATTATCCCTAGACGTTATGGCTGATGTAGCCAAAGGGCTTATAATTCAGACATTAGGACTTTAACCGCCAAGCAAAACGCAAGGCGGTTTTTCTATGCCCAAAATTTGGAGGTGACACTATGCCTGCGGCTACAAGATTGGGAGACACTACCACGGGCGTTTGTGACTTGGGCTTGCCGGATTGTCCGCACAGTCGCACGGGGACAAATAGCGCCGTTTCCGGCAATGTGTTTATCAATGGCTTGGGCGCTCATCGTTTGGGGGACACGGGGTCAACGAACTGCCCCCACGGAGGAACTTTTCAGAGCGTCGCCGCCTCCGGCACGGTGTTCATCAACGGCAAAGGAGCCGTCCGAGTGGGCGACGCTACCACTTGCCTTGTTTGCGGTCAAAGCGGCACACACACCACGGGAAGCGGCAACGTCTTTATAGGAGGCTAAACCATGCGATACAGGGGACTGGACGAAAATGGCGATTACAGACTGGGAAACCAAAACGCATATATAGAGGGAGCCGAAGCAGTAAGACAAGCCTGTGTCACCCGTTTAAGGCAACTTATTTATGAGTGGTGGGAAAAGCTGGAAGACGGCGTACCATACTGGCAAAAGATTATCGCTACTCGCGATGTGGGCGAAGCGATTAGACAAATTCGCCGTAGAATTGAATTGACAAAAGAAGTGGTCACTATTCTGTATTTTGACCATAATTGGGACAACGAAAAACGAATATTGACTTTTAGAGCCGTGGTGCAAAGCATTTACGGCGAATTTGAATTGGAGGAGGCGTATGAATAATGGCGTATGTGGCACCCTATGTTGACGATGCCGGATTGCATATACCTTCCTATGTGGATATTCGCGATGATTTAGTGGAGCAGTACAAGATAATTTTTGGCGATGATGTGTATCTTGATCCCGACAGCCAAGATTATCAAATGATTTCTGCCTACGCTTCCAAAACCTATGATACCATGCAACTTTTGCAGATTGTCTATAACAACCACAGCCCCAAAACAGCGGTAGGGAGCGGTCTTTCCTCCGTGGTGAAATTAAACGGTATTACCCGAAAGGCGGCAAGTTATTCCACCTGTGTTTTGACTTTGACAGGACGGCAGGGAACGGAGATAGCCGCCGGAGTTTGCAAAGATGAGCAGGGGAATTTATGGAAACTCCCGGAAAACATTACTTTGACCGGGGAAACCATGGATATAACAGCCGAATGTGACACAATCGGAGCAATAGAGGCAATGCCGGGGACGATAAACATAATAAACACGCCGCAAGCCGGGTGGATTGCCGTGACAAATAAAGTTCCGGCGGTTGTCGGTCAACCCGTGGAGACAGATTTAGAACTGCGAGTAAGGCAAAGTTTGTCGGTGGCCTTGCCTAGTCGTAATATGCTGGACGGCACACGCGCCGCCATTGCCGCTATTGAAGGGGTAACTCGTTTTTATGTTTACGACAATGACACCGGGATAACGGACGGCAACGGCATCCCCTCCCACAGTATTTGTGCCGTGGTGGAGGGAGGACTGGATGCGGATATTGCGGAGGCTATTTATCTGCACAAAGGCCCCGGCGGCGGTACATATGGCAATACTGCCTATGATTACATGAACCCGGATGGGATAACCACGCGTATAAGCTATTCGCGGCCGAGTTATACTGCCGTCGATGTGGCGGTGACAGTGAAAAGAGGTACGGGATACACCACGGATCTATTGGACATTATCAAAACCAACATTGAAACCTACATAAACTCGCTGAGCGTAGGGGACGATGTACCGATAACAGGTATTCTTACGGCCATAACTGCCGCCGTGGTATTGCCTACAAACCCTGCCTTTAGACTGGCCTCTCTGACTATAGCAAAAGCAGGAGAATCGCCGGGACTAACGGATATTGAAATTGTCTATGACGCTTTAGCCGAAGTGGGGAATATAACGGTAACGGAGGTGGGGTAATTGGCTTTAATTGACGAATACAAAGACCTAATCACCTCCCAACACCGAGATAAGCCAAAATATATGGCGGCGTTAAGTGCCTTACTGAAACATTCGGAGGACATTTTTGGCTTAGGCGTTTATTTAGACGATGATTTTGATTTAGATAACGCAGTAGGCAAACAAGAGGACGTTTTGGGGGAAATTGTGGGGCAAAGTCGCATTTTAGACTTTGACCCAGCTACGCAACCGACGCCGATTTTGGACAATGAGACTTATCGTTTGCTTTTACGGAGCAAAATAGCCAAAAATCTTTGGAAAGGCGGCATTGAGGACTTAGAGACGATTTGGGAGACCCTTTTCGGCGAAAGAATAAGGATTATCGATAACCAAGACATGACTATGGACGTGGAAATGGTAAATTTGCCGCCCAGCATTATTTTGGAGCTGATTTTTCACCGAAAAATCGTTCCCAAGCCGCAGTCGGTATGGGTGAATTATCATGTGATAGACAAAATGGAGAGCCAGTTTTTTGTTGGTATTCTCCCCACCTACCACAAACACCACGTTGTTTCTCCAAGAAAACCAAAAGACGGCGACATAAACGCCATTTTTTATATGGGCAATAATCAGGCTATACACAAACGCCACATTGTAACGCCAAGAAAAATAACGGCGGCGAGCGTCAATGTAAAACCTTACGCCGGGAACGCCGCTACTTATCATAAAAAATACGTCATATAAAAGGAGCGTGATAACATGGCAAATTGGAGTGCCGAAGGATATGCACTGACAGCCGCCGGGCGAAGGTTACAGGCGAAAGTCGAAGCCGGGGCAGTGCTGCATTTAACCAAAATGAAAATCGGCAACGGCACGGAAACAAGTGATGAAACCGATAGCCTGATAGAT
>JAFVEM010000064.1 GCA_017476005.1 Selenomonadaceae bacterium | reverse complement strand
GCTGAGATTGACCCCGACATATAAACCCCAAACCCTACCAACCCGGCGCCAAAGGTGGAGAAAATGGCCAGTTGCCACTCGGCAAAAGTGAAATCATAGAAAAGTTTCACCGCTACCGCCATAACCGCCGCTGCGCCCACGGTTTTCGCAAGTTGCGGCACTTCTATCCGATAGCCGATGTAGCGATGGATGAAGTAAAGGTTGATGAAGGCCGCCACGCCCATATCCGCCGCCGTGGCCCAAGCGGCGCCCATAATCCCCAAAGAAGGCTCGGCCGTAAGGATCCAGTTTAAGATAACCTTGGCGATGGCCGCTAAAACCATGTTGATCATGGGAATCTTGGGATGCCCCAGCCCTTGCAATACCCCCGTGGATACCTGATGAAGTCCCAAGAGGATGATGCTCACCGCCGAAATCATCACCGCCGGCCCCGCGCCGGGAGCATTATAAATCAGCGTCGAAATAGGGGTGGCAAGGAAAAACACCACCACAAAAGCCGGGAAACACACGAAATTCGAGATACGCACCGAAGCGGCTGTTTGGCTATAGACGCGCTGCGTTTGTCTCAAGGCGCGAGCTTCGGAAATGGCCGGTACGATACTCATGGCCATGGAGGCCGTCAGAATGGTAGCGAGGTTCACCAAAGGTACCGCCATGCCGTTTAAATAACCGAAAAGCTCCGTGGCTTGATTCACCGAGTACCCAGCCACTTCCAACCGTTGCGGCACGATCATCAAATCCAGGTTGGACACCACCGGGAGCATAATGCTGGCCGCCGACACCGGCAGAGACAGGGTAAAGATGCGGCGAATGATTTTTCCGGCGCTCTCGCTCTCCGCCCCCGGCGCCGGTTTCAGTTCCCGGCCGTAATCCCGTTCGATGTCCCGTTCCAGTTTTATATGGAAATACACCAAAACAATAAGCCCGGTGACTGCTCCGGCCAGCGCTCCAAGGCTTGCCCCCGCCGCCGCGTAATCTAAGCCCCAAGGCAGAAGTAAATAGGCCAAAAGAATCATGGTGATGACTCGGAAAATTTGCTCCACTATCTGCGATACCGCCGTCGGTGTCATGCGTTGCCAGCCCTGCAAATAGCCCCGGGAGCTGGCGAGGAAAGTGACAAAAAAGACGGTGGGAGCCAGCACCACCATAGACATATACGCCCTAGCGTCCCGAATGAAGTGCCACTCAATGAGCCAATCCGCCATAAAGTAGGTGAGCAGGGAGAAAAAGAGGCCGGTGACGAGCATAAGTCCCATGCAAATGCGAAAGACCCGCTTAGCGCCGTAAATATCTTTCAGCGCCACTCGTTCCGCCGTAATGATGGAAATGGCCACCGGCACTCCGGCTTGCGATACCGTCATGGCAAAAAAATAGATGGGAAAGGCCATCTGATAAAGCCCGATGCCCTCGCCGCCAAGGACACGGGACACCAAAATCCAGTTCAGGGAGCCGATGACCTTCACCACAAAACCGGCCACCGTCAAAATAAGCGTACCTTTCAAAAATGACTCGCCGCGACTGGAACTAACCTCTGTCTTAATATAAAACACCGCCTTGCGCAGTTTACGATTATTTTTTTTTCGCTACAAGCGCCAAAGATTATACCATTTATCTTGCTACTGTACCAGCAAAATATAAAAAACGAGCCTTTCACCAAAAAGCTACCGCTTTCCAGTGAAAGGCTCGCTCACCGTTTATTCCATTATCTCGACGGACAGTAAGTCGTACAGTTCCACCATGTCGCGAATGCGGCGCAACTCCTCCCGAGACATTACCGTGGTGCAACCTACGCCGCCGGTCTTGTAGTAATATAAAGTGACATTGCCGGCTTTAGCCACGGCACGAAGCATGGCCAGCGCGTTATCGTCGGCGGTACTCACAAATCTTTCCGTCAGGGATTCGGCATCGGAGGCCAAGTGATCTCGGCGCTTATCGGGATCCAGCTGAAACCAAAAGGTTTGTCCGTCCGCTTGTACGCTCAAGGCATCGCCGTGTACCCAGTTGGTAGGTATATCGTCGTAAATGGAGTAATAATAGCAAATCTCGTTTTTGAGTACCACGTCCTCATAACCGCGCATAACAAAGGGGCGCAGATGGACTCCCGAAGACATTTTACTGCCGTCGCTGAAAGTATATAGGGTTACGCCCCCCCGGAGACTTTCCTTCATGCCGGAGGTCAGCGTTTCCACTCTCGCTTCTCGGGCGGCGGCCAGCTCCTGCTCTTTGGCGCGTTTGGCTTCTGCTTCTTGGCGGCGCTTTTCCGCCGCTTCTGCCTCAGCCTTTGCCCTTTCTGCTTGCTCGCGCTCTGCTTCGTCCTCCGCTACCCTCGGCTCGTCTGCCGTAATTTCGTTAGGTTGGGGTGTCATAGCCAGCGCCGGAATCGCCTCTTTTATTTCCGGCAAAAAGAAATAGGCCACACCCCCAAACCCTAGGACGAAAATATAACCCACAATAGCCCCGGTAATTACCTGTTTGCTGGTCATGCCGCCTATCACCCCCGGGGATTATTTTTCACTTTACGATATGTTTGCCGCCGATATAGCGAGGTTGCCAGTAGCCGTCGGTCATTTCGTCAATACGGATGCCCTTGCTGGAAGAGGCGTGAATAAATTTATTGTTGCCTAAATACAAACCGCAGTGAGAAGGCCCCGGCTCATAGGTGCTGAAAAAAACCAAGTCCCCGGGTACCAGCTCTTTAAGGCTGGCGGCGCGTTTCCCCAAATTGTATTGAGCGTCGGCGGTGCGAGGGATGTTGATGCCGTGTTTGGCAAAAATATACTGGAGGTAGCCGGAGCAATCAAACCCCTTGGGGGTGGTTCCCCCAAAGACGTAGGGGGTGCCGATATATTTTTTGGCGGTGGCGATGAGGGAAGATACCGTTCCTTTGGGCAAGACGGCTTGACCGCCGGCAACGGACTTAGTTGCAGTGGGCGGTTCTATGTCGATGCCCCAAGGCCGGGATTTGGCGTTTCTCAGGGCGCGCCAAGTGGCGTTATTCACCACGCCGGTGGCTTTTATTTCCTGATCTCGCTGGAAGGCCAACACGGCGCGTTCCGTTTCCTTCCCAAAAACCCCATCGATCTCGGTTATTTGGTAGCCCACGCTCTTGAGTTTTTTCTGCAACAGCAATACGTCATGGCCGTGGGAATTAACGCGTAAAGTGGGAGAGGCAGATGCCGTTCCCACCGACAGGAGAGTCACCAATCCGGCCACCAGCAAGCCGCGCCCCCAATGTTTGCCGCTACCTCGCCTCGCGCTACCGCGCCACCGCCGGAGGGTATTTGCTACCAAGTTACAGTTCTCCATAGGGAAACGGCCTTCCTTTCTCTGTTCACGTTACATACACTCGCAGAGTATTATAAAGCCTACGAAGAAATTTGGCCAGCGTTAGGCGCTCTTTTTTTGCCGGGGGAAGATAAAGGAAAATTTTCTGCCCGGGGTGATGTAGTCAAGCAAGAAAGCATTATCTTCATCCACATAACCGACCACATTCACCCGATTATCCGCCGGCAGGGGATATTTTAAAATCTCCAGCTCCCCCATGTAGCGACGGTATTCGTCGTTGTCAATGGTTATGGAGCCGGTGGGTCTTTCCCAGTTGTTTTCCGGTAGGATGAGTCCGGAGAGGAGCCGCCGGCTTTCCTGAGCGCGCACCGCATCTCTGGCCTCATCTACTCGCGCCGTGAAACTGTGATGCAAAAGTTCTTGTTGCACCGGGTCGCTGGTGGTCATGTGGGCATGGAGGATAACCTCGTCTTCTTTTAGCTCGCGCAGGGATTCCATTTCTTCCAAGCGAGGGAAACTGTCCCCCAGCAATACAAAATCGACACCCAAGGCAATTAGATGCCTAGCGGCGATACTCGCCAAGAGTCCCCGATGATCCTCCATGGTAGGCAGTCCGTCATAGAGCGGCCCCATTTTTTTCCCCATACTGGGGACAAAAGCCCCCACTTTCAGCCCCACCTTATGCAGCATGGCAGTCTTGCGTACCAAGGTATCCTCGTTCAGCCCGGTACCGGGACGGGGGTAGAAATTGTGAATGGCCTCCATGCCGGTGAAATTCGTATTGGCTTGTATAAGGGCGGTGAGGAGATTGCCGGTAATGGTGCTGGCGTTCAGTTGGATACGAATACGCTGACGATTCTTGCTGAGGACGGCCACTTCCTCGGCCTTGAAATCCCAATTAAGGCGCAAGGCGCTGACCCCCAGCATCCGAAACCCCGTCAGATTTTTGAGATTTTGCAGACCTAAAGTCGTTAGAGCTTGGGGCGATATGTCGAGGTTTATATCGAACCCCTTGTCTCTGGCCGCGCGGAGTAAACCGATCAGTTCGGCTTTGGCGATGTCATTTTCCATCCCGGGAACATAGAGAGAAACAAAAAGGCGCATCAGGCCTTGATTGGCAGCCCTGTCTAAGAGCGTCAGATTTTCTGTCATGTTATTGCCGATACCCGGGTAGATTGAAATGCCGTTTTCCATGAATAAGCCCTCCTAGGCAAATCTACCGACAAAACTTATGAAGATCTTCCCGAAGTAAACGTCCTACCAAAGCAACGCTTATTTTTTGTTTCGCTTATTTTGTAACCGTGCATATTCTACTTGGGGAGGGAAAATTCCTGCCGGCTTGCTGCAAACAATTAAAATTAAGTTGCCGGGGCGAGGTAGGCCAGCCAAAGAAATCCCCCGACAATGGGCAGTGCGCCGCGTTGTCGGGGGATTTTGTGCGTATAATGTAATTTATGTTCGGCTATAGAATACCAAAACTTCATACGGCCGGAGCCGTTCCTCCCTTCCGGGATAATTCCCGATGAGTTTTTGCGAACCGGCAAAATCTTGCAAGGTAGCATGACACAGTTTAACGGAGGTGGGGCGGAAATTGCACAGCACCGTCAACCGTTCCCCTTGCCATGCGCGCTCATAGGCGATGACATGGGGGTTGTCCTCCTCGATAAAGCGGATATCTCCCTCAGCGATGATGGGCATTTCGTGGCGTAGTTTTATCAGTGTCTTGTAAAACGCCAGAATGGAATTTTCATTCTTTTGCGCCGCTTCGACATTGATGGCGGTGTAGTTTTTCGTCAGCGGAATCCAAGGTTCTACCGTGGAAAAACCTGCGTATTTTTGGTTAGACCACTGCATAGGCGTGCGCCCGTTGTCACGGGAGCGGGCGGCCAAAATCTTTAGAGCCTCATCTTCCGTCTTGCCTTGCTCCAGCAATATACGATATGCGTTCAGGCTTTCTACATCCCGGTAATCTTCGATGGAGGTATAGCCAGCGTTGGTCATGCCCAGTTCTTCCCCCTGATAAATGTAGGGGGTGCCGCGCATCAGGTGGATGCAAGCGGCCAACATTTTGGCAGATTCCACCCGATATTTTTTATCATCGCCCAAACGGGAGACGATACGAGGTTGGTCATGGTTGCACCAAAAGAGGGCGTTCCACCCGTCGGCTTTGGCCATGCCCGTTTGCCAATCGGCAAAGAGCCGCTTTAACTCAGCCATGTCCGGCTCCATCAAAGACCATTTGTCCCCGTCTTTGTAATCCACTTTCAAATGGTGAAAACTAAACGCCATGGAAAGCTCATGGTCAGCGGGACGGGTGTAAAGCACGCAGTTTGGCAAATCGGTGGATGCCATTTCCCCCACGGTCATCATACCGTCAATGCCAGCCTTTTGCACCAGTTCGCGCAAATATTCGTGAATGTGCGGCCCATCGGCAAACAGCCGCCGTCCCAAACCCTTGGTATCATCGGCAAATATTTCCGGCTTGGCGATAAGGTTAATGACATCGAAACGGAATCCGGCCACGCCCCTCTCTTTCCAAAATCGTACTACCTTGGCCAGTTCTTCCCGTACCTGTGGATTCGTCCAATCCAAATCAGGTTGGCTCACATCGTGTAGGTGCAAATACCATTTGCCGAGACGCGGCTCCCACTGCCAAGCGCTGCCGCCAAAGGCGCATTGCCAATTTGTCGGCGGCTCGCCGGGGTCGCCCTCGCTTTTTTTATGGCGCCCGTCGCGCAGGATATAGTACTGCCGATATTTTTCGTCACCGGCCAATGCTCGTTGAAACCATTGGTGTTGGTCGGAAGTGTGGCAAAGCACCATATCAAGCATAATTTTAAGTCCTTTGGCAGCGGCGGCTTGCACCAGTTCGTCGAAATCCGCCATGGTGCCGAAGCGAGGGTCAATGGCCAAGTAATCGGCTACATCATAGCCGTTGTCCTTTTGCGGCGAAACGAAAAAGGGAGTAAGCCACAGATAATCCACGCCTAAATCCGCCAAATAATCCAGTTTTTCGATGACACCCCGCAGGTCGCCTATACCGTCCCCGTTGGAATCCTTGAAGGACTTGGGATAAATCTGATAGACGATTTTGTTCTTGATGTCTGCCATATTGCTTTCCTCCTCGTGATACTAATCTCGATTAAGAATTTTATACAATCTATTAAGGGGTGCAGGGGAAATTATTTCCCCTGCTAGGGTTTGGGGCAACGCCCCAAGATTTAAGACTTTAAACAAAGATTAGTATGAGGCGATAACCGTCTCCCCGGTCTTGGCAGTCATGCCCGTGTGGAACTCAAAGGCGGCTACGTCGCTTTTGTTGGTAATAACGCAGACGGTCACATCGGGATGCCCGGCAGCCTTGATTTTCTCTCGACTGAAAGTGAGGAGCGGTGTCCCGGCTTTGACTGTCTCACCGGCTTTCACCAAATAAGTAAAGCCGTCGCCCTTCATATCCACCGTATCAATGCCCACATGGAGCAAAATTTCCACGCCGCTAGCGAGAGTCATGCCCACCGCGTGACGGGAATCGTCCATCAGTACCGTAATTTTGCCGGAAACCGGCGCGCAAAGGGTTTCATTCGTGGGGCGTATGGCCAAACCTTCCCCCACGATGCCTTCCGAGAACACGCCGTCCTCCACTTCTTTTAAGGGGATTACTTCGCCGTCGAGGAAAGCCTTGAATTTATGTTCGCTTTCTAAGTTGGTTATGGCCGTGGCTGACTCCATGGCAGCGACTTCCGCCGCTTCAATTTGTGACTGTTTGTCGATGCCTTTCTTTTTGCCCACAATAACCGTCAGGATAAAGGGAACCACGATGGCGACCACCATAGCCATGGCGAAAGTGGGCATGGATTGGGGTTGCATGGAGAGAATGCCGGGGATGCCACCCACGCCGATAGCGTTGGCCGTGCTACCCGTGGAAACGCAGAGGACAGCGGCGCAAGCCGAACCGGTCATGCCGCAGATGAAGGGGAAGAAGTATTTGAGGTTGACACCGAAAATGGCCGGCTCCGTAACGCCCAAGTAGCAGGAAACCCAAGCGGGGACATTGACTTCTTGGGCGGCGGCGTTGCCGCGTTGGAGATAAATCATAGCCAGTACGGCGCTGCCTTGAGCGATGTTGGAGAGGGCAATCATGGGCCAGAGCATGGTGCCGTGATAGTCCGCGATGAGTTGCAAGTCGATGGCGTTGGTCATGTGATGCAGACCGGTGATAACGAGGGGCGCATAGACGAAACCAAAGATAGCGCCGAAAACTTCCCGGAAGGAGCCGGTGATGCCGCTAAATACCACGCCGGAAATCGCCGAGCCAATCGTCCAACCGATAGGGCCGAGGACGAAATGCGCCGCGCATACCGCCAGTACCAAACTGCAAAAGGGAACCACGATCATTTGCACCACCGCAGGCACCAGCCGTTTGAAGAACCGTTCCAAATAGACGAGGGTCAAGGCCGCCAAAATCGCCGGAAGAACCTGCGCCTGATAACCGATCATATCCACGGTGAAGTAGCCGAAATCCCAGTGGGGAATTTTATCGGCGGCGGTGGTGGCCACGGCATAGGCATTCAAAAGTTGTCCGGAAACAAGGGTCAAACCGAGAATGATGCCGAGGACGGGCGTACCGCCCATCTTACGCACCACCGACCAACAAATTCCCACGGGGATGCCCAAATGGAATACCGCTTCGCCAATGAGCCACAGAAAATGATCCATTCCCGCCCAAAACTGGCTTAATTCTACCAAAGTCTTGGTGCCATTTTCAAACAGATAAAGTTGATCGATACAGTTGCGGAAACCGAGGATAAGACCCCCGGTGATGATGGCGGGGATGAGGGGAGCGAAAATCTCCGCCGCAATGGCCGCCGCCCGTTGCAAAATGTTTTGGTTCTGCTGCGCCGCTTGCTTCACGGCATCTTTGGACACACCTTCAATGCCGGCCACGGCCACAAAATCCTTGTAGAACTCTGCCACCGTGTTCCCGATAATGACCTGGAACTGTCCGGCTTGCGTAAAACTCCCCTTTACTACCTTCATGGCCTCGATGCGTTTCACATCGGCCTTTTGGGGATCACCCAGCACGAAACGCATCCGCGTCATGCAGTGGGATACGGCGGCGATATTCTCTTTGCCGCCCACCAGTTCCAATAGCTCCTTGGCGTCCTCCGTGTACTTCCCCATGATGTCCTCTCCTCCCGTTGCCTCAACAACTTGTCTATACAAGCTCTATGGGTATAATCTAATATACTTGTCTATACAAGTCAAGAGGTTTTTTCATTTTGGAGAAAAAATTTTTTATATTGGCAGTGGATGACATAAAACGCTTTACCTTTTTACCTAAATCGTTTATACTAAGTTGTATAGACAAGAGAAGGTGAACGAAATGCCGACGGCCAAGTTTGAGACTATTTATAAGGACATGAAGGAAAAAATAGAGAAAGGTATGTATCAGAGCGAAGGGATTTTTCCGGCTGAGAGTACCTTGACGGCGGAATACGACTGTTCCCGGGCGACACTGCGCCGCGCTTTAGCTAGGCTCATCGAGCGCGGCTATATCCAAGCCGGACAGGGGCGGAGAATGAGGGTAATATACCAACCGACGGAGCAACACGAGTTTATGATCGGCGGCATCGAATCTTTCCGGGAAGCCGCCGCTCGCAATCATTTTCAGTTTGTCACGCGGGTCATTCACTTCGCCGAGGAAGTGGTGGACGAAAAGATTGCCAAAAAAACGAGCCTTCCCTTGGGCAGCAACATCTACGAAGTGCGTCGTGTCCGTTACCTAGAAGGAAAAGCCCTGATTTTAGACATCAATTTGTTTTTGTGCGAGGCCGTGCCAAATCTCACCCCGGAAATCGCCAACGGTTCCATTTATGACTACCTGGAAAATGAGTTGGGCATGGTCATCGTCACCAGCCACCGCCGTATGACGGTAGAACACGCCACCGCCTTGGACAACAAATGGCTGGAAATGGGGGATTACAACTGCTTGGCCGTGGTCAGCGGTAGAACCTACAACGCCGCGGGCATACAGTTTGAATACACCCAATCCCGTCACCATCCCGAATATTTCTGCTTTGAGGATACCGCCACCAGAAGACGTACACGATGAAAAGGGGGGGATGCCCCAAGGAGGTGACTCGCTAAGTCTATTCTGAAGAATATCAAACCGTGAACAAGGACGGCAGTAAGAATCCTTCCTTCATGATGCGCCAGACGGACTATCTCCACAAGGAAGACGGCGCTTGGAAGGTGTTGCATGAACACACCTCCATGTCCGACGGTTGGGATGGGAAGATTGACGAATAAGAGCTGCTAGGGAAATCATAGGATGAAAAAGGGATGATGGAACATGGTAAAAACGATTTTGCTGGATATCGACGGCACCTTGACCAATGATGATAAAGTTATTACGCAAAAGACAAAAGAGGCATTACTGGCGGCACAGAGAAAAGGCATCCGGCTGGCACTCGCCAGTGGCCGTCCTGCTATGGGGCTTTATAAGTGGGCAAGGGAACTGGAGATGGACAAGCACCATGGTCTGTTTATCTGTTTTAACGGCGCAAGAGTTGTGGACTGTGAAAGCGGAGAAGAGCTTTTTTCGCAAAGTTTGTCTAAAGAAGAGGCCAAAGCAGTGCTGGAGCATTTGAAGTCTTTTCAGGTGACACCGATCATTGCCAAAGGCGAATATATGCACACGACGGATGTATTCGGCTGTACTATCAATTACAAGGGCGAATCTCTTAATGTCGTGCAATATGAATCTCGCAGTAATAACTATATTCTCTGCGAGCATCATGATTTGGTAGCATGGGCGAATTTTCCCGTGGAGAAAATCTTGACGGCAGCATCACCGGATTATCTGCGAGCAAATTATGAAGAGATGGAAAAGCCTTTCAGAGACAGTCTGAGTTGTATGTTTACCGGAGATTTTTACTTTGAATTTACCGCCCGAGGCGTCAATAAGGCCAAGGCGATTGAAGCTGCCTATGAAAAACTTGGTATTTCTAGGGAAGAAATGATTGCCTTCGGCGATGCGGAAAACGATTTGCCAATGCTTGCCTATGTTGGCTGTGGCATAGCCATGGGAAATGCCGTCCCCGAAATAAAAAATGCAGCGGACGAGGTAACGCTGGATAATAATCATGATGGTATTGCTGTTTCTTTAGAGCAGCACGGCATAATTTAAGGGACAATCTTGAAGGTGTTTCATCAATGTGCTTGGGAAAATCCAGAAATTTGCTTTGTTCACAAACAATGTGGAAGTCTAGCGAATTGGCACAATATGATTTTTTACTGACACAATAAGATGTTCCGGTCAAACGAATAAAAAGTTATAATGGCATCATCCAAAACACGAAAGGATGATGCCAATGTTGTACTATGAGGATGCTCTAAAGGCAGATACAGTTACGGTAGAGAAGGTGACCTTCCCGAACAAACTGATTTCTCTGGCTGGCAATGTGTACAAGCCGAAAGCAGAAAATCTGCAAAGGGAGAAATATGCTGCTATCATTATCGGCCATCCGGCGGGCGGTGTCAAGGAACAGACGGTGGGAACCTATGCGGTCAAGCTGGCCGAGAAGGGCTATCTCACCTTGACATTTGATGCGGGGTATCAAGGGGAAAGCGGCGGCATGCCACGCTATCTGGAAAGCCCGGAGGAACGGGTGGAAGATTTTCGCTGTGCGGTGGACTATCTGATGACCCGTGCCGATGTCGCTGCGGAAAGCATTGGCATCTTGGGCATGTGCGCCGCCGGTGGGTATGTCATCAAAGCAGCCGGGACAGACCTTCGTATCAAGGCGGTGGCGACAATAAGCATGGCCGACTTGGGCGACCTGTTCCGCAACGGGCTTGAACGCACCATGAAAAAAGAAGGACGGCAGAGCCTATTGGCACAGATAGCCACGCAGCGCACTCAAGAAGCGCAAGGCGAACCTATGATATACGGCGGCTATGTGGCCAATTCCGAGGAAGAACTGGCAGGCAAGCAAAATGACTACTGGGAAGCCTATGAGTATTATCGTAAGTCTCCGGCGAAACACCCTAATTCCCCGAACAAGTTCATTTTCTCTCGCATGGGCTCCACAATGAGTTTCACAGCACTAGACAGGGTAGAATTTTTGGGAACTCGCCCTTTGCTCATCATTGCCGGTACAAAAGCAAATACACGTTATTTTGCCGAAGAAACCTATGAAAAGTATTCCGGGGCAAAAGAACTTTACTGGGTAGATGGGGCAACGCACATAGAACTCTACTGGAAAAAGAAATATATCCTGTCAGCCGTAGAAAAGCTGGCTGACTTTTATGCCAAGGCATTGGAAAAGGACAGGTCATGGAGCAGATGAAATCCCCTCGGCGTTATCCGTTAGACGGCAATTACAAACCTTTGCTGGAATCCTGCGGCATCCATGTGGAAGAGGCATTGCGAAAGGCCGGGCAACCGGAAGATGCCTTCAAGCATTCGGCGCCGTCCATGACGGCTGAGGCGTATTTCGCTTTTATGGAGGCGGTGGGGACACAGATTTCCCGGCCGGAGCAAATCATCCGCATCGGCTCGGCGGAAACTATTTCCTCATTTTCGCCTTCCGTTTTTGCCGCTTATTGCAGTCGGGACGGCAAAAAATGTTTGGAGCGTTTATCGCAATACAAACGATTGGTCGGCCCCGTTAAATTCGACTTCCATGAATCTCATACGGAACTTTCTCTGGAAATTGCCTCAGAAGACGGGAATTTTTCTATCCCTCCGTTTTTGGCGGCAGTGGAGACGGTGTTCTTGGTGCATCTCCTGCTCAGTGCCACCAAGGAGAAAATCATTCCCCTGCAAGCAGAATTTCTGTCCATCGAATCGGAGTTGCAGGAGGAGCTTTCTGGTTATTTTGGTTGTCATGCACAAATCGGGGAGAAAAATCGGTTGGTCTTTTCCGCTACGGATATGAGGTTGCCCTTTGTCACTTGGAATGAATCCATGTGGAACTTCTTTGAGCCGGAACTTCGCCGGAGATTGTCCGAGTTGGCAGTGGATGCGTCCATCAGCGCGAGGCTGCGGAGTGCGCTCATCGAGCTGTTGCCCGGTGGGGACAGCAGCATGGAGGGAGCAACGCACAAGCTCGGCATCAGCAGGCGCACCTTGCAGCGAAGGCTGACCGAAGAGGTGACGACCTTTCAAGAGCAGCTAAACCATACACGGGAACTACTGGCGAAGCATTACTTGAAAGACAAAAGCCTAACTGGCGATGAAATTGCCTATCTGCTGGGGTATCAGGAGCAAAATTCTTTCCTGCGAGCGTTCCTTGCTTGGACGGGCATGAGCATCAGCGAGTACAAAAAATCGCTGAAAGCGTAATTGAATGAATTTTGGGTTTCACAGAGGCTTGCGTCGGTTGCGGCATCTGCACACGGGTCTGCCCACGGGGCAGCATCCGTCTTGCGGACGGGAAAGCGAGTCAAAGCATGGAGCGTTGCCTCGCCTGTCTCGCCTGTATCCATGCCTGTCCGCAAAAGGCCATCCAGTTCACATTCCCCGAAAAAAATCCCAATGCTCGTTACCGCAATCCATATGTGACCCTCGGCGAGATTATCGCGGCCAATGAGCAGAAACGATAGCCTGTCCCACCTATTATGTATTTATCGGTGGGATATATGACTTCGTTCCTAATTTTAACATAACGGCATCCCAAAAGCATTATTTGCCATGTAAAAATTTTTTCACCCCATCAAACAGACCTTGACACGGCGATTCATGTCGTGTTATCATGTGAATGTTCGTGGGGATGTAATGGTCTCGACGGGGATAGATGGTTAATGGATAGCGAGCCGGGGGGTCACCAACCCGTTAGTAAGGTGAAACTTTTATTAAATATAAAAGCAAACGAAGATTACGCTTTAGCCGCTTAAGGCTAACCTCTCGCCGCTTTTGCTCACCGGGGTGGATGAGAGGTCGCAGGTGGGCTGCCTCCGAGGTTGTTGCCTGATGGCTTTGGAGGGAGATTCTTCAGGCTCGGTTACGGGAAGTTTGTCCGTGGACTTGTCGCGACTTAAAGCTGACCACTGACTGCGCTCGGAGAAGTTTGTTAGGCAATGTCTTCGGACAGGAGTTCGATTCTCCTCATCTCCACCAAAGTTGTATATGCGCGCTCCGTTCCGGGGCGTTTTCGGTAAGGGACGATTAGCCGCGCGGTTAATTGTCCCTTCGCTGTATAAAGGAGCTGAAGACTATGGCGGTGAATTTGCAAAAAGGGCAAAAGGTTAATCTAAAAAAGGAAAACGGACAGGCTCTCAGCAAAGTTATGGTGGGCTTGGGCTGGGATCCCGTGGAAAACAAGGGGGGCGGCTTTCTCTCCTCCATCTTTGGCGGCGGCGATGATATTGACTGCGACGCTTCCGTCCTCCTCTGCCAAGGGGGGAAACTTACCGCCAGCAAAGATATAGTTTATTTTGGCAACCTTCAGCACTCCTCCGGCGCCGTGCGCCACATGGGTGACAACCTAACGGGAGAGGGCGAAGGGGACGACGAGCAGGTCTTTGTGGATTTGAACGCCGTGCCGGAAAATTACGACAAGCTCATTTTCGTGGTAAATATCTACAAGGCCGAGTCCCGTAAACAACATTTTGGCATGATACGCAACGCCTTCATTCGTATCATTGACGACAAAGGCAAGGCGTTCTGCCGGTACGACCTGTCGGAAAAGGATAAATACGACGGCATGACGGCTTTGATTTTCGGCGAAATTTACCGCTACAAAGGCGAGTGGAAGTTCAACGCCATCGGCCAACCTACCAAAGACGGGGATCTGGGGACGCTCGCCAAGCGTTTCTCCTAAGTACAAAGATACAAAAAAGCAGAGATGTTTGCTCTCGCGCATCTCTGCTTTTTTTCTATGGGCTAAAATAAACGGTAACTTTGGTGCCGCTCTCCACCAGCGTATTGGCTTCGATGCTTTGCGCCTCGGCAAAACCGGAGCCTTCGCTCTCAAAGGTCAGACCGCGCTCGCTTGCCAGACGCGCCGCCTCTCTGATGCTCTTGCCGTAAAAATCCGGGATAACCACTTTGCCCGTGGGAATTTCCCCTTGGAAGGGCGTAATTTTTCTTTGCTTCGGCTGGGGCTTAGGTTCATCCGTTTCGCCATCTTCGCCTTCATCTAAGCCCGTATCCCCCGTAGGCTCGATGTGCAGGTAGCGAAAAAGTTGGGCAAAAATACTGCCGGCCACCGGCGCCGCTATCTGACCGCCGTAATAGACACCTAAAGGGTCGTCAATGATGACCAACACGGTGATGCGAGGATTATCCACCGGCGCAAAGCCGCAAAAGGAGGCAATATATCGTCCATCCATGTAGCCTAAGCCATTTTCGATCGGTTTTTGCGCCGTACCGGTCTTACCGGCGATGCGATAGCCCCTGACTCTGGCCTTGCCGCCGCCGCCGGTGGCCACCACTTGTTCCAAGAGTCCCATGAGGGTTTTGTCCGTGGCCGATTCTAACACCCGGCGCACTTCTTCTTTTTGGGTTTCTTGGTAAACACTGCCGTCAGCGTTGCGAATGGCTTTGACAATATGGGGTTTTAAGAGTACCCCGTCGTTGGCGATGGCGGACATGGCCGTCACCAGTTGCAGGGGTGTCACCGCGATACTTTGTCCGATGGACATGGTGGCGATATCCGAATCCACCATATCCTCCGGCTCAAACAGGATGCCGCTCTCCTCTCCCGGCAGGTCAATGCCCGTTGCCTCGCCAAAGCCGAAAGCCTTGGCGTACTGCACCAATTTTTCCGCGCCGAGCCTAAGTCCCACTTGGGCAAAACCGGTATTCAAGGATTGCTTTACCACCTCGGTGAAAGTGACGGTACCGAAACTGTCGCCGCTCCAATTTTGAATCCGCCGCCCCGACACCATGACATAACCGGGATCAACGAAAACTTGATTGGGAGTAACTTCTTTTTCTTGCAAAGCCGCCCCCGCCACCATGGATTTAAAGGTGGAGCCGGGTTCGTAAATGATGGACACGGCGCGATTTTTCCAAGTTTCCGGTTGATAGTCCCAAAAGCGATTGGGATTATAGGAGGGACGGGAAGCCATGGCCAAAATATCGCCGTTTTGAGGATCCATGACGACGCAGGTCACGGCCTTGGGGCTGTTCGCGGCCATGGCTTTATCCAATTCCTGCTCCACAATGAACTGCACGGCGCTGTCAATGGTCAGCTCGATGGTCTTGCACCGATCCCCTTGATAACGACGTTTGGCGAAAATAGATTCCAAAATGGGACGCTCGCGAGTATCGGTATAAAGGAACGTCTCCTCGATTTCTCCCTTGATGTAAGGGTCAAGAGCCTGTTCTACACCGTCTAACCCCTTGTCGTCGGTTCCCACAAAGCCGATGACATTAGCCGCCAGCAGATCGTTGGGGTAATAGCGCTTCGCCTCATCCCGAAACCCTAAGCAAGAACCGTAGGATTTTTCGCGAATAAGCGCGCGAACCGCCTCGTATTCCGGTTGCTCCATGCGTCTTTTCACCCACACGAAGCCCCCACCCACGTCAATATCGTCCAGCACATCGTCCACGCTTTTTCCCACGAGAGGCGCCAGATCCGTGGCCAGTTGTTCCGGGTCTTCCACATGATTGGGATCCACAAAGAGGGATTTTGTCATGGTGCTGATGGCCAGTTCCCTGCCGTTGCGGTCTAAAATGGCTCCTCGGGGGGATTGGATGGAATACTCCTGCCCCACTTGATTGCGAACTCTTTCCGCCAGTTCCGTTCCCTGCACCAGTTGCAACCAAGCGTAGCGCAGTACCACCAGCCCCATAAAAGCTATCAGCACCACCACCAGCCAGCGGATGCGGTTTTGCACCCTGACTCGCTGATTTCTCATTTAGTTCACCTCTGACTATTGGCGAGGAGCGTATCTTTCAGTCGTTCTTCGATGGCCAAAAGCTCTCGTTCGGCGGCCTGACGTTTTTCCCTGCCCTCTTGCTGTATCTTGACGGTTTGCTCAATGGTGGCGATAAGATCTTCGTTGACCTTTTTCACGGTGGCAATATCCACAATGCCTCGCTCGTTTTCCCGGGCGGTCTCTACGGTGTTGGTTTTAAGCAATTCCGCATTGCGTTTCAAAAGCTCGTTGGTGGTGTCCGACACGGCGCGTTGCAGTTGCAAGACCTGCTGTTGCCGCGAAAGCCCCAAGGCGATAACCAGCTGATTCTTCCACAGGGGGATGGTGTTGTAGATGGCGGTCTGCACTCTATCCACCAGAATTTTGTCGTTGTTTTGGATCAGCCGAATTTGGGGCGCCGTTTGGATGGCGATGGTCTTGCTGAGTTTTAAGTCGTGTACCTTCTTTTCAAAGCGTTCCACGCTGTTTTCAAAGTCGTTTACCACTTGCACCGCCATGGGATCCCCGGAAGCGGAAGCCTGCTGGCGCAGTTTGGGCAAGGTAGCGCTGCGCATCTCCTCCAGCTTTTCCTCGCCGGCTCTGATGTATAGTTGCAGGGCTTTGAAGTAGGATAGATTTTTTTCGTACAGGCCGTCGAACATGACCACATCCTTCATCATGCGCATCTTGGCCTTTTCCAGCTCCCCTTGGATTTTTTCCACTTGAGTGGAAAGTTTGTCGTAGTCCGCCATAATGTTGGAGGCCTTGTTCGCGATACTGCCGATAAGGGGGAGTTTCCGGAAAAAACTCTTTTCTTCCTCCGGCTCGAATTCCTTAACCTTCGTAACTAGCTCCCCGAGGAGCGCACCCACCTGTCCACTGTCTTTACCTCGGACGCTGGAGAGGATGTTATTGGAAAAATCGGCGATTTCCTTTTGGGCTTCACTGCCGTAAGACAGCGCCGTGGTGGAGTCCATCAAGTTGATGCGTTCCTTCAGCTCATCCACTTGCCGCCGTTCCTCCGGGGATAAAGTTTCCACCGCTTTGGTGACCTGAGCTATCTCCTGTTCTTTGGAAAGGGTCAGCGCCTTGTCGGTGGTCACAGCCGCCTCCGCCTGTCGCGCTTGCATCAAATCTGCTAAATTTATGTCAGCCATTTGCTTTCCTCCATTCGGTGCCTATGTAGAGCCGACACCCGGCCTTTAAGTTGGTCTGGGCGTTGGCTTTTGTCTGCATTATGTCATGTTTGCATTTCGCCAATTAGTAAGTTTTAATCCCGTAATGCGACCAAAATGTTTCCAGTTATCGGTTACCAAGATACAACCATTGACCATAGCTAAGGCCGCTATGTAAATGTCGTTGTCTTCAATTTGCTTACCGCGATGAAGTTCGTCGTAAATTTTGGCAGCTTGGTCGAGTACCTTTAGATTACCCATCTCTAAAGGGAGCCTCTTGAGGGACTGAAAGAAAGTAGTAAAACCACTCAAGCGATGCCAAGATTGAGTAGCTAAATAGCCGCGAGTTATTTCGTAATAAACAATGGAGGGAATATATATTCCACATCCATTTACGGTAGCGTCGTGTAAATATTGCACTACATCATCACGATTGCGCAAAAAGTCGCTTACAATGTTAGTGTCTAGGCAATATTGTATGTTCTCACCCATATAGAGCCACCTTACGGGCTTTCTCGGCATCCATAAACTCACCAAAGCGCAACGTTTCTTCGTCATCTTTAGGCATACTACGGATTTCATCTATAAAAGCGAGAATATGATTCTGTTGTTCATTGGTCATACCGGGCGATACCTGATTATGTTGCGCGATAGCGTCAAAAGCTCCTTTAAGGCTATCAACATCCTGCTGCAGTGCATCCAGTTTCGCCAAAATCTTTTCTTCGCTGGACATGGTAAACTCCTTTCTGCACTCACTTATCTGGGTATTTCTCTCCCCGATTCACTTTCTTGTCAACGCTTCAGATAATATTCCTCATAAAAATCCTCGAGACGCATGAACATATAGCGCATACCCTCGCAGAACCCAATCAGCCCGGGCAAGAAAGTCCAAGAAAACAGCACATACAGCACCCCTTGGAAGAATTTGCGCTGATAGAACTTGTGTACCCCGAAGCCACCCAAGAAAATGCCGCAGAGAGCCTGTATAACTCTGGTGCGTTTCACGTCTCTGAGCTGCTCCGGAGGAATGATTAGACCGGCCGTGGAGGAAACTCCTTGAGGGAAAGGACGCAACTTGCCAAATTGCGGCGAATCTTCTCCGGTAAAATCCGTGGGCGGATAGGCCGTGTCTGTCGTGTCCCTGACCTTTATACCTTCGGCGGCCATGGTCTGCTCCATGACCTTTAGCTCGGCATCCAAATCCATGAACTGGTCGCTTAAAATCCGACGGAATTGCTCCTCGTAAGCCTCATCCAGCCCGTTCAACGCCGTGCGCAGTCGTTCTTGCATGGAAAGAATTTCATCGCCGGTGAGATGCGTGGCGGCAAAATCCTGATATTTTTCCACCAGCACCACCGCTCGGTCTTGGTAGTAGTCGATGAAGCGTTGCGCCAAGGCAATTTTTTCCGGGTGTTTCTCTAGGTAGCGCAGGAGATCCCGGGAGATGGTTTGCAAGCGGTTTACTTGCTGCAGTAAAGCCGGCTCGGTTAATTTTTTTCGCGCCTCATCCAAGGTCTGAAAATCGCTTACGGCCTTGTCGTAGCTGGCTTGCAATAGCGCCGCTCGCTCGGCGGAAATATTTTCCGCCTGTTTTAGACGGTAGAGCAGATTCTCCTGCCGGATTTTTTTCACGCCTTGCGCCCCTGCGCCAAGCCCCATGGCGATAAAGCCAAGCCCCAGCCAAAGCGAATCGCCGCCGACGAGCAATCCTCCGCCCACCGTTAGCGCCACCCCCAGCACCAAATAAAAATATTTCACAACGCACCTCTCAGTTCATTTTAAATTCATTTTTCTATTATAACGCAATAGGCTGGGTTTGGCAAAAAAAATTGCCCCCTGATAGAGGGGGACGAGGGAGCTAAAGCTTAGGCGCCCAGCTCGGCGCGAGCCGCTTGCCACTCCAGCTGATGACGACTAAAATCCGCCGCTGTCCAAACCTTGGCATCTTGCTCATACCGGGGTTCCTGGAAGATAGCGCAGGCGTAAACAGGCCAAAGAGCCGCCATTCGTCGCGACATAACCACCCACATGACAAAGGGCAGGGGCGTTCCATCGAGGAAACACCCTTTAAACCACTGACATTCTTCCACCACGGCTCGCCGCATGAGGACTGCCGCTAATCCCTCAGCCGGATAGAAGCCGTTTTTCAAAATTAGCTCAAGCCAAGCCGCAGGCTTGAGCATCATAAAATTACTGGTCATCGCCAGCGTCCATTGCCGACCGTTGGCGTCCGGCGATACTATATGACCGTTGGAACAAATCACTTTCAAGGGATAGTCTTGAGATGAAATGGAGGCCACCATGGCCATGAGCTTATCGGGCTGCGCTTTCTCTCCGGGCAGAATCCACTGGAAAAACTCACCGGTGGCCAGTCGCGCCAGCTGCTCCAAGGTGTCTTCGGTGGAGGTATCCCTCAGCACCGTTACCTGCCCTTTAAGCTCCGGGGGCAATGCGATATCGACCCCGTCTAGGGCGTTGTTTAAGATAAAAATTTCTTTGTGGGGATAATTTTCCGCCAGCGCCAGCGTGAGCCGCCGTTCCAAATCGGCAACGTCGTCGGCATAAGGCAATACCACGGTAGCAGTTTGCTTTTGCTCCAAGACCTTTCTGTTATGATAAGCCTCGGCCATAAGTACCGCCGCCCCCATCAGGTTTCGTAGGGGCTTTGGCCGGACGTCGGTGGAATAGCGCAGGGGTAATTCCGTCACATAAGGAGTGAGGTCGAAATCCTCAGGGTCTTTTAGCTGATTTTCGGCCTGAATCGGTAGCCCCTGCGCCATTTCATAGTAGTATTCTTTGAGATAGTTGGCCGTGGGGGTGTAATTCGAATATTTAGCCACGTTATTTATCCAACTGGTAGCCACTTTGGCGGCATATTGCTCGTCGCTACGCCAATGAAAATGAGCGGTATGCACTACCGGCGCCACCGTCGTAGGTACTTGACCGCTACCATCAGCCCAATAGGCAAAATGGGTACCCTGCCCCAAACAGAACCCGGCTTGCTTGGCTATCTGCGCGCCTACGATTGTTTTTTGTCCTCCGACAAAATCACGGGTACGCCTACAAGGCCGCGAGAGGAGAAAACGAGCTTCCTCCTCATGGGGAAAACGCGGCTCATACTGTCGCCACCGCAGACAATACATTTGACTCTCATCTAAGGTTTCCAAAATAGCGCGACAGGGCGTATCGTTTTCCGTATTAACCAAGAACTCATCCCCATCCATGGGTAAGACTAAATCCGCTCCATGTTCGTAGAGCGCTCGCTGCAAAAGATCATTCATCACCTCGGCATGAGCCAGCTCTACCTGCCGGTAGGTGCTGAGGAAAATGGGCAGTCCTTCGTCTTTAAGCGCCGTTAAAATCTCATAGGTCTTATCACCGCTGGTATGATCGGCAATGATAAGTTCGTCGGCAAAGGTAAAAACATGGCGAGCGAAACTTTCGATTACATCAGCCTCATTCTTCACCATGGAAATAACCACAATTTTTTTTCGGTTCATATTTGGCCAAACCTCCACTTCAATGCGTCTGCTTTTGTTTCGAGTTGCCTTTCTCCGCTGATAGCATTTCGACAAACAAGGCGCCATTTCCTCCCCCCAAACAGCGCCGGTAGAAGTCATGGTATATGCAAAAAAAACTTGCTTTTATTGATCCAAGAGGGTATTATATTTACGAAAAAATCCGAATAGCAATGTAGGAGGCGATAGCTATGAAAGCAGCCGTGCAACAGAATTCGCCGGGGATTGAATTTTGGGCGGCTCAGATTTTGTGGTTCGGCATCATGTTCATAATTGCAATTGCAGTCACGCTCTATTGGTGGCAGTGGGGTACGAAATGGATTGATGCCGGAGGAACCTCCGTGGTTCCCATTGTCGCTTTGATAGCCATTGCGGTCGAACTGGGGGCAATTGTTTATTTCAAAACCAGCGTACCGGAAGACGAAAATAAAAATAATTGAAAAACACTCCGCGCCAAAGCTATCAGCTACGCGCGGAGTGTTTTTTGCTAGGCCGTCAGACCTAAAATTTTCCTCACACCTGAGGGCCGGCAGCTACCAATGCCTTGCCGGCATCGTTGCCCTGATACTTTACGAAATTCTTGACGAAGCGCTGTGCCAAATCTTTGGCCTTCTTGTCCCATTCGGCAGGATCGGCATAGGTGTCTCTGGGGTCTAAGACCTTGGGATCTACGCCCTCAAGCTCCGTGGGAACTTCGAGATTGAAGTAGGGAATCTTCTTGGTGGGGGCGGTCTTAATGGCGCCGCTGTGGATAGCGTCGATGATGCCGCGAGTGTCCTTGATGGAAATGCGCTTGCCCGTACCGTTCCAACCGGTATTAACCAAATACGCCTTGGTGCCGTTGGCTTCCATCTTTTTCACCAGTTCTTGACCGTACTTCGTGGGATGGAGTTCGAGGAAGGCTTGGCCGAAGCAGGCGGAGAAGGTGGGGGTAGGCTCGGTGATGCCGCGCTCGGTACCGGCCAATTTCGCCGTGAAGCCCGACAGGAAATAATACTGGGTCTGCTCGGGCGTGAGAATGGAAACCGGGGGCAGTACGCCGAAGGCATCCGCCGACAGGAAGATAACGCTCTTGGCCGGAGGCGCGGCGGATTTGTCGGCCACCTTGCCCTTGACGATGTTCTTAATATGGTCGATGGGATAAGACACGCGCGTGTTCTCGGTAACGCTCTTGTCGGCAAAGTCAATCTTACCGTCTTTATCCACCGTCACGTTCTCCAAGAGAGCGTTGCGCTTGATGGCGTTGTAAATGTCAGGCTCGGACTCCTTGTCTAGGTTAATGACCTTGGCATAGCAACCGCCCTCGAAGTTGAACACGCCCTCGTCGTCCCAACCATGCTCGTCGTCGCCGATAAGGAGACGCTTGGGATCGGTGGAAAGGGTGGTCTTGCCGGTGCCGGAGAGGCCGAAGAAAATGGCGGTGTCCTTGCCCTCTTTGTCGGTATTGGCGGAGCAGTGCATGGAGGCGATGCCTTTCAGCGGCAGGTAGTAGTTCATCATGGAGAACATACCCTTCTTCATCTCGCCGCCGTACCAAGTATTGATGATAACCTGCTCCCGGCTGGTGATGTTAAAGACCACTGCCGTCTCGGAGTTCAATCCCAGTTCTTTGAAATTCTCCACCTTGGCTTTGGAAGCGTTATAGACGATGAAGTCCGGCTCAAAGTTCTCCAATTCTTCTTTACTGGGCTTTACAAACATATTGGTGACAAAATGCGCCTGCCAAGCCACTTCCATGATGAAGCGAACCGCCATGCGAGTGTCCTTGTTGGCGCCGCAGAAAGCATCTACCACATAGAGTTTTTTACCCGACAGCTCCTTCTGAGCAATCTCCTTCACGGCCTTCCAAGCCTCTTGGCTCGCCGGATGGTTGTCGTTCTTATATTCGTCGGAAGTCCACCAGACGGTATCCTTCGAGTTCTCGTCCATAACGATGAATTTGTCCTTGGGAGAACGGCCGGTATAAACCCCCGTCATGACGTTGACAGCGCCGAGTTCCGTTACCTGACCTTTGTCAAACCCCGTCAAGTCAGGTTTGGTCTCCTCCGCAAACAAATCCTCATAAGAAGGATTGTGTACGATTTCAGTTACTCCCGTGATGCCGTATTTGCTCAGATCAACGTTTGCCATACTCTCTACCTCTTTCTTTTTCTTTTTTGGGGCTTTGCCCCAAACCCCACAAGGGACTCTGTCCCTTGACTCTGGCAGGGACTTAAAGCCCCTGCACCCCGTAATAGATTTTTGGGATTTCCTGTCACACTCTTCCTATTCGCTGTTTTGGGTGATATTCCTGCCTATCAAAAAAATTATTTTTTGGCGAAAGCCAGCACCCGAGCGGCCATTTCTTCTCGCTGGCACAGGTTGTTATGCAGGAGGGGGGCGTTACGCAGAGCGGCTAATCCTCGCGGTATCGTTAGTTTGCTCTTTTTGTGCAAACGATCAAACATGACCGCCTCATCCTCCGGTAGGTCGTTCTCACCTAAGGCCGCGAGAACGTGAGGGGCGAATTTATAAGGGCTGGCGGTGGAAACAACCACCATGGGGCGGCTGTCCCCCGTTTCCTTGCGGTAATTTTCGGCCACGCGCCAAGCCACGGCGGTATGGGTGTCCGGCACATAATTTTCCCTAGCAAAGGCGAGGCGAATCATGTCTTTGGTACCCTCGTCGTCTGTCCAGTCCGCCCAGAAAAGGGCTTGGATTTTGGCCAAAGTCCCCTCATCTACTTGGTAACGTCCCGTTTGCCTTAGTTCCTCCATCCACGCCTTTACCTGAGCGGCGTTCTCCGTGATGTGGTAAAGGAGCCGCTCTAGGTTGCTGGAAATTAAAATATCCATGGAGGGGGTGATGGTTTTAAAGAAGGGACGCTTCCTATCGTAAAGGCCGGTACGGAGGAAATCCGTCAGCACATTGTTGGCGTTGGAGGCGCAAATGAGTTTGTGTATGGGGAGACCCATCAGTTTCGCGTAGTAGGCGGCCAAAATGTCCCCAAAATTCCCCGTGGGGACGCTGAAATTTATTTCCGCTCCCAACTGAATTTTGCCGGCCTTGAGCAAATCGGCGTAAGCGCTGAAATAGTAAACTATTTGCGGCGCGAGACGCCCCCAGTTAATGGAGTTGGCCGAAGATAGTTTTACGTCTTGGCGGAGAAGTTCTTCGCTAAAAGCGGCGTCGTTAAAAATCTCCTTCACCCCGTTTTGGGCGTCGTCAAAATTGCCGCGAACGGCGGTCACATTCACGTTGGCGCCCTTTTGGGTAAGCATTTGCTTCTCTTGTACGGGGCTTACTCCTCCATGAGGGTAAAAGACCATGATTTTCGTGCCGGGAACATCGGCGAACCCGGCCATGGCCGCCTTCCCCGTGTCCCCGGAGGTGGCTACCAAAATAAGTACCGTCCGCTCCTCGCCCTTTTTGCGGAGCGCCGTACCCAAAAGCTGGGGCAGGAGTTGCAGAGCCATATCCTTAAAAGCGCTGGTGGGGCCGTGCCACAATTCCAAAATGTTCGTATCCGTCAGGCACTCTACGGGGGCGCAACGAGGGTCGTCAAATTTATCGTCGCCATAGGCTCGCGTCAAGCAGTTCCGCAACTCGCCGGCGGTATAGTCCGTGAGAAAGAGCGCCAGAATTTTCGCGGCGCGCTCTTCGTAGGACAGGGTGGTAAGGGAAGTCAAAAATTCCGGCGTCACCTGGGGAATAGCGGTGGGGACGTACAGCCCACCATCGGCGGCCAACCCATTTATGATAGCTTCGGCGGCGGTAAGCTCCTCGGCATTGCCTCTGGTACTTATATAACGCAGTTCCAAAAAAATCTCCTCTTTTCTCCCCAATTTATGTTATAGTAGGCGTATGTGAGCATTATAGCACAGGAGGCCATTATGATAAAACTAATTATGTCCGATATGGACGGGACGCTTTTAGACGATAAGGGAATGCTGCCCCCGGGGTTCGACGAAGTGATAGCAAAACTCAAGGCCAGAGGCGTCATGTTCGCCCCCGCCAGTGGGCGGCAGTATTATTCCCTGCTGGAAAGTTTTCCCAAGTATAAGAACGATTTTATGTTTGTCGCCGAAAACGGCACCATGGTGCGTTATAAAGGCAAGATAATTTCGGCCAGTCCCATGCGAAAAGTGCTGGCTTATCAGGTGTTGGACGCTGTGGCCGATGACGAGGGTGTGTTGCGAGTTTATTGCGGTTTGAAGGACGGCTATGTGCTGAACACGCAGGACGAGCAGGCCTTTATGGACGAGTTGCACAAATATTTTACCCGAACCAACACGGTGACAGATTTTCGCGCGGTGGATGACGAACCGATTAAGATTTCTTTTTTTGACCCCGAGGGAAAAGCCGCCGCGCGCATTTATCCCAAGGTGCAACCCTTTGCCGGCCCCTTGCAGGTGGTACTAGCCAGTGATTACTGGGTAGATGTGATGGCTTTCGGCATCAACAAAGGTTTGGCCATTCAAAAGGTGCAAAGGAAACTCCACATCACCCCCATGGAGTGCGCCGCCTTCGGGGATTACATGAACGACGCGGAAATGATGAGTTCCGTGTATTATAGCTTTGCCATGGCCAACGCTTTGCCGAAAATAAAGGAATTGGCGCGCTTCCAAGCCAAGAGTAACGCCGAACACGGAGTTATTCACGCCATCGAAGATTTAATTGCCCAAGGCCTATGCGGCAAGGAGGTAACGAGCCGTTGAAAACGGATTATCATATGCACTTCGAGTACGGCTCTTACGCTGAAAGTTGGGCGCAAGGTTTTTTTGATGCCGCCGCCGCGCGAGGAATCGAGGAACTAGGCATCAGCGAACACTCCCACACCTTCCCGGAATTTCAGGAGCTGTACTACGCGGATTTAATCTTGGACGATTCCCCCGTAGGGATTTTTCAGCGTCAATGGCTGAAGAAGAACAAGTTCAAATATACTTTAGACGAGTATTTTGCCTTCATGGCAAAACTCAAGGCGAAACACGCCGTTAAAACCGGCATTGAAGTCTGCAATTTCCGCGACCAAGACAAGGTGCGGCAAATCCTCGCGGCCTACTCATTTGACTACATCATCGGCTCGGTGCATTTTCTTAAAGGCTGGGCTTATGATTCGGCGGAAATAAAGGACGAGTGGGAGCGCCATCCCTTAGAAGAAATTTATGAATGGTACGCCGAAGAGGTAGAAAATCTTTGCGCCTCCGGGTTGTATGATATTTTAGGTCATCCCTTTAATATCCGGCTCTTTCGCTACTTACCGGATTTTGACGTTACACCCTACCTAGAGCGAGTGGCCAAGGCGCTTAAAAAGGCCAACATGGCGGTGGATGTCAATACCGGCACCCGTTATCGCTACCCCATAGCCGAGATTTCCCCCTACCCGGATTTTTTGCGACTGGCCGAAAAGTACGACCTGCCCATCATCACCTCTTCCGATGCCCATAAACCGGAGGATTGCGGTCGCTTCATCGCCGAGGCCATAGAGTACGCCAAGGAATGTGGCTATAGAGAGTCTCTTACTTTTAGCCAGCGAGAACGAACGCCGGTGCCTTTGGGATAACGCCGAAAAGAGGGGCTGTCACACGAAGAATTTTTTCCTTCGTGCGACAGCCCCTTTATTATTTTTTTAGTTTCACGAGCATCCTAATAGCAAACCGCCCCAGCCACACCATAGCCCAAAAAAAGTTTAGGCATAAATTGCCAAGGCGACGAAGCGCTTGCGGCTCGGCCAAATAATCACGCCTCCGCCGTTGCCGGTTCATTGACTGTCGCCTCGCGTTTGCTGAAGGTGAGTTTGGCCGCAGTTTTGCCGTCGCTACCTTCGCCGCCATCTGCGGCGGATACTTCGATGGTATCGCCGGCGGCAAATTCGCCGGCAAGGAGTCCGGCGGCCATTTCGTCCTCCACCATCTTTTGGATGGCGCGTTTTAAGGGTCTGGCGCCGTATTTGAAATCAGTCCCCTTGCCTACCAATAAATCTTTGGCGGCGTCGGACACGGCAAGGTCGATATTCTTTTCCCCCAGACGCTTACGCACGTCTTTCAGCAGAATTTCCACTATCTCCCTCAGTTCCTCCTTGCCCAAAGCATGGAAGACCAGCTGTTCATCTACCCGGTTCAAAAACTCCGGCTTAAAGAGGCGCTTTACTTCCTCCAGCACCCTTTTTTTCGCCCGTTCGTATTCTCCCTCCGGGCTGTTATCCCCCACGGCAAATCCCATGGCGGTGGATTCGGAACGCAGGTGGCTGGCACCGGCGTTGGAGGTCATAATGATAACCGTATTGCGGAAATCAACGGTACGACCGTGACCGTCGGTAAGCCTACCGTCCTCCAAAACTTGCAGGAGCAGGTTAAACACATCGGGATGAGCCTTTTCTATCTCGTCTAGGAGAATGATGGAATAGGGGTGGCGACGCACTGCGTCCGTCAATTGTCCCCCTTCTTCATAGCCTACATAACCGGGAGGCGCCCCTACCATCCGCGACACGGAATATTTTTCCATGTACTCGGACATATCAAAACGCACAATGGATTCTTCGCTGTCAAAGAGAGCCGTGGCGAGAGCCCTTGCCAGTTCGGTTTTTCCCACGCCGGTAGGCCCTAAAAAGAGGAAAGACCCGATGGGACGCTTGGGATCTCTAAGTCCCGCTCTGGCGCGGCGTACCGCTTGAGCAACGGCGGCGATGGCTTCGTTTTGCCCGATAACCCTCTCGTGGAGAATTTTTTCTAGGTTCAGCAGTTTTTCCGATTCCTGCGCCGCGATTTGATGTACCGGGATGCCCGTCCAAAGAGATACCACATCGGCAATATCGTCGGCGGTGACGGTGATGGGGGTGTTTTCTTTTCTGGCCAGTTGTTTTCTGGCCGCCGTCAGTTTGGCCTTAACCCGGCGAGCCTCGTCGCGATAGTAGGCCGCTCGCTCGTATTCTTGGGCAGCGATGGCCGCTTCCTTTTCGCTGTTTAGGTGCTTTTCCTGCTCCTCCAGCGCTTTCATTTCCTCCGGCTGCAATGCCTCGCTCATGCGTACCTTGGAGGCCGCTTCGTCCATGAGGTCGATGGCCTTATCCGGCAGGAAACGGTCGGAAATGTAACGATGGGAAAGTTTCACGGCGGCGCTCACCGCTTCGTCATCGATTTGGGCGCGGTGAAAACTCTCGTATTTATCCTTGATGCCGCGCAGAATTTCCATAGCGTCATCCACGGTGGGTTCCTCCACCATAATGGTCTGGAAACGCCGGGAAAGAGCCGCATCCTTCTCCAGATGTTTCTTGTACTCGTCCAAAGTGGTGGCGCCGATAACCTGCACCTCGCCCCGAGACAGCGCCGGTTTCATGATGTTGGCCGCATCTAAAGCTCCTTCGGCGGCGCCGGCTCCCACTAAGGTATGGATTTCATCGATGAAGAGGATAATATTTTTGGCGCGAATAATTTCCTCCATGGTACCTTTGAGCCGCTCTTCAAATTCCCCACGGTACTTGGCGCCGGCCACCATGGAAGCCATGGAGAGGGAGAAAACCCGTTTTTCCCGGAGAGTCATGGGGACATCCCCTTGGACGATGCGTTGCGCCAGTCCTTCGGCGATGGCCGTTTTCCCCACTCCCGGTTCGCCGATGAGAATTGGATTGTTCTTGGTGCGCCGAGAAAGGATTTGAATAACCCGTTGAATTTCCTTGGTGCGGCCGATGACGGGATCCATTTCTTCGTTGCCGGCCATGGCGTTTAGATTGCGCCCGTATTTGTCGAGGAGGGGGGTATTGGATTTTTTGCTGGCGCGGCCGGGCTGGCCGGGGAATTGCTCAAGGCTCCCCAAGAGGTTCAGCACCGTTTGTCTTAGTAGAGATGCCTCCACGCCTAAATTGTTCAGCACTCGCATGGCGGCGCAGTCCTGCACGTTCAAAAGTCCCAGCAAAATATGTTCCGTGCCGATGTAGTTATGCCCTAGGGAACCGGCCGCCTCCAAGGTTTGCTCCATGACTTGTTTGGCCAGTGGGGTGTAGTAGGGATTGGAGCTATCCGTTTCTTCCCCTTCCATTTGCATGACTTCCATTTGCAAGGTGGGGAAGTCGATACCCATTTCCGCCAAAGCCCGAGCGGCCACGCCCCCTTGGTCGTAAGCTATGCCCAGCAATAAATGCTCCGTGCCAATGTATTCGGCTTGCATATTTTGCGCCAACACCTTGGCAAATTCCACGGATTTCAGGGCGCGATTGGTAAAGCGATACTGGAGGCTCATGCTCCCGTCCTCCCTTCGGCGCGATAGGCCATGAGGATGCGGCGTACCATGTCGGCTCTGAGCTTATCGACTTCCGCTCCGGACATATTGTCGCTGCCGGCCGCATTTTGGAGAAAACTGGTGCGTCCCCCGATAAGGAGGCCGTCGTAACATTTTTCATCCACTTCGTCAATGAGGTGCATATCCATGCCCAGCCGCACCTTGCTGATCAGTTCCAATGCTTCCTTTTGGGACAGGTAGCGTGCGTAGCGCAAAATGCCGTAAGCTCGCCAGACATCGTCCGCCAGTCTGTCCTTGCGGTAAAGCTCGATAGCTTTCCGCGCCCGTCGTTCGTGGGCAATAATTTCCGTCACGGCGCTTTTGAGATTGTCGATGATTTCCTTTTCCGAAAAACCTAGGGTGAGTTGGTTGGACATGATGAAAATATTGCCCACCACTTCCCGGTCGTCGCCGTAAAGTCCGCGCACCGCCAGCCCAAGTTGGGGGGAAATATTGATAATGTTGTTCATGTTCCGGGTGTAAACCAGTCCCGGGAGATGTAGGAGGACGGATGCTCTAAGCCCCGTGCCTAAATTCGTGGGGCAAGCCGTCAAATAGCCAAAATCCTCGTCAAAGGCCATGTCTTGTCGGCTTTCCACGGTATCATCTACTTTGGAGACCGCCTCCAACGGGGTGTTTAAATCTAGTCCCGGAGCTTGTCCTTGAATGCGCAGGTGGTCGTCTTCGTTGACCATAACGGAGATGCGCCGATCTTGACTAACCAGCACCAAGCGATATTGGGGGTTTTGGAGGAAACTTTGGCTAACCAGATGTTTTTCCGCGAGTACCTCCCGTTCCAAAGGGGTGATGGCGTTCATATCAATTAGGTCAAAGGATTCGCCAAAGGCGTTTTCCAAATCCCCTTGGAGGGACGCGGCCATGCTGGCCACTGCTTGCAGTTGCTGGAATCCGGCGCGGCCGGGGAAGGGAAGCTGGCGGAAATTTCGCGCCAGCCGCACGAAGCTCACCAGTACCACGTCCCCGTCTTTTCCGGTAGGGCTAAACCCCGGTAGCGTGGGGGTACGAAAAATATCATTCATTTCCACCGGCGGCGCCTCCTTCCCCTTGGGCTAATAGTTGTTCCAGTTCACGAATTTTATCGCGGTATTGGGCAGCTTTTTCGTATTCTTCTTGGGCTACGGCCTTATCCAGATTTCTTCGCAGGATGGTGATTTTTTGCTTGGTGGCCATGACGCCGCCGGTACGCCGAGGTATTTTGCCGCTGTGAGGGCTGGAGCCGTGAATGCGCCTAAGTAGCGGCTCCAACTCAGAACGAAAAGTAGTGTAGCACACGGCGCAACCGATTTTGCCCGTGGCTTGAAAATCCTGATAACGCATACCGCAGTTAGGGCAAGCCGTTGGATCTTGGCTGCGCACCGCGTTGGCGCCCCCAAAGACTCCTTTCAAAAAATCGTTTAGGGACACCCCTTCGTTTTGGGGGGCATATATATTGCCGCCGTACTCTTTGGCGCAGTTCTCGCAGAGATTTTTTTCGAGGCGACCGTCGGGACCTATTTGCACAATGTGTACCTGAGCCTCGTTTTGGCCGCAATCATCGCAAAGCATGAGAGTCTTTACCTTCTTTCTTTAAGAAAAATTCTCTAGGGTGAGTAACATGGTTTTTATCAGACGAGTTCGTTCGGCAGGGGGCATAGTGGGGGATTCGTAGGCGGAGTTTATCACTTGCATCATGAGAGCCGCTTCTCGGCTGGTTATCATTTGATGTTGCAGGAGGTAGCGCACCATGGATTGCACCTCGGAAAATTCCGTTTCGGCGGTGATTTTCTCCAGCATATCCTGATAAACCAAATTGTTAAGGGGTACTTGTACAATGCGAATATAGCCGCCGAGGCCGCGTCGCGACTCCACCACAAAGCCTTTGTCTTGGGTGAAACGCGTGGAGAGCACATAACTTATCTGGGAAGGGGCGCAGGAAATCTCGTCGGCGATATCCGTGCGCCTGAGTTCCACCTTGCCATCTTGCTGGGCGGCCAGTTGCCGTAGAATGTATTCTTCGATGAGGTCGGCAATGTTCCTCATACTAATCACCTTCTTACTTCACCTTCGCCTTAAACGGCCTTTTTCCTCTTTTTTTCGCCATAATTATATTTGACATTTTGACATTTTGCAAGGAAATTTTCGCCTAAGTACATCGCCGCTACGATTAACGGCTATATGAAACAACAGGAACCGAATTTTGGTGAATAGACAAACAGTATATCTCGCCGCCGTTTTTGTGGGGAAAATAATGCATTTGGGTAGCCGTCGTGCTAAAATGGGGGCGAAATCAAATTTTAGAAGGAGGAACCCCCTATGCCGCGACCTAAATTCACCATGCCCATCGGCGTGGACAATTTCAAGGAGCTTCGGGAAAAAAACTATTACTTTGTGGACAAGACTCGCTTCATCAAAGAGCTTGTGGACGGCCACAGCAAAGTAACCCTCCTCACGCGCCCCCGGCGTTTCGGGAAAACCTTGACGCTGTCCATGCTCCGTTACTTTTTTACGCTGGAGGAGGCGGAGGAGAATCGCGCTCTTTTCGCCGGGTTAGACATAGAAAAGGCCGGGGAGGAGTATATGCAAAAGCAAGGCTCCCGGCCGGTGATTTTTTTGACACTCAAAGAGGTGCAACAAGATAGCTTTGACTTGGAAATGACGAAGATGGCGCTTTGTTTGTCAAAACTTTATCGGGATTATCTATTCCTATTGGATTCGGCGGCCTTGGATGAAACGGATAAGAATACTTTCCGGCAAATTCGTAGCCACAGCGCCGATCGCCCCACCATGGAAAACGCCCTAGCCGACCTTTGCCGTTACCTCTACTTGTACTACGGCAAGAAGCCCATTCTCCTCCTAGACGAATACGACGCCCCCATTATTGCTTCCTGGGAATACGACTATTATAAAGACTGTATCTTGTTTATGAAGCGTTTCTTGGGTGCCGCCCTAAAGACCAATGATTATCTAGATTTTGCTGTCCTCACCGGGGTGTCGAGGGTATCGAAGGAAAGTATCTTCAGCGACCTGAACAATTTAGACGTTTGCTCGGTGCTGTCTTATAAATACAGTGAGATCTTGGGCTTTACGGCGCAGGAGGCGGAAAGGCTCCTCATGGATAACGGCGTAGGGAACAAGATGACGGAATTAAAAGAATGGTACGATGGCTACCGTTTTGGGGAAACCGAAATATATAATCCTTGGTCAGTGATTAAATACGTTGACAATAATTGCACTTTTGCCCCTTACTGGCTTAACACCTCCGGCAACGTCATTCTCCATGAATTGCTCAAAAGAATTGACGGGCAGCGCCGGGAAGAACTTACCGGTTTGGTGAATTTTCAAACGGTAAAAGCCATGATAGATGAAGGGGTAATTTATCCTGAAATAAAGGAAAACCCCAACGCCCTCTACATGATGCTTATGACTTCCGGCTATCTTAAGTCCGTGAAGCAATATCAAGACCGTAATTTTATCGACTGGTGTCTACTCAAAATTCCCAATCGGGAGGTTTTATCAGCCTACAAACGAGAAATTTTAACCCACCTCACCGGCCGGGGCGGCGAAGTCCTGCTCTACAATATGCTGGACGCTATGACAGAGGGGCGCGCCGCGGCTTTTCAAAAATACCTGCGCCGGGTACTTCGGGACATGGTCAGCTACCACGACACCGGCGATGGAGAAAGTTTTTACCACGGCCTCATGCTGGAGCTAACGGTCTTAATGGAGGGCGACTACCGGGTAAAATCCAACCGGGAGTCGGGCTACGGCCGGTTCGATATCGCCTTCTTCCCGGTGAATAACGCCTCTCCCGGGGTAATCCTAGAGCTAAAAGCCGCCAAGGGAATCACCGCAGAAGAGGAACTCATGCCTCTCGCCGAGGAAGCTCTCAAGCAAATTGATGATAAAGAATACATCGCCGAGCTAACGGAGCAAGGGGTAAAAGAGATTTGGCG
>JAFVEM010000063.1 GCA_017476005.1 Selenomonadaceae bacterium | reverse complement strand
TCGCGTCAAGCCCTTGACTCAACGCTGGCTTAGGTATGTATAACTGAGAAGCGAAACAACGGATGGCTGTGCCGCCAAGGGCGACCTCGCTCTACACCGTTAAATCAGGCTACCCACAGTAAACAGCGAAAGGCCAAAAAAATTTCCCGTGACCTAATATTTCGTCATGCTCTTCTTTTTTATTGATACACATGCTATAATAAATAAAACTGTATCAAGAAGGAGGAGCGTCCGTGCCAAAGCGTATTGAACGGGTTTTTGACTACATCCGGCAAAAATCTTTGGACTCTACCCTGAGCGACTTAAAAGACCACGCCGGGATTGAAGCCCAAGAGATTGCCGATGCCTTGGAGATGTTTCGCAGCAATGTTTCCAAAGAACTTAACGACCTGCACCGCCGGGGACAAATCATAAAAATAATGGGACGGCCGGTGAAGTATTTTGAACGCCAAGCCCTAGAGTCTTTGCTGGGTCGCAAACTCCCTCCCGGAGCCGCGCAATTTGTTTCTTGGGAGGAGTGTATCGGGAAAAAAGATACTCTTAGCCCGTTTAGACAACTTATCGGCGCCGAGGGGAGCCTAAAAACCCAAGTGGAACAGGCCAAGGCCGCCATTCTCTATCCTCCCGACGGCCTCCACACTTTAATCGTGGGACAAACCGGCGTGGGCAAAACCCTCTTTGCCCACCTGATGTTTGAGTACGGCAAGATTATGCAACGCTTTAACGCCGACTCGCCTTTTATCACTTTTAACTGCGCCGACTACTACAACAATCCTCAGCTCCTTATCTCGCAGATTTTCGGCCACGTCAAGGGAGCCTTCACCGGGGCGGACAGCGCCAAAAGCGGCCTCGTGGAAGCCGCCGACGGAGGAGTGCTGTTTCTGGACGAAATTCACCGCCTCCCACCGGAAGGCCAAGAGATGATTTTTTATTTCATGGACACGGGGACTTTTAGTCGCTTGGGGGAAACCACCCGGGGGCGTAAGGCCAAAGTTCTCATCATCGGCGCCACCACCGAAGACCCGGATTCCGCGCTGACCCGTACCTTCGTGCGCCGTATCCCCAACATCATCACCATCAGACCTTTGGCGGAAAGGACGCTGGAAGAGAAGCTGGAGATTATTCGTCGCCTGTTTGTGGAAGAAGCCCAGCGCGTGAAAAAACCCATTCGCATCGGGGTGGAATCCATCAAAGCCCTGATTGGCAGTATCGGCGCCGGCAACGTGGGACAGCTGAAGTCCAACATCAAACTCCTCTGCGCCCAAGCTTTTTTAAACAGCATTGACAACCCGGATTTTATCGAAGTGGAGTTCAGAATGCTCCCTCCACAAGTGAAGAACGGGCTAATTACCCTTTCCGCCGACCGTCGGGTGCTGGCGGAACTGGCCAAACGCTTGACGGATCCGGTGCAGATTTCCCCGGAGGGAGGATCCATGGCGACAGAGGAAGGGGAAAACGATGACTTCAGCCTATACCGAGTGGTGGAGGACAAGGTGGCCTTGCTACAGGACGAGGGTATCAGCGACGAGCTGATAAAGGAAATTTTGGCCGCCGACGTGAATGTGTATGTGCGTTCCCTATACAATGAGAAAAACGCCGTGAATCTCACCACCCGGGAACGACTCTTAAAAATAGTAGATGCCTCCATTTTAGATTTTGCGGAGGAAATGGCGCTCTTTGTGCAAAAGAAGCTCAACCGCAGTTTCCGGGATCGCTTTCTCTACGCCTTCAGTCTGCATCTGTCCGCCTTTTTGAAACGGGTGAAGGCCAAAGAAGTTATTCCCTACCCGGAACTAAATAGCGGCGCCGAGGAGAACAGCCCCTATTATCAGGTGGCTTTGGAAATAAGGAATCGCATTACCGCGCGCTACCGGGTGAAGGTGCCGGACATGGAGGTGGCCTATATTGCTCTCCTCGTGGAATCCTCAGAAGACGAAACCATAGACGAACACCCCATTATCATTGTGGCCACCCACGGCCGCAGTACAGCCAGCTCCATGGTGGAAGTCGCCCAGAGGCTCTTCAGCCTCAGCGACACCAACCTCATCGCCCTAGATATGCCGCTGGAGATGAAGCCCCAAGAAATCCTTGACCGCATGACGGCCATGCTACGAGGGATGCATACCGCCCAAGGAGTTTTGCTCTTAGCCGACATGGGATCTCTGTGCAACATGGGAGCCTTGCTGGCGGAAAAACTTCACATCGAGGTACGCACGTTAGATATGGTATCTACCCCACTTATACTGGAAGCCTTGCGTAAAACGGACATTACCGGCATGGATTTAGACAGCATCTACGAATCTCTCCGCAGTTTCCGCGGTTATGACTCCGTGGCGGATGGCGAGCCGCCCACGACCCAAAGGGAGGCGGTGGTGACCATTTGCTCCACGGGGCAAGGGGCGGCGCTGAAACTAAAGACCCTGGTGGAGGAAATTCTCCATCACACCGGCCGCAGCGTGGAGGTCATTCCCATTGGCCTTACGGCCATGGAGGATAAAATCAGGGAGCTGATGGAGAATTACCGAGTGCTGGCGGCGGTGGGCATGAAAAAACCCCGGCTCAATATTCCCTTCATTCCTCTGGAGGAATTGGTGGGAGGCGCCGGGGAGAAAATACTTACGGAACTGGTGTTTAACCACGAAATTTCCCTCATGCCCAAAGACAAGCACAACAAGGTGGTGGAGCAACTCTGTGCCGATTCGCTGGAGAGATTTTTGACCTACCTAAACCCGGCCAAGATCATGGGCGCCTTGTTTGAATTTGACCGCCGCTTGCAGGAAAAACTGGGCTATGTCCTGTCCAATCCCATTCGCATTCGGCTGCTGGTGCATTGTGGGTGCGCCTTGGAACGAGTGGTGACGCGCACACAACTCAGTTATCTGGGGGAGAAGGACAAGATAGACCAAAAGAAACTCGCCGCCATCAGAGAAGCCGCCAAGGCATTGGAAGCTCCCTTCAAGCTCTCCTTTGCCGAGGATGAGTTCTGTTATATGGCGCACATGCTGTGAAAAAAGGCAAAAAAATTTTTTCGGCGGCAGGAATTTTCCCTTTATCGACGAAACATACCAGCAAAAGAATAGAGTATGTGGCTTGAGGAAGGGGAGGTTTGCGATGCTTTTGAACACGCTTTGTTCCATCGCCTTTTACTGTCAGCGATGCGGACAGATACACATACAGGACGTGCCTTTTTTCAGCGGCCAAGACGGTTTGGTGGTGCGCTGTGGGAATTGCTCCCATGAACAAGCGGTTTTGCGCGTACATCCGCGCAAGGGACTCACCATCGAGACGGTGTGCGGCGTGTGCAATCGACTGAACACCTTGACCTACGGCCTGAAAAAAGTACGGCGTTTGACTTTTGAGAAAATCTACTGTCGGCATGACTCCTTTGAACTTGGCTACATCGGAGAGTGGCAGGCCATCGCGGAATTTTTGGATTTCAACGCCGCCGAGTACGAAGCTCTGCATCCCGGGGACGAGGATAATTTCATGGTGCGGCAACAGATTTTCCTCGAAGCCATGAACCGGGTACACGAGCTGGTGGAGTGTCGCTCCTTGGTCTGTCCCTGCGGCAGTCAAAACTTCGTGGCGGACATCGTGGATGACCTGATTATTTTAGAGTGTACCGATTGCGGCAGTTACCTAGAGATACCGGCCGGCTCGGCGGCGGATCTTAGGCGGCTGGTGCCGGGATTTCGCGCCGATTTTATCCTGCCGGATGCCAGACGGAAAAATTAACCCACCCAACAAGGGGCTGGTAGTCCCTTGACCCGGCAATAAATTGTTATTTGTTTTGTCTTTTACTATGGGAGGTTGCCTAACCAGGCGACCTTTTTTGCTTAATCGGAAAGAAAAAATTAGCAGGAAAAAACCACACAAATGGCGAAGTTTTTATACTCGCGGAAGAAAAACTATTCCTTTTTCGGACAATCCGTCCGCGGTATATACGGATAACGTAAGACTTTCCTACGGAAAGCTCTAACGTTATCCAGTATAGCAAAGTAGCAATGAATGGAGGCTGAGTATATGAACTTAAAAGAGGCCTTTCAAGCCCAAAATCGGCTTAGCGAGCTTTTAACCTACATCGGCCGGTACATCTCCGACGATGACAACAACACTATCGTTACGGAGAAGCACCTGAAGGCCAAGGCTCTCGCCGGACAACAGGATGAGACGGTGGATGTGAGCCGTAAAGATGAAGATGCCTTTGAGGTAACGAAACTCCTTGATATTTGGCAACAGGTGATGCGTGAAAAGGAGAAGTTAAGTCTTGCCATCGGTAAGGCCAAGACCGGCATGGACTTCAATCTCGATGCGGCGGTGGATACCAACAAGAGCCGCCGCGCCTTCCTCACCGTCCTCCAGCGGCTGTCCGTCAGCAAAAGCTCCCACGAACTGCAAAAGGGAGAGGGGCGAGGCTATGTATTCAACAAAGACGGCAACCAGACGGAGTACTGCTACGACATCGACCGTATTGTGACCATCGACTACGACCGCAACAAGGTACGGGAAATGGCGAAAGCTCTCCATCGCAAGGCCGAGGAGGTATCCCTGAAAATCGACGAAGCGCTCCTCAAGACCAAGGTTGACTACACCCTCCCCTTTGATCTGTCGGGGGATAATCGGCTGATTATCGAAGAAATGCTGGCAGAGTGAGCAGGGCGGCGGCCTCTCCCCCAAGGGATTTGGCCGCTTGAACAGAGACAGACGGCGAAGGGAATCCGGTTCAGTTGCAGATGAACTGTGAAGCTGCAAGAAAAAAAGCAAAAGGTGACCGTTTGGTCGTTTGCCTTAAAGATGAGATAGTCGTCCACGGGGACGCGAGCAGCCGTTTAGGGCTGCCGAACCCCGCGCCTTTTCCCATCGCGCAGACGCGAAGTCCCCCTTGCGACCTGCCCTATATCGTAAGTTCCAGAGGCACTATTCCGCGATTACGATTCACCAAAAAGATACTGCCCCATGGGGGAGTTACATTCGTTTAAGCTACAATGCCCCTCGCTTTGGCGAGGAACGGCGTGGCAATGGGAGGAACTTTGCTGTCTGTCTCTGTTCAAGCGGCTGAAGGAGCAAGGCCGTGAAGCGCGAGTACATTCCCACGTCCAAAAACTCGCCGGTATATCGGAGGTAACAATTATGCGCAATAAACGAAGTCGCTCGCTAGCCATTTTGCCCGTAATGGCGCTTTTGATTTTTTTGGCGGCGGTGGGCGGCGGTTTTTGGTTTTCCGTACAAACAACCGAATCCAGCCCCACGGAAGAAGCGGTCAAGTCGGCGGCTCCTTCGCCCCCCGAAGACAAGGTAGAGTCAATTTTAAAGTCCATGAGCGTCACCGAAAAAATCGGTCAGATGGTGATGGTGGGCGTCACCGGTACGGAAATAAGCGACACCGACCGGTATCTCCTGCGGCAATTCCACATAGGCGGCATTATTCTCTTTGACAGGAATATCATAGGTCACGAGCAAACACAAACCCTCCTGCAAAACTTACAAGCCTACGCTGCCGGCCAAGAAGCCAAACAAAAAATCCCCCTCTTGGTGGCCATAGACGAAGAGGGGGGGCGAGTGGCCAGAGGCCGCGACGTTATCACGCCGCCTCCGTCTCAGCAGGAAATTGGCGCCGTCGGCGACCCGGAGTTAGCTAGGAATTGGGCTAAGAGTACCGCCAAAGAATTAAAGGGGCTGGGGATTAACGTGAATTTTGCCCCGGTGGCCGACGTAGGAACGGGGGACAATCGGTTCTACAGCGCCGATCCTACCATGGTGGCTACGCTGGTAAACAGCGCCGCCGCCGGTTATGAAGAAGAAAAACTAATTTACACCCTCAAACATTTCCCCGGCATCGGTAAAGGCTTGGTGGATTCTCATCAAGAGGTGTCGGCGGTGACATCCTCCGGCGACACCCTGAAAAGGGAGGACATTTTGCCCTTTAAGACCGTCATCGAAAACCATCCGGCGGCAAATTTCTTTATCATGGTGTCTCACTTAATATATCCGGCGCTGGACGAAGAAAATTCGGCCAGCATCTCGCCGAAGATTATGCAGGATTTGTTGCGAGGCGAACTGGGCTACCAAGGGGTGATTATCACCGATGACATGGCCATGGGAGCCGTGGCCAAACACGAAACCATGAGGCAGCTAGGCGTAAGAGCCGTGCAGGCAGGCGCCGACATTGTCCTCATCTGCCATGAATTTGACCACCAAAACGACATTTACATGGGGCTCTACGATGCCTACAAGGCCGGCGAAATCAGTGAAGAGCGCCTCAACGAATCGGTGCGACGTATTCTTAAAGCCAAACTGGCCGCCGGGATGTAACAACGTTATTGGTATTGCATATTTTTAGGCACGCAATAAAAATGAGCATAGGAAAATTGGAGAAATGAGGTTGGACACAATGAAATTTTACAAGGTCGATGGCAAGGTGGTTATTGATGCAGCTAAGGGAGAACTCCTCGTGCCGAACACCACCGACGGCGCACACGAAAAGCACCTCCCCGTAATCGAGCAAAATGGCGCCGCCGTCACCGTTAAGGTTGGCTCGGTTGCGCACCCGATGTTAGCCGAACACTGGATACAGTTAATTGCGGTAGAAACGGCCAATGGCTACCAAAGCAAGACGCTTAATCCGGGGGACAAACCGGAAGCAACGTTTACCGTCACCGAGCCGGTCATCGCAGCCTATGAATATTGCAATTTGCACGGGTTGTGGCTAACGAAGGCGTAGCCGGCCGGGGTTATACGGGGAAAGTAATAAAAAAGCAGGGCTGTCGCATGTAATTATCGTGTGGCAGCCCCTTTTTAGCGAAAAAAATCCCACAAAGCAGGAAACTTTGTGGAGCCTGTGTAATATTGCAGTATGGAATCAAACAACATCACACACAGAGATTATATAGCATGGGGTACACCATATCAAATGGTTCTGCCCATGAATTTTGAAGTTCATATACCCAAGGATGACCCCGTCCGCCTGCTACGCCATTTCATTGGAGGGATGGATTTAACGGAGCTTTACAACACCTATTCTCGTGTTGAGAAAAAACACAATAAAACCATCACACCCCTCCGAAAAAT
>JAFVEM010000062.1 GCA_017476005.1 Selenomonadaceae bacterium | reverse complement strand
GTTGATATGGTGTACCCCATGCTGTATAATCTCTGTGTGTGATGTTGTTTGATTCCATACTGCAATATTACACATACCCCACAAAGTTTCCTGCTTTGTGGGATTTTTTTCGCTAAAAAGGGGCTATCACACGATAATTACGTGCGACAGATCCGTTTGCTGTATATATGACTTTTAAAAGAAAGAGTGGTCGGGGTCGAACCACAGTATTTTGAAAAGCCCCATATCCTCAACGCCGATAAGACGCTCTAGGGAGCTAATGCGCAAGGAGAATACCTCGTCAAATCTGTCTTTGTATCCATACTTTAGGGCTTGTTTGCCCTCTCGCTTAGGCAATTTGGAGATGGGAATAAAATGGCTGTTTGTACCGTTACCTCGCGCTTTGCCTCCGTTATCGGCTTTGATTTCTCCCCAAGTACGCGTTTCGAGGGACTGTAGCGTGCCGACTAAGCCGGCCAGCTTTTGCACCGTAATATTCCATCCGATGTGTTCCCACAAGCAAAAGGCTAACGTCCATCTAAACGACTCTTTGTCTAACTTAAATCCAACTTTTATGGACTTTGGCACGCTATCCGCTATTTGAGGCGTTCGCCCTCGCTTACCAGTTTGCCGCATAATATTCTTCCATCGACTCTTTGGGGATAACAGCATTGCTATACGCTCTGGGTGAGCAACCTTTGCGAGCGTCAAGCCACGGTTGCTCGTTGTGAGTCATATTGCTGAGTTTATACGGAGGATAATCCACTAATGAATCAGTAACGGCATTGATAGTTTCCTGTTGTTCGGCGGTCAGGTTAGACGTGTCCGCGTTATAAGGCTTCAGGAAATCGGAACTATCCAGCATATATTTCCCCTTGTGGGCTTCAAATAACCTCCGGCACACAGGGCCTTTCGCCCAAGCTTCAAAATCATCGTCAAATAAAGGGACATCATCCCAAACCAAGGACATGGCTTGCGAATAATACACCAATTTTTGCAACTTCATGGCAGACATTGCCCCATGCCTGTCCATTATATATTTGGCCACATCGAATACCGTAGCCATTACGTCCACCCCTTTCCCCACTATTGTATTGAGTGATTACCCTCCATCGGCTTTTTTCGCCGCTGGTTATCTATTTTCCTGCCAGTCTCTCGATCTAGCCACGCCCACACAATATTTACAGAAAACCATGTTCCGCCAAAAACTCCGGCGTGAGGGAAGTTGTTTGGGTAGCTGTCATCTCGCCGCCTGTTAATAACCGCTCCACATATTTGGCGATAATATCCGTTTCAATGTTAAGCAGACTGCCGACTTTTTTGGTATGTAGATTGGTAACCTCCCGGGTATGGGGTATAAGGGAGACGGTGAAAAAATCTTCCCCCACCGACACCACCGTTAGGCTGATGCCGTCTAAGGCCACCGAGCCTTTAGGGGCGATGTATCTTAAAAGATTAGCCTCGGCCTTGACTTTAAGGAGAATGGCATTTTGTTCCGCCCTAATATCCGCCACGCTCCCTACGCCGTCAATATGGCCGCTGACTAAATGGCCGCCTAGGCGGCTACTCAAGGTCAACGCTCGCTCTAAATTAACGGGACTGCCGCAAAGCAGTCCCGTTATTGACGTGCGTCGCAAGGTTTCTGGCATCACGTCGGCGGTAAAGGTAGCCTCCGTATAGTCGGTAACCGTCAGGCAAACGCCGTTCACGGCAACGCTGTCCCCGAGACTTATCCCTGCTAAAATTTTTTGGGCGCCGACGGTAATACTGCCCTGCGAAAGTTTTTTCAGCTGTCCTACTTCTTCCACCAGTCCTGTAAACAATGTGGCGCCTCCTTAAAATGATTGGGGCATTGCCCCCTGCACCCCTTTGAAATTTTCACTTTACATACCCGGTAAGCAGTAAATCGCCATCCAATTCCCTAAAGCTCGTCTCCTTCAGCGTAACGGCCTCGCTTAAAGCGGCAAAGCCCTCGCCCTCTAGGGGAGTGAGCGCTTCCCGGCCACCGATTAGCTTGGGGGCGATAAAAGCGGCTACCTTATCCACCAGCCCGTCTTTTAGCAAGGAAAAATTTAGGGTGCCTCCGCCCTCGACTAAAAGCGAGCAGATGCCACGTTTCCCCAGTTCCTTCATCAGGATTTGCAAATCGACCCTCTCTCCCTCACCGGCGGTAATAAGAGTAGCCCCGGCCGCTTTTAAAGCGGCTGTTTTTTCCGGGGAGGCCTTTTGGCTTACGGCAATAACGGTGGGAGCTAAACCGTCGGTGAGGAGCCTCGCGGTCAAGGGAGTGCGCGCCTTGCTATCCACCACAATACGCGTCGGGTTTTTCCCCCGGCGATTTTTTAGCCGGGTGGTAAGTGAGGGATTGTCGCCAAGCACCGTGCCGATGCCTACCATGATGCCGTCGTAGGCGTCTCTCAGTTCATGCACATAGTCCCTAGAGGTTTCGTTGGTTATCCATTGGGATTCTCCCCGAAATGTGGCGATTTTGCCGTCAAGGCTCATGGCAGTTTTGAGTAGCACAAAGGGTTGTCCCGTGGTAATCCACTTGAAGAAAACCTCGTTTTGCCGCCGCGCCGCCGCTTCCAGCACCCCAACCGCTACCTCTGTGCCGGCTTCTCGCAAGATTCTCGCGCCGCCGCCGGCTACTTTGGGATTGGGATCGAGAGTGGCCATGACAACTCGCTTGATACCGGCGGCCGCTATGGCTTTGGCGCAGGGGCCGGTGCGTCCATAATGGGCGCAGGGTTCTAGGGTAACGTACATATCGGCGCCCTTGGCTAAGTCGCCAGCCATATTGAGGGCGTGAATCTCCGCATGCGGAGTGCCGGCTCTGCGATGCCAGCCCGCCGCCACCACTTTTCCCTCTTTAACAATCACCGCGCCCACTAAAGGATTGGGGGAGGTGCGTCCTCGACCATTTTCCGCCAGCTCCAAGGCCATTTGCATGAAGGTTTCGTCCTGCGAACGGTTCATTGCCAAATCCTCCTTGCGTCTATAGCTCATTTACCGGTTCGGCCTCGTTTGGTCATGGGGATTCCCTGCCTACAGAGGGGGCATTCCTCCGGCGTATAAGTTTCCACATTCATACGCAAAAGAGCGGTGGCCGGAACATCCCCAAAATCCGCCTTGCCGCCGCTGCGATCCACCAGCATACTGACGGCTACGGGAATAGCCCTCAAACTTTTCACCACCTCAATCACTTCCTTAATGGAACCGCCGGTGGTGACAATATCCTCCACGATGAGTACCCTTTCGCCTTCGCGCAAGGTAAAGCCGCGTCGGAAAGTCATTTTGCCGTTTTCCCTCTCCGTGAAGATCGCGCGCGTTCCCAAGGCTTTACCGGTTTCGTGCGCCAAGAGTACTCCCCCCATCACCGGCCCCACCACGGTATCAATGGCGGCATCCTTAAATTTCTCCGCCATAGCCTCGCAAAGTTTTTGAGTATATTCCGGGTGTTGCAGGACGTTGAATTTTTCCACATAATGAGGGCTGTGGAGCCCCGAAGTCAAAAGAAAATGTCCGTCCATAATGGCGCCGGTTTTTACCAGCAAATCCTTGACTTCCTGTTCCGTCATGCTTATCGCCTCATTTCTGGTTTGCTTGCGCCCTTTCAGGCTCCGTTCATTTCGCGTAGAATATTTTCGGCGGCCTCCCGGGGACTCGCGGCCGCGATGATGGGGCGGCCTATTACCAAATGGGTGGCGCCCTGTCTTAAAGCCGTTTGGGGCGTGGCAATGCGGCTTTGGTCGCCAGCCGCCGCTCCCAGCGGTCTTACTCCCGGCGTGACGATGAGAAAATCTTTTCGCGTCTCTTTGCGGATTAGCGCCGCTTCCCTAGGCGAGGCCACCACGCCATCCAGCCCGGCATCCTCCGTCAGTTTCGCCAGCCGCGCCACTTGCTCCGCTATGGGGACGGTATAACCAAGTCCCTGCCAATCATCTTCGCTCATGCTGGTTAGTATCGTAATGGCAATGAGCTTTGGCCGCGGACGCTTTAATTTGGCCGCCGCTTCGCTAAGACTTATAAGCCCCTGCCTGAGCATGGCGGCTCCTCCTCCGGCGTGGACGTTTAGCATATCCGCTCCCAGCCCCAAGAGAGACGCCAGACCTCCCCCCACGGTGTTGGGAATATCGTGTAGCTTTAAATCTAGGAAAACCTTCTTGCCTTGCTCTTTCAGGTAAGTCACGGCCGGTGCGCCTACGCTGTAAAAAAGCTCCATGCCCACTTTGTAATAAGAAACAGCCTCCCTCAGTTCCGTCACCAGCCGCTTTTCTGCCTCTAAGCTGTGTACGTCTAGGGCGACTATCAGTCGGTCATCGGCCATAAACTTCTCCTCCTCTAGCTACGTCCAGAGAGGTAGCTACCCCCGTTTCGTCGAAGGTTTTCATGTCGTTGATGATAGCCAGCGCCGCATCCACCAAGCGCCTACCTAAAATACTCAAAATCCCACCGCCGACGGTGATGTTCATTTGGATTAACGAAGGCGCCACATGCAAAATATATGGGCGACAGGAAGGGTTCAGCGCTTCGGTGTAGCGAGCGATTATGTCCGTGGCCTCGCTATCTAAGATGACCAAACTGCTGTTGCGCGTGGCGGCGATGATGGCTCCCATGACGGCGCTTACCACGATTTTTAAATCCTTGGGGATGTGCGCCAAAAATTCATCCGGCGGATAGCGCAGGGTGTTATCCTTGTTCAGCAAGGCCTTGCGTAATCTTTGGGACAAAGTGCCGGGTGGATCCTGCGGTTTCATTTCGCACAGCGCTACCCCGATGAGTGGCGTATTAAAAGAAATATCTTCGGCCAGCCCCCGACCAAAATCAAAGGCCGCCGTAGGGGGAAGATTAAACCGCAAGGAGGCCATTACCACGTCGCCCTGCGCGTATTCCGCCAAGCTGCCAATCATTTTTTCCTGCCACAGCGCGTTCTTCTTCCCTGCAAAACAAAGCAGGGTGAAATTTGCGGCGGAAAGCGGCCGCTCCTCGCCGGCGATCCCCGCCAGCTCCTTAGCTATCTCTTCTAAGTAGCCCAAAGAATAGGGCGGTTTGGCTAAATTCAAGAGCCGTTCCCCGGCTCTGCGCATGGCGGCTCGATCGATTTCCGGCATGGTGGAAAGATAAAAATCAAAGGTGCGGTCGGTGACTATAGGGATATCCGAGGGCATTCTTTCCCGGGTAACATTATCAAGATCTTCTTCCGTGTCTTCCACAATGTCATTCGGTGTGGTTTCAATTTCAGTGCAGTATTCGTCCATGGCGTTATAGACAGCTACCGCCCCATCCAGAAAATCGGCCACTAAAGACGAGCCGCAAGCCTCCCCTAAACGCAGACGCAAATTTAGGCAAGGGGTGAGTCCCAGTTGGTCTAAGGCAATTTTGGCGCCGGGTTCGGCGGAAAGTTGGGAGGGAATAAGATAATCGACGCATCCCGGCGCTAGGGTGGCGGCAATCAGCGCTGCCGCTCCCGTATTGAAGCCGTCCAAAATCACCGTTACTCGGCTCGCCGCCGCCCCCAAAATTATCCCGGCGATGCCTCCCAGCTCAAAGCCGCCCACCTTGGCGAGAACATCAAGTCCGTCGGTGGGGTCGGGGTTATTTACCGCCAAGGCCTTTTCCACAGCCGCTATTTTTTTTTGGAGCCGTTCGTCGGATATATTGGTGCCGCGTCCCGTGACCATTTTGGCCGGCGCATCGCAGATAGCGGCGCAAATAGCGGCGCTGGCAGTGGTATTGCCGATGCCCATTTCCCCGGGCAAAATGACGTTATAACCCTTTTCGATGCAAGCCTCCGCCAATTCGATGCCGATTTCCACGGCGCGAATGGCTTGCTCTCTGGTCATGGCCGCCCCCTCGGTCATGTTTTGAGTGCCGGCGGCAATCCTGCGGTTCAGGAGGCCGGGAATATTTTCTGCCATAGTGGCCATGCCCATATCTACCACCGACAAATCCGACCCTGCAAAATCGGCAAAGACGTTGGCCGCAGCCCCTTGAGAGATGAGGTAATTCTGCGCCATTTGGGCGGTGGTTTCTCCGGGATAGGCGCTAACCCCGAGGGAGGCCACGCCGTGATCGGCGCAAAGAATCAGTGTGCATTTTTTAGGCGGCTCGATACCCATTACACCGTCTTGCCCTGTAGCCGACGTAAAACGCAGTAGAATCTCTCTCAGCTCTCCCCACCCGTCATCACTACCCTGCAAACAATGAGCCAAATTCACCTCCATCGCATTTCTGGCATCTTCGCCGGGAGGACATATCTCATCAATGATTGCCGCGATGAGAGGCGAAGTTTCTTGACTGTTCATTTTTTCACCTCGCCTGCTTAGGCACTTGTTTCAGCGATAAGCCAATGCGACCTCGTTTTTCATCCACGCTGATGACCATCACGTTTAAAATATCTCCCACCGCCACCACGTCCAAGGGATGTTTTATGCGACGTTGACTAAGCTCCGAGATATGAATAAGTCCGGCGGTTTTGATGCCGATATCCACAAAAGCGCCGAAGTCGGTGATGTTTCGTACCGTGCCGCGCATGATGGTGCCGGGTTTAATGTCCGACAGATTCACAATGGCTTGGCGAGTGAGCGGCGCCGGTAAATCATCTCTGGGGTCGCGTCCCGGTTTTACCAAGGCATCCAAAATATCGTGTACCGTGGGGAGCCCTGCCTCCAGCTCGGCGGCCATTTGCGCTTCGCGCACGTTTTGTCGTTTGTCGGCGAGGCTCTTAAGTTTAGTTTTGTCGCTTAAGTCCGCAAGGGTAAAGCCCAATTTAGCTAAAATCTTTTCGGCAAGGCTATAGGACTCCGGATGCACCGGGGTATTGTCCAAGGGGGACTTGCCGCCGTGAATACGCAAAAATCCGGCGCATTGGGTAAAGGCCGCCGGCCCCAAGCGAGGAACCTTCAGCAGTTCTTTGCGACCGGAAAAAGTGCCGTTGGCATCCCGGTAGGCCACGATATTTTTGGCAATGGTGGCGTTGATGCCGGCAATGTGCTTGAGTAGCGCGCCGCTGGCGGTGTTTAAATCCACTCCCACATGATTCACCGCCGACTCGATGACGCTGTCTAAAGTCTCGCCCAGTTCTTTCTGATTTACATCGTGCTGATATTGCCCTACGCCAATGGCCTTGGGGTCGATTTTGACCAGTTCGGCCAAAGGGTCTTGCACCCGTCGCGCAATGGATACCGCGCCGCGAATGGTGACATCGTACTCCGGCAACTCTTCCTTGGCCAGCTTCGAGGCCGAATAGACGGAGGCGCCGGCCTCGTTAGTGATGAGGTAATGCACATCAGCGAGCTTATTGTCGCGAATCAAGGCGGCGGTAAATTCCTCCGTCTCGTAAGAAGCTGTCCCGTTGCCGATGGAAATCAAGGTGACGTGATGCTTTTTGATGAGATTTAACACCTTGTCCGCCGACGATTTTTTGGCGGCCTCGCTCTGGGTCACCTGCAACACCCCGTGATCCACCACATGACCGGTGGGATCCACCACCGCCATTTTACAGCCGGTGCGATAGCCGGGGTCGAGCCCCATCACCGTATGTCCGGCCAGCGGCGCTTGCAGGAGAAGCTGTTTTAAATTGGCGCCGAAAATATGAATGGCTTGTTTTTCGGCGTTTTCCGTGAGGAGCGAGCGAATCTCGCGTTCCAGCGCCGGGAAGAGCAACCGCTTATAGCCATCCTCCACCGCCAGGCGCAATTCCTCGGCGAAAACCGAATTGCCTTTTTTGACGCGACGATATATTTTGTCGCTGTTGGCGGCATGATCGGTGGCGAGCTTAACTTTCAAAATGCCTTTTTTTTCGCCCCGATTAATGGCTAAAATGCGGTGGGAGGGGAGGGTGCGTACCGGTTCTTCATAGTTCTCGTACATGAGGAACACTTGGGCTTCGTTTTCGTCCTGCTCAGGGTCAATTTCCGTGGCGATAATCCCGGTGCGCCAGAGGTAATCGCGCATATCGCTGCGCAGTTTCGCTTCCTCCATGACCGTCTCGGCCACAATATCTCGCGCCCCGGCCAACGCCGCCGCCGCATCCTCTACGCCTTTTTCCTCGCTTACATATTCTGCGGCCAGCGTCGTAGGCGACGTAAATTTTTCTTCTTGCGCCAGCATGGCGAGCGCCAAGGGTTCCAAGCCCCGTTCCCTGGCAATAATGGCGCGAGTGCGCTTTTTTTGCTTATAAGGCAGGTACAGATCCTCAAGTTCTTGGAGTTTCTGCGCTTGTTCGATGGCGGCGCGGAGTTCGTCGGTGAGTTTTCCCTGCTCCTCGATTTTGGCGAGAATTTCCTCCTGCCGCTTCACCATGTTCCGCAGATAAGCGAGGCGTTCCTCCACGGTGCGGATTTGCTCCTCGTCCAAGGAGCCGGTGGCCTCCTTGCGATAACGGGAAATGAAGGGGACGGTGTTGCCGCCATCCAAAAGCTCCGCCGTCGCCTCCACTTGTTTGGGTTTAATGTTAAGTTCAGCGGCAATGGCGCCGCTTATATCGGTTATTAACATACGGCATCCTCTCAGACACTTTATCAGTAACCCACGGAAATGGCCCAACCGTTGCCGATTTCCCGGTAATAAATTTTCTCGTGGGGGAACTCCATTAAAAGTTCTTCGTCATCTACCTTGTGGCTTTGGACAATGTAATAACGGCCATTCTCGTCCGGCCACGGGGATTTAAAACAAGAGCGATGCTCTCGCATATGATCGTTTAGAAGTTTCTTGGCCATATCCATGGCCATTTCTTTGGTACCGCGAGCTTGCAACATAAAATAAATCACACCTTTGGGAATCAAGTATTTTTTTCGCGTGACAACGCCTCACAGTATAGCCTATGGGAGGCTGTTTGGCAATGAAAAAGTAGCCCCTTGCCGTCACGGCGAGGAGCCACTTGCCAATGGGAAATTATCTTTTGGGCTTTGCGCCGATGGTAGCGAGATTTATCAAGGGGATTTTCTCGCCTAAGCGACGAGCGATGGCGGCCGTCGCCAAGGAGAGGCAGAGTACCGTCAAGTAAAAGGCTATGGCCAAAGGCGCCGTGATGATGATGCCTTGCTCCGACAGCAGATACGTCAGGTAGGTGATGAAAACCGGGTGTACCAAATAAACAAAATAGGAATGATGTCCCAGCATGGATAAAAGCTCATGGGTAAGAGGCGCAAACCGCCCGTAGGTAAACAACCTAAAGAAGAACACCGAGGCGGCCACCGTGTAGAAAATTCCCGGAGGGGAAAGCTGATGGGCGGTGAAAATTGCTTCCAGTTGGCTGTAGCCGTCAATTTCGATGAGATAATAATAATAGCCCAAGAGGGCGGCCAAGGTTGTCGCAAAAGCAAGTTGTATCGTCAGGCCTTTTCTTTGCATGAAGTTTTGGAATCGGTCGTGGTGTACGGAGAGCCAGCCACCCAAAATAAAAACAAAGGCGTAGGGTAGCACCCAATAATTAAGCCGATAGACGAGGAAGGGCTTTAGCCAATAATCATCGGCCATTCCGTCCACATACAGGAAAAACGTCGCCGAATCAATAAACATATTAAGCGCCACTTGCCCCAAAAAAAGAAGAGCCAGCCCCTTCCCCCCGATACGGCGCACGATGGCAATCCACAGGGGCATGAGGAGATAGAACCAAATGAGGATGACGAGGAAATAAAGCTGATACTTGGCATTGCCGAAAAAGAGCAGGGAGGCCAAATCCCCCAAGGAGGGAAAGGCATTGCCCTGAGTCAGGGTATCATGGGTTACATAGAAGAGGGACCACACCACATAAGGTACCAGCACTGCTTGAAAACGCCGGCGCAAAAATTTCCCGTAACTAAAGGGCGCGCTTAAATCAAGGTTATAAAAAAGTCCGAAAGCGGAGATAAAGAAAAAAATCGGCACACTAAACCTAGTAAATATCTCAAAGAGTGCCGTGAGATGAAGATTAGATTGTGGGTTTAAGATATAGACGGAACCCACATGGATGCCGATGACCCCCAGCATGGAAATACCGCGAATATACTCAATGGCCGCCAGACGCGGCTTTTTTTTGTCCAAGGGATTACTCCTTTTTTATCTGCTAATGGGTACTTGTTGCAACTTTCCCAGCGAATAGACACAACGAGCGGCGGTGAGGTCGGTGATTGTCTTAAGGTGTAGCTGCGTTTCGCCCGGGGGCAAAAGTAGATGCAAAGTGACTTGTTCGGCGTAAGCGGCATCTTTACTGTCGATACCTTGCCCACGCAAATAATTTTCGACAATGGCCAGCTGTCCGTAAGGAATTGTCAGACTCACCTCTTGTCTCACGGCCATACAAATAAGCGTGGCCGCCTCCAGCGCCAAGGCCGCCGCATAACCATAAGCCCTAGTCAGCCCCCCGGCGCCAAGTTTAATGCCGCCGAAGTAGCGCGTGACTACTATGGCTACCTCCGTGAGGTTACGTTTTTTTATGGCCTCCAAAATGGGGGATCCGGCGGTGCCGCCCGGCTCGCCGTCGTCGTTGGAACGTTGCCTGTCGCCGCGCTCTCCCAGCACCCAAGCCGAGGGATTGTGCCGAGCATCGTAATACTCTTTTTTTTGCTCCCGTACAAACTCAACGGCGGCCTCTTCGGTTTTCACCGGCGCGGCCACCGCAATAAAGCGAGAACGCTGAATTTCATATTCGGCGGTGACTTTTTCTTTGATGGTAAGATAATCGGCGAGCATGATTCCTCCTTAGGTCGTGCTATTGTTTGTACTCGGATTATCGGCGGAGCCTCCTTCCTCCTCGGGTAACGCCAAGGACTTACGCACCACATACATTTCCTTGGCGGTAAAAAGCCCGGTGGGGGATTCTCGCATCATGACGGTCTGCAAGTCGGCGCTTTGCTCGGCTTGGTTTTCGCTGCGTAAATGCTCCGGATCGGCGGCGGCTTTGGTAAGCGCGATGGCGCGATGTTGCGCCTCGGCGTAACTTTGAGTTTTGTTTAGCACCAAGGTCAAACTGTGGTAACAGGTGTCATTAAGCTCTCGCGGCACCGTGAGGCGGCTTAAATCCTCTTTTACCGTTCTGGCGTCGTCCTCTAATTGTCTAAGCCTCAGATAAGTCGTCTGGATGCTGATGCTATCCTCTTGAAAGGCGGCTAGAATGTTATGATAGCTTTGCCAGTTGTAATCCAGCTGATCGATTTTCTTTTGATATTCCTCGTTCCATTGGGCAAAAATAGCTTGCTGGCGAACGAGGCTTTCTCGCTCTTCCTCACTCATGGCGGTGGGGGGCGGCGGACTACTGCCAAAGTACAGCAGGACTCCCCCAGCGCCAACACCAAGGCAAACCACCAGAAGATTCGGCGCCTAGGTACGGCTCGATAAAGAAGCAAGAAGGCCAGTAAGATAATTATTATTAGCGCATACAAGGTCATAAATATTTCACCTCCGGCTTGGGTATAGTCAAAGGTCTAGTCTTGTGTTATACTGGGGGGCGTTGCAAAATGAAGCAACGCTACCCAAATACATGAAAACATAAAAGCCCCCCGGGGTCAAGAGTGATTTTTTGGGGGAAGACAATCCCAAATCAGTGGAGGAAACATGGAAGCGCAAATTCTCATCATAGCCCCTTACGCAGAACTCTTGGAAGACATAAAAGAGGTTATTGCCGATAAATTTTTTGAGGAGCAACTGAAATTCCGTTTACTGGAGGCCGATACAGTTGCGGCCAAAAATCTCTTGAAAAAGGATGCCGGCTATGAGGTTATTTTGACCTGCGGCGTCGTGGCGGCAGAACTTAGGGAAGCGAACATCTCCCTTCCCGTGGTGGATATTCCCGTGTTGGGCATGGATGTGGTGCAAGCGATACTCAAGGCCGATGGCATAGCCGCAGCGCGCCAAATCGGCATCGTGGGTTTCGCCGCTATGCTGTACAGCGCCGAAAATCTCCATGATTTCGTGGGGATGCCCTATCGGGAAATTATTTTGGAAAATCGGCAGGACGCCGCCGAGAAAATAAAAGCCGCTAAAATGGGCGGAGTAGAAATGATGGTGGGGGATGCCACCGCCGTAAAAATCGCTAAGGAACTGGGGATGCCATCTCACGCCATCACCTTCGGCAAACAGTCTCTCTACCAAGCGCTTCGTGAGGCAGTGACGCTGGCTAACGCTATCCAAGCGAGAGACTCCGAGGGAAAGAGAGAACAAGCTACTGCCGCCTATTCGGCGAGTGATTTGGTGGGAGTGACGGCAGATGCGCTCCATAGGCGAGAGCTCATGGAGCGCTACGCCGGCACCACTCTGCCGATTCTCATCAGCGGCGAGGTCGGCACGGGCAAGACTTTGGCGGCGAGGATCATTCACGCCATGGGAGGCGGCGCCGCTAACGCTTGTCACCTCCTTGACTGTTTGACTGAAGCCCCTTGGCCACAGGAGACATTTGCTTTAGGAACGGGGGAAACTTTACTCCTCCGTCGGGTGGAAGCCTTAACTTTGTCTAGGCAGGCAGAGCTTATGGAGCATTTAGCGAAACTCAGCCCCGGCATCCGCGTTATCGCCACCGCCTCGCGGCCTCTGTCCTCAATGGTGGCGCAGGGAGAATTTTTGCCCGAGCTGTATTATTTTTTAGCCACCCTGCCTTTGCACCTGCCGCCTTTAGAAATGCGCCGGGAGGACATTCCTCCCTTGGCCGCGGTTTTATTGCGCGATTCTTCCTCGGGCAAAGGGATAAAAAAAATCGCCCCCGAGGCGGAGTCCCTTTTGCAAGAGCAACCTTGGCCGGGCAATATCCACGAGCTGAAGTCGGTGCTAAGCCGCGCCGCAGTGTTTGCCGTGGAGGACACCATTGACCTTGCCGCCTTGACAACGGCGCTGGAGGAGGAAGAGATTTGGGAGGGAGCCAAGGAAGAGGGCGGCCACAATGATACCGCCGCCTCTGATTTAAAAGCCGTGGAAAATGAAACCATGCAACGGGTGTTGGCAGAAGAGGATTACAATTACACTCGCGCCGCCAAACGCCTAGGCATACACCGCACCACCCTCTGGCGTAAATTAAAAAATTCTTCGGAAGCCGGAACCCATCGTCCTTGATTTATCTTACACAAATGCTATAATAGGGTAGGGAATGCTAAGTTTGCGCAGTGAGAGGTGAGTACAGTGGAGCTTAACGAGAAGAATTTACATGATATTTTGCAGGTCTTTTCCAACGAGTTCATACAGCCGCAGTTTACCGCCATGCAAAAGTACATTGACGAGGAAAACACCAAACTGAAGGACGAACTCAAGACGGAGTTCAACACCAAACTGGATGCGACCAAGGAGGAACTGAGGACGGAGTTCAACACCAAACTGGACGCAACCAAGGAGGAACTGCGGACGGAGTTCAACACCAAACTGGACGCAACCAAGGAAGAACTGCGGACGGAGTTCAACGCCAAACTGGACGCGACCAACGCCAAACTGGACGCGACCAACGCAGAGCTAAAGGCGACAAAGGCCGAACTGAAGGATGATATTGCCAAGACCAACGCCAAACTGGACGCGACCAACACAGAGCTAAAGGCGACAAAGGCCGAACTGAAGGATGATATTGCCAAGACCACCGCCAAACTGGACGCAACCAACGCCGAGCTAAAGGCGACCAAGACAGAACTAAAGGAGGACATTGCCAAAGTCAATAGCAATGTCACGGCCATGCGAAAAGAGAACGCTACCGCTAAGCGGAAGGTGGATAACCTCGTTGAGCTGAAAAAGGATGTCGTAGCGGTTTTTGATGCTCACAGGCGAGACGATTTAGAGGCAATCGCTTAGTCAAACATAAAACCCCCCGTAGCTTGGTGGAAAGCTACGGGGGATTTTATGTTTAGTCCATGCGTCACACAGAGGATGGGATTTAAGGCTCACCCCTCCAAGGGAATCTCGGAGGTGCAATGGGGGCAACGGGTAGCCTCGTCGGCCACTTCCGATTTGCAGTAGGGGCAAGTACGCTTTTTAGGCGCCTCCTCTTTTTTCGGCATCAAGCGATTCACCTGTTTAATGAGCATAAAGATGGCGAAACCTACGATGAGGAAATTTACCACTGTGTTCAGAAAAGCCCCGTAAGCGATAACCGGCGCCCCGGCGGCTTTTGCTTCAGCCAAGGTGGCATACTCCTCGGCCGAGATGTTGATGAAGAGATTAGAAAAATCCACCTTGCCTAGGATAAGTCCCAAGGGGGGCATGATGATGTCATCCACTAAGGAGCTTACTATCTTGCCAAAGGCGGCACCGATAATGATACCCACCGCCATGTCGAGGACATTGCCTCGCATGATAAACTGTTTGAACTCGTTAATCAATACTATCGTCTCCCTATTAAATTAGAATGAGGACAAAACAAAACTTCGTCCATTATACCGTTGCTGTCAGGATTGTCAAGTGGCCTGAGAGCCAGAGCATACGGCATAATTATTCCAGCGGCAGGAACTGTCAAATTTATGTCGAAACCCTAAAGACGAAATTATAATCCAAAGTAATAGGAGAAGACTCAAATGGAGAAACGTTCTTGGGACGAGTACGAAACAGCAAAATTAATAGAGCTTAGGGACAAACTGGACGATTTAAACCATGAGGAGCAGGAGGCGGCTATTGCCGAGATGTCCGCTACTTTGCAAAAATACGTTTTGGGTCTGGGCGCGACGAAGGAATTTGCCGAGGCCAAACGAGGCGTGGTGCGCATCAAGCAACAACTGGGCAAGGTGGAATATGTGCTGACCGACGGCCGCGCCGGGGTGAAAACCACCGCCCCCCCGGTGATTCACGCCGCCACCCTTTTTAAAGAAGACAAGCTGGCCTACTGGGAACTTTTGCAAGAAGCCAACCGCCGCATGGGCTTCCCCACCGCTGAAGCTCCCATCGCTTGGGTGGTGGGGGCAGAAAAAGCCTGCCTGTCTTGGGAAAAATGCGAGCTGGCCGCCCTCCTTGATATGTATTTTCGTCTGAGGGAAACGGATAGCAGTAAGTGGGATGACATGATGCAAGCCTTTTCCGACAAGTTGGCCTGTTATCAAGAAGGAAAGCGAGACTGCACCCCGGAAATCCTCATTGCCCGGGATTTTGAGCATGTGGGGGATTTAACCTTCCTCCTGCGCATGATGATAAACGGCTCCTCCGCCAAAAGTCTCGGCGCGCCGCCCCTCCTTGAAGAAATCCTCTTTCTCATGGAAAGACAGCCCTGGGCTTACGAGGAACTTTTGGCGCAGGCCAAAGAGCGCATCCCGGGGCTGGCTTGATTTTTTGCCTTCGGCGGCCAAAGGGCACTGCCCTTTGGAATCCCGGTTGACTTTTAGGATATGTAATTTTCAACGTGCAGATTCTTTTGTGTAGGCGGCGTTGCTTTGCCAAGTGTAAGTTCCGCCGGCGGCGTTTAACGACGAGTAGTCGTGCCAACCACTGACAGCCGCCCACAAATCCTTGCCCGTTTGCGCCGTTACTATCTTGACCGTGGGGAAAGTCTTTTTTAGCTCCCCTAGGGTCATATCGTCCAAAAAAATATCTTCCCCGGCTCTAAGGCAGGTTGCCGGTAAAATGATGCCTTGACGCTCGCCGCCCAACTCTCTCAAGGCGGCCTTAATGTCTTGCCCCGTTAGGAGCCCCGACACATTCACTCGCTCGCCGAAAAATTTATTTTTTACCGGCAAGAGCCGCAAACTTAGGCCGGGGATAAGCTCCTCGGCTTCTCTGACCAACGGGTTGAGATTTACCGCCGCCGACGCGCCGCAGATTACGTCGAGATGCAGAGAATGTTCGTAGCCGGCCGTCGGCGTTTTTACCGCCGCAAAGTCCGTCAAAAAACTCCTCGTGAGGCCTATGCCGTTATCCAGCTGAGGAAAACCGTCATAATCAGCCGCCGGAGGAACGTCCTCCCCGGCTAAAATATAGAACTCATCGCTCAAATATATATACGAGCGATGAGTTTTTGCGCGCATTTTTTGCTGCCAAAGGCGTACTTGCTCAATAACTGCCTTCGCCCCGGACTTATCAAATTGCCGCAAGGGATAAGGATCACGGCGATACTTAGTCAGTCCCACGGGGACAATGGCCAGTGACAGCACATGGGGGACTCTTTGCATAAGTTCTGCCATGGTTCGCTCCAGCTCCTCCCCATCGTTTAAGCCGGGGCAGAGTACCACTTGCGTATGATAATTAACCTGCGCAACTTCGAGACGGTTAAGTTGCTCCTCGATATTGGCGGCGCGAGGCGAGCGCAAAATCTCGGCGCGCAGCCCGGGATTCATGGCCTGTATGGATACATAGAGGGGGGAGAGGTGGAGCCGTTCTATACGTTGAAAATCTCGCTCGCCCATATTGGTCAAGGTGATGAAATTCCCGTAAAGAAAGGACAGGCGATAATCATCGTCTTTGACGTAGAGGCTGGCGCGTCCTTCGTTTGGTAGCATGTTGACAAAACAAAAATAGCAGTTGTTGGCGCACCGGCGGATGCCGTCAAAGACCGCCGCCGAAAACTCTGCCCCCAGTTCCTCGTCCGCGTCCTTGTCAAAGGCGATAATCTCTCTCTCTCCGTCTGCGTGTTCCACCAGTAGCTCTATTTCTTCGTCGGCCATGGCAAAACTTACGTCGATAATATCCCTCATCGCTTCGCCGTTTATACTGATAATTTTATCCCCGGGAACCAGTCCCAATTCGGCGGCGAGACTGTCCGGCTTTACGCTTACTATTTCTCCCTTGGGCAATAGCATCACTTCCCAAAATGAAAACCGGTACGTTGAAACATTTTATCAAGTTCCCCGGCGGTGAATTTTAAGATGGTGGGGCGACCGTGGGGGCAGGTATAAGGATAAGGCGTATGCGCCAGTTTATCCAGCAGAATTTCCATCTGTGGCAAGGTCAGTTCATCCCCGGCCTTAATGGCGGCGCGACAGGCCGTAATGGCGAGGCACGCCTCGCGCACGTCTTTGGCGCTGGGTTCTTGCCGCTCCATGAGGGAGGTAATTATTTCCCTTATTATGTCCTCGGCCTCACCGGCGCGAATATCCGCCGGCACCTCCCTTAAACGAAACTCATTTTCCCCCGACGGCTCCAAAGAAAAGCCCAAGCGTTGAAACACGGCGAGATTGGCCGCGATAACGGCGGTTTCCTTGGGCGAAAAATTCATAACAATATGTACCAAAAGTTGCTGGGAGGGAATGGCCTCTGCCAGCCCCGAAAGTTTATCGAAGAGAATCCGTTCATGGGCGGCGTGTTGATCCACGATGTATAAGCTACTGCCGTCTTGGGCGATGATATAGCAAAGAGCCACCTGCCCCAAGGGGCGCAGTTTTTCCGGCTCTGCCATGGGTGCATCCCCGGCTACCGTCCTCGCTACTATCTGATTTTCTCCGGCGGCGTGTTCGCTCGCGAAGTACTCTGCGGAAAAATCAGAGGCTCCCCCACCACTGCTCCGGGGCAGCTCCCCTTGCAACCGACTTTGGGCTTCGCGAAAATCAAGGGCATAGCTCCCCTTAAGAGCCTCCTCGGCTTCCCGGGAAAATTCTAAGGGCGCCGCGCTAAAATGCTTCTCCGGCCTCATGACCGAGGCGGCCACCTGCTCTAAGGTTTCCACGCTACGCACCACGCTGGGACGCACCGCTTCGCTGACTGCCTTATAAACCGCTTTATAAACCGCCCCTTCGTCCTCGAATCTTATCTCCGTTTTTTGGGGATGCACATTTACGTCGATGGTACTCGGCGGTACCGTAATATTTAGCACCGCCAAGGGAAAACCGCTTTTGGGAATAAGGGATTTATAAGCGTTGTCAATGGCTTTGAAAATCGCCAAACTGCGAATAAGGCGACCGTTCACCACTATGGTCTGCCAAGCGCGACTACTGCGCAAACAAGAAGGTTTGGTGATAAAACCCGTAATTTTTATCTCGCCCTCCGCCAGTTCTAACGGTAGCAACGCCTCGGCGGCCTCGCCGCCGTACAGGCTCTTGATGGTATCGGCTAAGTCGCCGCCCCCCGGCGTTACCATGGACAGACGGTTGTTATTTACCAAGCGAAAGGCAATGTCCGGCCTAGAAAGCGCCAGTTTCATAAAAAATTCGCTGATACGACCGCTTTCCGTTTGCGCCGTTTTAAGAAATTTTTTACGCGCCGGCACGTTGAAAAACAAGTCCTCCACCTTAATGGTGGTTCCCAAGCGGCAACCGATTTCTTCCACTTCCGGCGAGCCGCCCCCCACAATTACCACTTTTGTTCCCAGCTCTTCCCCTTCAATCCGCGTGGTTAAAGAGAACCGGGACACGGCGGCAATGGTGGGTAGCGCCTCGCCGCGAAAGCCCAAGGTAGCAATGCTGTCTAAGTCCTTGACCTCCCGAATTTTGCTGGTGGCGTGGCGCAAAATGGCCAGTCTGGCATCGGCGTCGCTCATACCGCGGCCGTTGTCGGTGACTCTTAAAAAACTTACGCCCCCACCCATCATTTCCGCTTCTATCCGGGTAGCTCCGGCATCCATGGCGTTTTCCGTCAGTTCCTTGACAACGGAGGCCGGGCGTTCCACCACTTCGCCGGCGGCTATTTTGTTAATGGTGTTGTCATCAAGCACATGCACTACACTCACAGCACTCCGGCCTCCCGTTTTGCCTGTTCCTGCAATTTATATAGTTCGTTTAATGCCTCTAAAGGTGTCATGGACATGACATCCAGCTTTAAGAGGGCGGCGCTAAGCTCCGAAGCGAAAAGATTGGCGGTAGGCGGCATCTTAACCTTCTTTTCCGCCGTAGCCGGAGGTGTCTTAGCTTTCTTTTCTTCCTCTCGCTCCTCTTGCTCCATGGCCGTCAAAATCTGCTTGGCTCTGTCTAGGAGGCTTTTGGGGAGACCGGCGAGTCTTGCCACTTGAATACCGTAAGACTTGTCGGCGGCTCCTGCCACAATGCGCCGGAGGAAAGAAACCTGCTCCCCCCGTTCCTTCACCGCCACGCAGAAATTTTTTATCTTGTCCCCTTCCATGTCCGTAAGCTCATGGTAATGGGTGGCGAACATGGTCTTGGCGTGGATTTTTTGGGCGATATGCTCCACCACGGCTCTGGCGATGCTCATGCCGTCAAAGGTACTGGTGCCGCGTCCCACTTCGTCCAGAATAATAAGGCTGTCCCGGGTGGCGTATTTTAAAATCTGCGCCACCTCGTTCATTTCCATCATAAAAGTGCTTTGTCCGCTGGCCAAGTCATCGCTGGCGCCTATCCGGGTAAAAATCCGATCCACCGGGGAGATGGTGGCGCTGGCCGCCGGAATGAAACTGCCGATTTGCGCCAGCAAAGTGAGGAGCGCCGTTTGCCGCATATAGGTGGATTTACCGGCCATGTTGGGGCCGGTGATGAGGGCGATTTCCGTATCGTGGTGATTCAGCTTGGTGTCGTTAGGGACGAATAACTCTTGGGTTAAGAGGCGTTCCACCAAAGGATGACGACCGTCTTTAATAATTATTTCCCCGTTATCCGCCATGCGCGGCCGCACATAATTATAAGTGGCGGCGGCTTCCGCGAGGCCAGCCAGAACGTCTGCCCTGGCGATTTCTCTGGCCGTATCCTGAATGGCCGTGAGTTTTTCCTTCACCGCATCCCGAACTTCGCAAAAAAGATGATATTCGATATTGACGATTTTTTCCTGCGCACCCAGAATTTTGGTTTCAAATTCCTTCAGTTCTTCGGTAATGTAGCGTTCGGCGCTGGCCAAGGTCTGTTTTCTGACATAACGCTCCGGCACTAAATCCTTGCCGCTGTGACGCACCTCGATGTAATAGCCGAAAACCTTGTTGTAGCCGATTTTCAGCGACCTAATGCCCGTCTGCCGTTTTTCCCGTTCTTCTATTTCTTGAAGCATTCCCTTGCTGTCGCGAGCGAGGCGGCGATATTCGTCCAGTTCCGCATGGTAGCCGTCCTTAATAATGCCCCCGTCTCGCAAGGAAATTCCCGGTTCTTCCACAATGGCTCTCTCAATCAGGTCGGCCAGCTCCGTAAACAAGGAAATCCCGGCGCCGCTTTGTTGCAGAAGTCGCCCCTTGGCCGCAAGCAAACTTTTTTTCACCGCCGGCAAACAAGCAAAAGACACCTTGAGGGCGATAAGATCCCTAGCGTTGGCGCTGCCCACTTCGATGCGCGTCAAGAGCCGCTCAAAATCCCTGATTTCTTCTAGGCTCTCCCTCAGCTTGGTACGCAAGGCGTAACCCTCTTTTAATTCCGCCACCGCTTCCAAACGCTCTTCGATTTTCAATGTATCCATCAAGGGATATTCCAGCCACTTAACGAGGAGCCGTCCCCCCATGGCTGTTTCCGTAAAATCCAAAACCTCTAAGAGGGTATCTTTCCGGGTACCGTCCCGAAGATTATGGGTTATTTCGAGATTCCGCAGGGTAGTAGCGTCCATGACCATGCGAGGGGCGGCGTTTAATTGCGTCAGCCGCACCATGTGGGAAAGATCCGTGCGTACCGTTTGATATAAATAATCAAGGAGAGTGGCCACGGCCAGCCTCGCCGCTTCGTTTTCCGGGCGAGAGTCCGGCGCAAAATGTTGCGCCAATCGCTCCTCCGCCGCCTCGGTAGGCTTAGGGACTTTCGTAAAGGCGCAACCCGTCAAGCGAAGCTCCACAAATTCCTTCAACTTATCCCCAAAGGAAAGTTCGCCCACAAACAACAGTTCCGGCATCATCAGCCGATACAATTCGTCGAGAAGCAAAGGGAGCCTATCTTTCCCTTGATAAACCCCGTAAAAACACTCCCCGGTGGAAATATCCCCTCCGGCCAGAGCAATGGTTTCGCCCGTTTCGTAAATCAAAGCGATGTAGTTGTTTTGGATATCCGGCAAAGCCGCCTCGGACAGTACCGTGCCGGGGGTGACTATCTTAATGACCTCGCGCTTGGTGAGACCCTTGGCTTTAGGGTCGCCGATTTGCTCGGCAATGGCTACCTTATAGCCTTTGCGTATCAATTTATTGATGTAACTTTCCGCCGCATGATAAGGCACGCCGCACATGGGAGCTTTGTCCGTGTCGCCGCTGCGACTGGTAAGGGTCAGCCCCAGCTCCCTTGAAACAGTACGCGCGTCATCAAAGAACATCTCATAAAAGTCTCCTAAGCGGAAAAACAGTATTTCCTCCGGATGTTCTTCCTTAGCCGCCAAGTATTGTTGCATCATCGGCGTAAGTTCCATGTATTTCTCCCTTTAGCAGCCATGTCTGTGCTTTGTTTATCTTTATGGAAATGAGGTCGCCCGGCTTTTCGTCAGCGTGAGGCCACAGCACTTGCTTGTTGTGGCGCGTCCTCCCCGTCCACACGGTAGCGTCGTTCTTGCTCGCGCCTTCCACCAAAACCTCTCGGATACTACCTACAAGTTTTTCGTTAATGGCTAAACTTATTTTATTTTGTTGCGCCATCAACGCTTGCAAGCGAGCTTTTTTTACTTCCTCGGGGACTTGCGCCGCCATGGCGGCCGCAGGTGTCCCGGAACGAGGCGAATACAGGAAGGTAAAGGCCGAATCAAAGCCTATCTCTGCCACTAAATCCAAGGTGGCCTGAAAGTCGGCGTCGCTTTCCCCGGGAAAACCTACGATGAGATCGGTGGTAAGGGATACTTGCGGAAGCCTCTCGCGTATCAGGCTCGCCAGATTACGATATTTTTCCGCCGTATAGCCTCGGTTCATGGCTTTCAGAATCCTATCGCTGCCGTGTTGCAAGGGCAGATGAATATGGGGGCAAAGATGCTCCCCCTCCCGAATGGCCTCGATTACCTCAAGACTTAAATCCTTGGGATGGGAGGTCATAAAGCGCACTCGCTCTATCCCGGGCAGGGCATCCACCTGCTTTAGCAGGGCGGCAAAACTTACGCCGGTTTCGGCCAAGGAGGAGGGTTTCTGTCCGTAGGAATTGACGTTCTGGCCTAGGAGGGTTATCTCCCGATAACCCTCCGCCAGAGCCTCTCGCGCCTCGGCAAGAATCTCCTCCATAGTCCTACTGCGCTCTCTGCCGCGCACATAGGGGACGATGCAGTAGGTACAAAAATTGTCGCAACCGTACATGATGGGAATCCAAGCCGACACCTTGCCCTGTCTTACCGCTTTGCCGCGAAAAGAATCGGTTCCCTGCTCCATATCGGTATTGACCACACTATGCCGCCGCCGATTGGCGATTTGCTCCACCGTGGCGGCCAGATTTTTTAGTTGCCCCGTTCCCAAGACAAAATCCACATGGGGGGCGCGTTTGCGAAGTTTCTCCCCTTCCTTTTGCGCCATGCAACCGGTAACGCCGATAACTAACTTAGGGTTACGGGCTTTCAGCTGTTTCAGCTCGCCGATTTTGCCGTAAATTTTATCCTCCGCCGTCTCCCGGACGCAACAGGTATTTATAATGATAAGATCGGCCTCTTCCTGCTCCTCCGTCCCCTCGTAGCCCAATGGCGCTAGTTCTCCGGCCATGCGTTCGCTGTCGGCCACATTCATCTGGCAACCATAGACGATAAATTTGACGAATTTTTGCCCCAAGGTTATTTTCCCTTCTGCATCCGATTTATGGCGCTGAACAGGGCTTGAATGGAGGCGGTGATGATATCCGTGTCCATGCCGGCGCCCCACGAAATTTTGTCATCCTGCCCGGTAATGCCGATATAGGCTATGGCTTTGGAGCTTTGGCCGATTTCCAAGGCGTGTTCGCTGTAGGTAAGATCTTTGTAGCTTATGTCCAAATTCGCTTGCAGGGCGTTGCTGACGGCATCCAAACGGCCGTTGCCTCGCGCCGCAAAGGTTTTGGGTACGCCGTTCACCTCTATATCTACGCTGCCGCTGCGCGTCCCCCCCGGTTCTTTCCGCAACAGGAAATCCACGAGCTTATAAGGAGTCTCTATATTCACATACTGGTCAAGGAAAATCTGATAAATTTCGTCGGGCAAAAGTTCCTTATGCTGATGATCGGAAACGGCTTTCACGGCGTACCCGAAATCCTCTCGCATCTTCTTGGGCATCTCGATGCCGTAGTTTTGTTCCATGACGTATCCCACGCCGCCCTTGCCGGATTGGCTGTTGATGCGAATGACGTCCGTTTCGTATTCTCGTCCCACGTCCTTGGGGTCAATGGGGAGGTACGGCACCGTCCAGCGACCGGGATCCTTTTTTTCGCGCCAATGCATTCCTTTGGCGATGGCATCCTGATGAGAGCCGGAGAAAGCCGCAAAGACCAAGGCACCGGCGTAAGGCTGGCGAGCGTGTACCTGCATCCGCGTGAGACGCTCGTAGGTTTCTACGAGCTGAGGCATATTGGAAAAATCCAGCCCCGGATCAATACCCAAAGAATACATATTCATGGCAATGGTAACAATATCGGCATTTCCCGTGCGCTCGCCGTTCCCAAAGAGAGTACCCTCAATGCGATCCGCTCCGGCCAGAAGTCCCATTTCCGAATCCGCCACGCCGCAACCACGGTCGTTATGAGGATGCAGGGACAGGACAACATTATCGCGGTATTTCAGATTTTGGGAAATGTAGGCCACCTGCATGGCATAAACATGGGGCATGGACATTTCCACCGTCACCGGGATGTTAATAATAGCCTTGCGCTCCGCCGTCGGTTGCCACACGTCCAACACCGCATTGCAAACCTCCAAAGCGTATTCCGGCTCCGTTCCCGTGAAACTCTCCGGGGAATACTCGAAACGATAATCCGCTCCGGCCTCCTGTGTGAGTTTTTGCAGGAGCCTCGCCCCTTCCACGGCGATTTCCTTGATCTCCTCCTTGCTCTTGCGGAACACCTGTTCCCGTTGCGCCACGGAGGTGGAATTATAGACGTGGACAATAGCTCGCTTAACGCCCTTTAAGGCTTCAAAGGTCTTTTTAATAATGTGTTCGCGGGCTTGGGTCAACACCTGCACCGTAACGTCCTCGGGAATGAGATTGTCATCCACCAAACGGCGCAGCAAGGCATATTCCGTTTCCGAAGCCGCCGGAAAGCCTACTTCGATTTCTTTAAAGCCCACTTGAATGAGCATCTTGTAAAATTCTATTTTCTCATCCAGACTCATGGGAACGATCAAAGATTGATTGCCGTCTCGAAGATCCACGCTGCACCACACCGGCGCCTTGTCCGGGTATTCCTTATTCGCCCAGCTAAGGTCGCGTACCGGCGGCAAATAGTAGCCCTTGCGGTATTTTTTATGATTCTGCATTTTCTTTCCTCCATATTATTGCACCAACGGTCATCCGTCGGCAGATAGCTAGGCCACATCATAGCACAGGGAAAATTTTTTTACAAGCGCAGCCTAGAAACGGCAGGAATTAACCAAATTCTGCCGAATAGCCAAAGTAACAGATTGAGGCTCCAAGAAAATTTAAAGGAGGAATCCCTATGCCGGCCGAAATACCAAGGCAGACTCGCACCGTCAGGACGGAGATTCTGCTGTTTGTGCTACCCATTGTAGCCGTGGGACTCATAGTTCTCTCGGGAGTTATTTTTCGTTACATGAGCAATGCCTTTGAGGAGCAACTCGTAACCGATGCCGGCCACAACAGCGCCGAAGTAGCGGAAAGCGTGTCGGCTTGGCTGGATAAGCGAATGCTGGAAACTCGTCTGGCGGCCTCCCAACCGACAGCTCGCAATCTAAATCCTGAGCTGATGAACTTAAACAACGAATATCGTTTGGAACTGATGGAAAAAGCCTATCCCGGGGTATATGACAGCGTCAGCTGGGGGCCTTTCGACGGTTCCGGCGTTCTGTACGGCCAAACGAAAAACGGCTTCAAAGAAATGCACAACAGCGACAAGGCTTGGTACAAAGAAACCATGACCGGCGCCAAAGATTCCTTTATGTCCTCCCCGGTCATCTCTCAAGCCACGGGAAAAATCATCGTCAACTCCATCGCCTTGGCCAAAAACGACCAAGGGCAGAACGTGGGTATGGTGCTGGCCGCCATCTATGTGGATGCGGTGACGGATAAGGTGCGAGAACTGAAATTAGGCGAGGACGGCTACAGCCTCCTAGTGTCTAAAGACGGCACCTACATCGTAAATCCCAACGAAGAGTTCATCATGAAGAAAAAGATTTCCGAGGAAGAGGATAAGTCTCTCCGGGAATTGGGGGAAAAGATGCTCTCCGGCACGGGAGGAGTGTTCCGCTTCACCGCCCAAAACGGCGAAGACCTCATCGCCTTTTACAATCCTATAACGGCTACCGGCTGGGGCATGGCCACCATTGCTAACGAAGCCACTCTTTTTGCGCCGGTTACCACGGCTCTGCACATAATGATCGGCATTTCCCTCGTGTTGCTTGTTGTTATTTCCCTAGGGATTCTCTTTTCGGTTAATCGCATCATGCGTCCCATGGCGGTGATGATGGACGAGCTGAAGCTTCTGGCCGCCGGCGATTTTCGCCAGCGTCCCGCCAAAGTTACCAGCAGCAACGAGATGGGCATCCTCTCGGCGGCGGTGCGAGATATGCGCGGCGGCGTAAACAAGACCATGCAAACGGTGCTTGATTCCAGCCAAACCCTCTCGGCGGCGGCAGAGGAATTAAACGCCACCACGGGACAATCCGCCGAAGCCTCCAATCAGGTGGCCAGTTCCATCGTCAACGTGGCGCAAGGCACCGCCGAACAACTGGATGCCGTGAATCGCGCCACCGGAGCGGTGGAAGCGCTAAATACCACCATTCAGCAGATAGCCTCCCAAGCCGACGACGCCTCCGCCAGAGGACAAGAGGCGGCAGAGGTGGCTAGGGACGGCGGCGAAACCCTAGGGCAGGTCATTGAGCAGATAAAACAAATAGAGCATTCCACCCTGCAATCCACCGATGTGGTAACAGCTTTGGGCGAACGCTCCAATGAAATCGGACAGATAGTTGGCACCATCTCCGGCATCGCCGAGCAGACCAACCTTTTGGCGCTGAATGCGGCCATTGAAGCCGCCAGAGCCGGTGAAGCCGGTCGCGGTTTTGCGGTGGTGGCCGACGAAGTGAGGAAACTGGCCGAATCCTCCCAAGAAGCCGCCCAGCAAATAGCAGGGCTGATTAAGACCATCCAAAAAGACACGGAAGACGCGGTGTCGGGGATGCAAGCCGGCAGTGAAGAAGTGCGCCGCGGCACCCAAAACATTGTGGCCATGGGCGAATCCTTCCGCAAGATTCTCGCCATCGTGGAAAGCGTCTCCCGGGAAATTCAAAGCATTTCCTATTCCATTCGGGGCATGGCAGACAACGGCGCAGAAATCGTGGTACACGTCCGCACCATCGGCGACGCCAGCCGCAAAGCCGCCGAAGAAGCCGAAACCGTATCCGCCGCCACCGAAGAGCAGTCCGCCTCCGTCCAAGAAATAGCCCACGCCAGCCAGAGCCTGGCCCAAATGGCTACCGAACTGCAGAACGAGGTGCAAAAGTTCAAGCTCTAAAAGAAAGACCAAAAGGCCGTCAATGTCCTCTAAGAACATCGACGGCCTTATAATTTCAAAAAATGGTCGGAACGACGGGATTCGAACCCACGACCTCTTCCACCCCAAGAAAGCGCTCTACCAAGCTGAGCTACGTCCCGAACAGCGCCTCAGCACCAAGTACCTGCGTATTATACCGCGACGCAGGAGGGGTGTCAAGAAAAATTTTTTCTGCTGGCTCGTAATAGCCGTCAATGTTCATTAGCTGTCCCTCAAATCAAAATCCCCTCGCAATGGTCAATTTCATGCTGGATAATCTGCGCCGTGAATCCCGTGAACTTCTGCTTTTGTTTCCGAAAATCCATATCGCGGTATTTGACCTCTAGCCAATCATGCCGAATGGTATCGCGCTCTCCGGCCAGGGAGAGACACCCTTCCTTGGTTTTGTAGGTCTTGGCGGACTTCTTGACAATTTCCGGGTTCAGCATGGCAAGATAGGCATTGCCGTCTTTTATGGCGATGATGCGTTTCGCCTCGCCAATCATGTTGGCGGCAAGTCCCACACAATGATGGGCATGCGCCTTGAGCGTGTCCAAGAGATCGGTGGCAACAGCAATATCCTCTTTGGTGGCTAATGCCGATTTCTGGGAGAGGAAAGCCTCGTCCCTCATGATTTCTCTGACCATGATTATCTCCCTGCCAATTTCTCTGCCCCTGCCAAATTTTGTCCGTCCTTGCTCACCCTCGCTTATTCGTTTCTAAGGCTCGTTGAAAGCGAATAAGTACGTCGTACAGATGATAATGCCCCCGGCTATTGGGCGGCGGCGCGCCTTTGAGGCGCAGGTGCTGAATCATGGGCGGACGGGCAAGCGTAAGCGGCGTAGCCTTTATCAGCTGGTCGGTGCTTTGATACACCAAATCTAAGGAGCCGTAGCCATGCCCCTCCTTGTCACGCCACTGGCCAATGACCAGCTTTACCCCTAAAGGCGCTTTTTTCTCAAAGCTCTTTGCCAGCTCATAATCTTCCACCTGCAAAGCGGCCAACACAGTGGCGATATTGGAATCATGGCCGCATAGGAAAGAAAATTTCCGATCGGATAAGATTTCCTCGTTCATAACTTTGAGTAGCGGTTGCGCCACCTTCAAACCTACACTGGGAGACGAAAACTGCACCGCTAGGCAAATATCCTTAATGCGCCCAATCTGCTCCCATTCCGCCCGAGAGGGTCTGCGCTTAAAGTCTCGCTTGATGGAGGTCGGCTCCTCATAGTACTGGAGAAGCAAGGCATCGCTGGCGGAATTGGCCAGCTCCAGCGAACCCTCCACCTTGGTCTGTTTGCCTTGCTGGAATTTTATCTCTAAATCATTGGTACGAAAATGGTTCATTCCATCCTCGGTGGCGGCCGGGGATTTTTTGAGTTGCAACACCTTTTCCAGCGTGGCGTAAGGTTCGGCAAGCTCCTTGCCAATGCCTTGCAATCCCTGCGCTCCCCACATTTGGGAAATTTCTTTCAGCGCCTGTAGCTGAAACTGCGTATCCACGGAGGGATAACGAGGGCTGAATACCGGATCGCTGGCTTCCGGCGCGAATTTATGCTCGATGGCTATTTTTTCCTGGGGAAACATACCTTCGGCAAAGCGAGTAGCCGTGGCGATGGTGCGTTGCTTGGAATTGGCGTAAAAACGAACCTCATCCTCGCTGGGGCGGTAATCCTCCGGGATAAGCCCCTCTTTTACCATCCACTGGCGGAAATATTCCCCCATAAGGGTTTCCAATTCGCCCCCTTTAGGGGAAAGCTGGCCGGGTGCCACCGGCCACTCGTACCATTTATAGGGGGTAAGCCTAGCAAGCTGAGAATCACTACTCACCAGCGGCGAGCGGATATTATGCCGGCTTAATACCAGCACCGCCTCCAAATGATAGTCGGGGCGCTCCGGTGCCTCTGCGGCGTATCCTTGGCCAAATAGTCCCGACAGGATAAAAATCGCCGTCCACAGCAAAGCGAATATTTTTTTTGTCATAAGCTCACTCCCTAAATTGAGGCAATTTTAACACTCCACAACCCAACGCTCGGCCAGCTCGTCACTAAGCGTCTCAAAGACGCTCAAAAAATCGTGGCGTATCTTGTCTATGACATCCGCTAACTTTTCATCGCTATAGGTATGAGCTAACAAATTCCTTGTCTCCAGCAGATACAACCAGTTTTTTTCATCGGTAATCATACCGCATTGGTAAGCTGTTTTTATAATAGCTCGTGGGGAAGCAATGTTGTCAACGATTCTGCCGTGAAGTTCCAAGAAGGCTTTCATGACTTTCCAAGATTGCTCAAAACAAATTTCAAACAAGGCCATCATACCCGTCTCTTCCAAGACGGTATAGGGCGGCTCCTTTTTGGCACCTTCCTTTAAATTTTCCAGCGACTTGAGAAAATTATCATACTTTTTCATATAACACCACCCCATCGCGCTCAATTTCGGCTAAAAATTCCGGTGACAGCGTACGGTCTAAATCCACCACATCGAAAAAGAGGAGCGTCCAAGTCTTTTCTTCCACATCAAAATAAAAATCCTGCACATTGCCGCCTCTGACCGCCAGATCAATATCGCTGCGAGGATTATTCGTGCCTCGGGCGCGAGAGCCGTACAAAATGACCTTTTGGAGGCCATGCTCTTTGGCGAGTCCAATAATTTCCCGTTCAACCCGTTTGTCGAGATTGTAACTCATGGCATAGCCTCCCGTCAGTTCTTTATACTCGCGAAAGAAAAACTATTCCTTTTTCGGACAATTCGTCCGCGGTATATACGGATAACGTAAGACTTTCCTGCGGAAAGGTCTAACGTTATCCAGTATAACGATTACTATGTTAGCGGCTCTTAATTACCTCCAGCCCGTAAGGTTCGCCTTTGGCATTCAGTTTGTCCTTGAGGGAAAAATAAACTTCCCGAGGTTTATTGCCGAAGGAAAAGGCTACTTCGCTTCTGAACACCCGTCCGGTGTCCAGTTGCCGCGCCACGTTTCTGCCGGTGCTGTATTCCTCCGTGCAGTCCATGAAGACAGCGTGGACATTGTAGCCGGCTTCTTCAAAGGGGGTTATGTATTTAGCGGTTAGTTCCTCTAGGTCGGTGGCGACGATGGGCAATATAACATTGGTACCTTTCATTTCCCCGGTGAGAAATTCTTGCATCGCCGCGTCCATGATGGCAAAACTCTCAAAATGCACCGCATCTGCCGCGCCGCCGTAGCTTGCTTGATATTCGGGGAGAAGTTCCTTTACCACATCGCAATCTAAAATAAAGGCTTGCATTCTTTCGCTGTTGGGATTGGTATATTGATGAGATTTGCGAGCTGCCGGCAAGCCCATGACCAGCACCATTTGATAATCTTTGGCCAGCGAACCATTGAAGCTATATTCGCCAAGAGCGTCCTGATTTCCTGCCGTTTTTACGGCGGAACCCATGGCTAAAAATTCCCGTTTCACTTTTTCTCTAAGTTGTAGGCGTTCCGGAGTGTCAATATCCGCCGTGTTGCCGTACAATTCGCGATAATAGGCCGACAGCGCATCAAGACCTGCCACCACCGGGCTTTGTTTGAGTTCCTCCAGCGAGGGGAAATCCTTACGCCGGATGCGAGTGTAGAGCGCTCGCGCTTCATCGGTGTCAATGGCGAGATGCTCAGGGGTAGGCTGCCAAGTCAGCGGCACCACCCCTGCCGGCAGCACGACTTTATGATGAGCAGGGTTAGATTTCACCTCGGCCACGGAGGTCATGGCCGCAAATACCAACAGAAACGCCGTCAGCGCGTAACAGAGGAGCTGTTTGGTTATTCTGAGCATACTTATTTCTTCCTTTCCAGTTTCCAGAAAAACCACTTTGCCCACCGTGAAGAGAAGCCCACGGTGGGCAAAACTCATGCCTTAAATTTGCTGCCAAGCGGCCTCGGCCACTAAACCGTCGTAGTCGTCAAGCTCTACCGCTGACTGTTGCACCACTAGGTCAAAGCTACCCATGCCTTGGGTGTTGTCGTAGTTTTCTTCGTAGCTGACAACGAACGCCAAGGGAAGAACGATTTTCCGATAGTTTATGGGACTATCTTCGGCCTTCACCTGATCCTGCAAAGCGGCAAAGACCACGGTGCGATACCCTTTATTGTCTTTCCCCGGCTCTTCGGCGGCCCACTCGAAAATTTTCATGGTGTCCCGAAGCTCGTTATCGGCCATATACAGTCTGCCTTTGATATGTAGCGCCGATATGCCTATAGACTCCTCTTCCTCCAGGCGCAAACGAGACCAATGACCGCTGTCAGCTGTGGCGAACGGCTCTTCGCTGAAGAAGCCCACTTTAGGGCGGCGCACCCCACGATATTCCATGACGGGGCGCACAGACTGAATGGCAGAACCGGCCAGAACCACCTCGGCCTTGGCGCCGCTAAAAGGCTGCCGGGGGGCTTGATTTTTCCCGGTTTGCTTGACGGAAAGATCCGTGCCGGAGCTTAGAAGCTGCTTAATCTGGGATTCCTCCAGCGGTTTGTATATCCAGAGGGCAAATTCCATGGTAACGTACTCCCTTCGTTATGGGAATCAATATGGGTAATCAATCCTCCGGCACAATCACCTCACCGGGGCTTGACGAATCTTGCGGCTGCTCATTACCGCCATCCTGCTGCCTAGCCTGACGGCGAGCGAGCAATCCAGCCATCATGCCGCCTTCCATACTCTTCATGAGAGTGCTGTTGTCGGAGATCAGCTGTGAAAGCTGGGAGATGCGGCTGGCCTTAGCGGCGGCGCTGTTTTCCTCCACGCTGATGTCGGTGGCTTGCGCGGCATTATTTACATTGGCGGTGTGACTACTCTCTATCCCGGCAGACTGTTCGGCGCCAAAACCGGAGCTTGCAGAGTAGCTAGGTCTGGTTACGCTGCTACCGCCGGTATTGTCCTGCCCCATAAACAAATTATCCTGCGTGAAGGAGTTTGCCGTGTTGCTAACAGTTGAGGCGGTAGGCTGGGGCGTATATTGCGGCGAAGTGGGTTCCACAGCAGGTTGCGCGGTAGGTTGCGACTGTGTTTGCGCATTCGGCCATGACCATGGCTGAGACTGCGGCGTGGTGGAAGGCTGAGGCGTGTGTTGAGGTGTAGGCTGAGGAGTGGGTTGAGGTGTAGTTTGCGGCGTAGGTTGCGGCGTAGGCTGAGGCGTGGGTTGCGGAGTGGGTTGTGGCGTAGGTTGAGGCGTGGGCTGAGGCGTGGGTTGCGGAGTGGGTTGCGGAGTGGGTTGTGGCGTAGGTTGAGGTGTAGGTTGAGGCGTGGGTTGCGGAGTGGGTTGTGGCGTAGGTTGAGGCGTAGGTTGAGGTGCGGGTTGTGGTGTAGGTTGTGGCGGATTGGGCGGTGGAGGTGCAGGTTGCGGCTTAGGTTCGTCGTCCTTCTTTTTAGGTTCTTCGTCGTCTTTCTTGCCGGACTCGTCATCGTCCTTCTTACCGGAATCTTCGTCGTCTTTCTTGCCGGACTCCTCGTCGTCTTTCTTGCCGGACTCGTCATCGTCCTTCTTACCGGAATCTTCGTCGTCTTTCTTGCCGGACTCCTC
>JAFVEM010000061.1 GCA_017476005.1 Selenomonadaceae bacterium | reverse complement strand
CGGTTGAGCAGGGTATGCAATTGTGATATTTTGACCATAGCCTCAGCAGAAGAGGTTAACTAAATGGCACCTTCAAAAACAACGCCCTCGCGAAAACGAGCAGAGTCGTTCCGCGAGGGCGTTGTTGCGTTACGTCAAAATATTACTCTTCCTCATTCTCCCCTTCGTCGCCGGGAGATGCGCCGTTGTCGCTATTTTCCACGATGTTTTCTGCGCCGCCGGGAAGGTCTGCCGGTGTTTCACCGAAAGTGCCGAGACCGACCGGGTTCAAGCTCAAATCACTTTGACCAAGGTGCTTTTGCGGTGGCGGAAATACGGTGCGCATACCATCAAAAAAAATGTGGAGAGCTACCGACGGTCGCATTGTTTACATTGACGAATGCATCGTCAGCTGTTACGGTGCTTTCCGCAGAAACATCTGCGGAAGATACTTCTCCCACCACTGCTCCGCTTTCCGTCTCCGTTATCGTCGTAGTATTGCCGTCCTTGGAGACCTCCGCCGACGCTTCCGGCAAGAAACTGCCCCACTGCCAACCTGCTGCCAAGGCCATCGCGATGGCGAGTTTTTTCTTTTTGTTCACATAAATCACGTCCTTGCTAAGCTAAGACAATTCACACTAACGTTTATTCGCCGTCGGGGTGATTTTTCCTGCATACGGTGGCAAATTTTTGAAAAAAATGCTTGCCTTGAGATACCTCTGTGGAATGGTTTCGCCGTCAGCGCCACGATCTATTAACGTGAATCACCAATGTGTCAACATAGTAAACACCGTGGATCGCTAAACCTTCATATGTCCCACAGTTCCTTTAAAGTTCGTATCGTTTTCGAGGAAATAACACGAAAGGGTGTAATTGGTGCTATGGACATCCATTCCAACATGGATTATGCTCTTCATAAGTGACCTCTCCTTTGTATGCGGTAATTCTTGTCTGGGTTATGTTGCACCTCCTATTTTACAGGTAAATCCAAGTTTTGCAATCGAGGGGTCACTGCATATTATCTATAAACATCCCACTCCGGTTGCCGGAAAACGAAAATAAACCCCTGTGGTAGAAAGCACCAACTATGACGCTTGCTACCACGGGGTTATTTTTTTATGACCGACTGCTTCGGCAGGAGTGTTTTTTTTGTCACGCCAATAGCGGCGCCAAAAATTTCCCCGTGTAGGAGGTGGGGCAGGCGACAATTTCCTCCGGCGTTCCCGTTGCCACCACGGTGCCGCCTTGGTCGCCGCCTTCCGGCCCCATGTCGATGATGTAGTCGGCGGTTTTTATCACGTCTAAATTGTGTTCTATGACTACCACGGTGTCACCGCCATCCACCAACCGCTCCAAAATTCCCAAGAGCTTGTGAATATCGGCTACATGCAGACCGGTGGTAGGCTCGTCCAAAATATAGAGTGTCTTGCCCGTGGAGCGGCGAGAGAGTTCCGTCGCGAGTTTCACTCGTTGCGCCTCGCCGCCGGAAAGTGTGGTGGCGCTTTGTCCCAATTTTATGTAGCCCAACCCCACGTCTTGTATCACCTGTAGTTTGCGAGCAATCTTGGGGATGTTTTGAAAAAAATCTACCGCTTCATCTATGGTCATGTTCAGCACATCGGCGATGGTTTTGCCCTTGTACTTAACGTCAAGGGTTTCGCGGCTGTACCGCGCCCCCTTGCACACCTCACAGGGAACGTAAACATCGGGAAGAAAGTGCATTTCGATTTTGAGGATACCGTCGCCCTTGCAGGCTTCGCAGCGTCCTCCCTTCACATTAAAGCTGAACCGCCCGGCGCGATAACCTCTGGCCTTCGCCTCGGCAGTTTGACTGAAAAGTTCCCGAATGGCATCGAAAACTCCCGTGTAAGTGGCCGGATTGGAGCGCGGCGTCCTGCCGATAGGTTGTTGGTCTATATTTATGACCTTGTCCACAAAGGTGAGGCCGATTATTTTTTGGTGTTGTCCCGGTTTGCCCTTGGCGCGGTAAAGTTTGGAGGCCAGTCCCTTATAGAGTATTTCGTTTACCAAGGTGCTTTTGCCGGAACCGGAAACCCCCGTCACCAAAGTTAAAGTCCCCAAAGGGATTTGCACGTTGATATTTTTGAGATTGTTTTCCTTGGCGCCGATTATTTCCAAAAAATAACCGTTGCCGGGACGGCGTTTTTCCGGCAGTGGGATAAAACGCTTGCGACTTAAATATTGCCCGGTAATGGAATTTTCGGCGGCCATAATATCATCTACCGTGCCTGCCGCCACTACATGACCGCCGGCTTCCCCGGCGCCGGGGCCAATGTCGATAATATGATCGGCGGCGTACATGGTATCTTCGTCGTGCTCCACCACGATAAGGGTATTGCCTAGATCTCGCAAATGGCGCAAGGTATCCAACAAACGATTGTTATCGCGCTGATGCAAACCGATACTTGGTTCGTCCAAAATGTAGAGTACGCCCATGAGGCCGGAGCCGATTTGGGTAGCCAAGCGGATGCGTTGCGCTTCGCCGCCGGAGAGCGTACCGGCGGATCTCGACAGGGTGAGATAATCAAGCCCCACGTTCAGGAGAAAATTAAGCCTAGCATGAATTTCCTTCAAAATTTGCTTGGCGATTTTCGCTTCCCTTGGTGTCAGGTCAAGGTTGCTTAAAAATTCGTCGCAGGCGCGAATGGTGAGCTTAGTCACTTCATGAATATTTTTTTCGCCCACGGTCACGGCCAGCGTCTCCGGTTTGAGCCGCGCCCCGTGACAGGCGGTGCAGGGAATTTCGGTCATGTAGTTCTCGTAGGATTCGCGCATCTCGTCGGAATCGGTTTCCCGGTAACGTCGCGTGAGTAGCGGCATTACCCCTTCAAAAGGAACCACATAGATTTTATTTTCGCCGAACATATTGGTATAGCCAAAGCGCAGTAACTGCTCTCCGGAGCCGTAGAGCATCATGTGTTGGGTTTGGTCGTCTATTTCCTGCCAAGGCGTATCGAGATCGTAGCCCCGTTTTTCGAGAAGCGCCTTGAGTGCGCACATGGCGTAAGAGTTGCGATTTTTAGAGAGCGGCGCAAAGACACCGTCGCCTACGGAAAGAGTGGGGTCAGGGAGTACCAATTCCTCGTCAAATTCCAAGTGACTGCCCAATCCCATACACTCCGGGCAGGCGCCGTAAGGATTGTTGAAGGAGAACATCCGGGGCGTGATTTCCGGCAAACTAACGCCACAGTCCACACAAGCAAAGTTCTCGCTGAACATGAGTAGCTCGCCATCTACTACCTGCACATAGACTACGCCTTCGCCAAGTTTTAGCGCCGTTTCCAAGGAATCGGCGAGCCGCTCGTCCATACCCTCGCGCACCACCAAACGGTCAATGACGACCTCGATGGTGTGCTTTTTATTTTTGTCTAAGGCGATATCGTCCCCCACATCAAAAATTTCGTTGTCGATGCGCACTCGGACGTAACCATCGCGGCGAATCCGTTCCAAGATTTTTTTGTGTTCGCCCTTTTTGCCGCGCACCAGTTGCGCCATAATGAGGAGTTTTGTCCCCTCCGCCAGCTCTTTGATTTTATCCACCATTTGATCAACCGTCTGTTGCGTGATGGGCTTGCCGCAGTTCGGACAATGGGGACGGCCGGCGCGAGCGAACATCAGCCGGAGATAATCGTAAATCTCCGTCACGGTTCCCACGGTGGAACGTGGATTGTGACTGGTGGTTTTTTGGTCGATGGAAATAGCCGGCGAGAGGCCGTCGATACTGTCCACATCCGGCTTTTCCATCTGCCCCAAAAACTGTCTGGCGTAGGAGGAAAGGGACTCCACATAACGGCGCTGACCCTCGGCATATATGGTATCAAAGGCGAGCGAAGATTTCCCCGAACCGGAAAGCCCCGTCACCACCACCAATTTATCCCGGGGTATTTCCACGTCAATATTTTTTAGATTATGGGCGCGAGCGCCTTTTATTTTTATGTTGCTTTCCATGCGATACAATTATCCTCCGGTGGTTACGGTCATATTTTTTTCACGCATTTTAGCATATACTGGAAACTTTTCAACTCGTTGCCATCTATCGATACTTGCGGTAGCTTTTCCAATTCATTAAGCAACGCGATATGTTTTTCATCGATGTTTCGCGCTAGGGTAGCTAGCACTTCAACTATGGAGAAACCAATATCTGCAAACATTTTTCTAATGCTGTTTAGCGTAAAAAAACGTAGATGGGTTCTGTCTAGGATACCGGCATTCGTGTATTCCCATTTCCCCTGCAACATATTGTAAATGTTGGATATATGGGCGACATTGGGAATGCTCGTCAAGAGAACACCGTCAGACTTTAGCATATCTCGCACCTTGGCAAGTGCCGATTGAGGCTCTTTTAAGTGTTCTATGACATCTCCCATTATGATGACATCAAATTTTTCATGCCAGTCTGGACGATAGAAAACCTCAATATCTGCCGATAACGATTCGCCAAAGTGGGCGGCCATTTGGGCAGCGTAGGGATTAATCTCTATGCCGTAAACTGTCACTCGCGGATTACGCTGGCGCAAGGCATACATTAGGCCGCCGCAAGCGCAACCGATGTCAAGTACCTGCAATGCGTCGGTGTACATATCGTACATTTTCAAAAGATGAGTGTTGACGCCGGTGCTGTAAAAAGGGTAAAATCCCCATTTACGAAGGAAATAATTATCGTCGTCTCCCATCTGTTCCGGTATGTTCGCTTCGAACGCATTGAGATGAACGAAAGTTGAAGCCACCAATGGGCGGTAACCGGCTTGGATAGCGCGCATAGTTAAATCAACTTCTAGCCCCAGTGAGCCGGAATAATTTTCGTCGGCTAAACCGGTAGCTTCGATGGTACTGCGCTTTAAAATGAAACAAAACGCCTCCAATAACAAAACGCCTGTTGGCTTGCCAGTTGCTTCCACCTGACAGCCATAAGCATCCAAATCGGCCAAGGTTTCAAAAGACGAAACTGGTAGGGTAGTAAGCTGTTGATGGTACTTAGAAAAATCATGTAAGGTACCTACCATGCCGATATCAGCGGCTGAATGTAGCGTTTTTATCATGATGCTGTAGGCATTGCCAGCCAGAATCACGTTATCGCGCAGGAAAAAAATTATTTCGCCCGTTGCGGCGCGAAAAGCCGCATTAAAAGCGGAAGAGCAAGTAATGTTATCGGCGAGACTTATGATTTCGATACCTTCACGAGCGATAAACCGCAAAGTTTCTTCCGAGGCATATGACCCGGTAACGGCAACAATTTCGTGTTCGTACCCGGCTAGATGCTTACGCAAAACTTGCAGACACAGGGGTAAGTTGTCGGAATTATCTTGTACTAGCAAGATAACACTGGTTTTCATGGAGTACTCCTTTCAGTTTGTAGTTGCCGTCGGCAAAGTCCCCTCTAGCTCGATGATCATGTCCCTGAGCTGTGCCGCCCGTTCAAATTCCAAAGCTCGCGAGGCTTGTTGCATTTCCTTGATGAGGGCTTTTAATACCTGTTCCCGTTCCTTCTTGCCCAGTTTCTTCTTGGGTTTTCCGTCTTTCGCAGGATTACGGGAGTTGGTTTCCGTGATTAAAGTAGTTTCAATGAGGGGAACGATGGGTTTTTCGATGGTCTTGGGGGTTATGCCGTGGGCTTCGTTGTAGGCCGACTGGATTTTACGGCGGCGAGCGGTCTCGTCCATGGCGCGCTGCATGGAATCCGTTACATGGTCGGCGTACATGATGACGTGGCCGCCGGAGTTACGAGCGGCGCGGCAGATAATCTGAATGAGGGAGGTGTCGGAACGCAAAAAGCCTTCCTTATCCGCATCGAGAATGGCGATTAAAGACACCTCCGGCATATCAAGCCCTTCTCTAAGCAGATTGATCCCCACCAAAACGTCAAATTCGCCGGCTCTGAGGTCGTGAATTATCTCCGCTCGCTCGATGGTGGCAATGTCCGAGTGCAAATAGCGTACCTTTATGCCCGATTCTTTTAGATAATCCGTGAGGTTCTCCGCCATTTTTTTGGTTAGCGTGGTAATGAGTACTCTCTCTTTTTTGGCGATACGCAGTTTTATCTCGCCCAGTAAATCGTCTATTTGTCCTTCCAAGGGTCTAACTTCTACTTCCGGATCTAAGAGTCCCGTGGGGCGAATGATTTGCTGGGCGACTTGTTGCGCCTGTTCCAATTCGTATTTGGCCGGCGTGGCCGACACATATATGATTTGATTGATGCGCTCGGTAAATTCCTCAAAGGTCAAAGGGCGATTATCGAAGGCCGAAGGCAAGCGAAAGCCGTTCTCCACCAACGAAGTTTTGCGCGAACGATCCCCGGCGTACATGGCATGAAGCTGCGGCAAGGTCACATGGGATTCATCTACCACAATAAGAAAATCCTCGGGAAAATAATCGAGGAGAGTATAAGGGGCTTCCCCGGGTTTCCTGCCCGTTAGGTGCCGGGAATAATTCTCAATGCCGGAACAGTACCCCATTTCCTGCATCATTTCCAAATCGTAATTGGTGCGCTGTTCTAGGCGTTGCGCCTCCACCAGTTTGCCTTGGGACTTAAAAAGGGCTACTTGGGACTCCATCTCGGCGCGAATATTTTCTCGCGCCGTCAACATATCATCTTCCGAAGTGACGTAGTGGGAGGCCGGAAAAACCATGGCGTGAATACGTTCGCCGTATATTTCGCCCGTCACCGTGTCGTATTCCACCATGCGATCAATTTCATCGCCGAATAACTCGACGCGCAAGGCGCGATTGTTGTACCCGGCGGGAAAAATCTCCATGGTATCTCCTCGCACGCGAAAAGTCCCTCGCTCAAAGGCAATGTCATTGCGTTCGTAACGAATGGCCACGAGTTTTTTAAGAATGGCGCGTTGATCTACCTTCTGCCCTTTGTGGAGCGAGAGCACCATTTCGTGATAACTTTCCGGCGAACCGAGGCCGTAAATGCAGGAGACACTGGCCACCACCACCACGTCGCGCCGTTCAAAGAGGGAACAGGTGGCCGAATGTCTAAGTTCGTCTATCTCGTCATTGATGGAAGCGTCTTTTTCAATGTAGGTGTCGGTGGAGGCGATATAAGCCTCCGGCTGATAGTAATCATAGTAGCTGACGAAATAGCCCACATAATTTTTAGGGAAAAAGGCTTTGAACTCACTGGCCAGTTGCGCCGCCAAAGTTTTATTGTGGGCAATGACCAAGGTGGGCTTTTGCACCTTTTCAATGACCTTGGCGATGGTGTAGGTTTTGCCCGTGCCGGTGGCGCCTAAGAGTACCTGCGCCTCCTGTCCGTTTTCTATCCCCAAGGCCAAATCTTTAATGGCTTTGGGCTGATCCCCCATAGGCTCGAAAGGGGCTACAACTTGGAAAGGCGCGGACTCTGTGTTGTTGTTTAGATTTATTTGTTTCGGCAAAGTGTTGCCCCTTTCATATTTTTGCCTCCGGCGGCCAAAGGGGATAATCCCCTTTGGAAACCCTAATAAATTTTAGGAAAAAATATCTTTGGCGATGACAATGGTTTGGTCGCGATTGGGGCCGACGGAGACGATGCCGAGGTTGATGCCCGTTACTTCGGCCATGCGTTCTAAGTATTTCTTGGCGGCCTCCGGCAAATCTTCGTAGCGGCGAATACCGCTGATGGGCTGTTTCCACCCGGCGAAGGTTTCATATACCGGCTCCACTTCGCCCAAAACCTTTAGGGAAGCCGGCATTCCCGGCAAATCTTTTCCTTTGTGCCGATAGCCCACGCACATTTTTATCTCGTCGAAGTTGTCCAAAATATCAAGTCTGGTGACCGCCATGTAATCAATGCCGGACAACAAACCGGCATAGCGTACCACCATAGCATCCAGCCACCCGGTACGCCGAGGACGTCCCGTGACGGTGCCGTATTCGTGACCGGCTTCCCTTAGTTTGTCGCCCATTTCATTCAGCTGTTCCGTGGGGAAAGGCCCTTCGCCTACGCGAGTGCAATAAGCCTTGACTACGCCCACTACCCGATGAATATTTTTGGGCGCGACTCCGGCTCCCACGGTGACACCCCCGGATACCGGATGGGAGGCCGTCACATAGGGATAAGTGCCGTAATCAATATCAAGCATGGTGGCCTGCGCTCCTTCAAAGAGGATTTTCCGGCCGGCTTGTATTTCCTCGTTGAGCAGGGTGATGGTGTCACAAATATATGGGGCAAGGCGTTTGGCGTAACCCATGTATTCCGCGAATATCTTGGCGAAATCTAAAGGTTCATGGTCATAAAGGGCTTTTAATTCTTTATTTTTCACGGCCAAATTATTTTTCAGTTTGGCCGCAAAGACTTCTTCTTCCAAAAGATCGCACACTCTGATGCCGATGCGATCGTCTCGATCCATGTAGCAAGGGCCGATGCCCCGTTTGGTGGTGCCGATTTTGTCTTTGCCCCTAGCTTCGTCGCCGATACCGTCCATTAGACGATGATAAGGCATGACCACCTGCGCCCGGTCGGAAAGACGAATACCGGAAACGTCAATCCCCTTGGCCGCCATGGCATCCATTTCTTGCAGCATGACCTCGGGGTCAACGGCCACACCGTTCGCTACAACATTGTGTGTGCCTTGATAGAGAATCCCGGAAGGGAGTAGGCGCAATTTGTATTCGGTGCCGTTTACCGCCACGGTATGACCGGCATTGCTGCCGCCTTGATAGCGCACCACCGTTTCGGCCTGTCCGGCCAAATAATCCACAATCTTGCCCTTGCCCTCGTCGCCCCACTGGGTACCGGTAATCACTACGGTTGACATAAGATTATTCCCCCCCAAAAAGCCATAGGGCTACGCCCCTTCTCCCGAAGGAGTTTCGCCCCCTAAAGTCACAGTCCGAAGCGTTCCATTATCATGTCCACGTTGCGTAGGAAATAGTTGTAATCAAAGCAAGCATCGATTTCTTCTTTGGTGAGATACTTGGCAATATCCGGATCTTTGGCGACATTCTCGCGGAAATCCTCACCTGCGAGCCAACGTTTCATGGCGTTCCGTTGCACCCACTGGTAGGCATCTTCTCGCAAAACGCCCTTATCCACCACGGCGAGCAATAGGCGCTGGCTGTAGATAAGTCCCCCGGTACGTTCCATATTGCCAAGCATGGCCTCGGGGTAAACCAAAAGTTTATCCACGATGTTGGTTAATTTTTGGGTACAGTAATCTACGTTGATGGTGCTGTCCGGCAGAATAACCCGTTCCACCGACGAATGAGAAATATCGCGCTCGTGCCACAGGGTCATGTCTTCCATGGCCGCCAGGGCGTTGCCTCGCACTAGACGCGCCATGCCGGAAATGCGTTCGCAGTTAATGGGGTTGCGCTTGTGGGGCATAGCGGAGGAGCCTTTTTGTCCCGGCGAAAAATATTCCTCGGCTTCACGAATATCTGTCCGTTGCAGATTGCGAATCTCGGTGGCGATTTTCTCCAAAGTCCCGGCCACAATGGCCAGTGTCGTTAAGTATTCGGCGTGGCGATCCCGTTGAATTACCTGTGTGGCGAGCGGCACCGGCGTTAAACCGAGTTTCGCGCAAACCATTTCCTCAATGCGTGGGTCGATATTGGAGTAAGTTCCCACCGCGCCGGAAAGTTTGCCCACGGACACAATTTTTTTTGCTTTCTCCACCCGTTCAATATCGCGCTCAATCTCCGCGCTCCACAGCGCCAATTTTAATCCGAAGGTCATTGGCTCGGCGTGGATGCCATGGGTGCGCCCGATGCAGGGGGTGTGCTTAAATTCCTTGGCGCGGCGGCGTAAAACCTCTCGGAACTTACGCAGGTCGTCCAAAATTATCGTTGCCGAGTCGCGCATCATGAGGCAGATGGCCGTATCCTTCACGTCGCTGGAGGTCAGACCCTTGTGAATGTACTTAGAGTCTTCCCCGACGTGTTCGGCCACGTTGGTCAAAAAAGCAATAATGTCGTGATGGGTCACGGCCTCAATCTCTTTAATGCGCCCTATTTCAAATTTGGCCTTGGCGCGAATGTTCTGGGCGGCCTCTTTGGGGATCTCCCCCAGTTCCGCCATGGCATCGCAAGCCGCCATTTCCACGTTCAAAATGGTCTGCCACTCGTTTTCCAGCGACCAAAGTTTACCCATCTCCGGGTTTGTGTATCGTTCTATCATACTAGCTCCTTTAGGCTAAAACGCCGGACAGATAGTCGGCTAGATTGGTTTTTATGGGCATTAAGTAGATGCTTTGTCCTTTTTTATCCGCAAACTCCATAACTTGACGGGAGAAGGCTATGCTCCATTCCAAGGTGGGAGCAAAATTATGGGGGAAGACCACATTGTTTTTCCGTTCCCAATAGCTTTGAGAACGCGGCGACATGACGGGGGACAGGCCCCAATACACTTCCATTCCGTCCAGCATATCGGCGTACATATCCAAATAACGCATATCATAAAAAGGTTGGGTGAAAAAGCCGCTGGCGCCGGCTTGCAACTTGCGTTTGACACGCACCAACTCATGTCGCATGGAGCCGCGATATTGGTCGATACCGGCGTAAACTTTTACCCCCGGCATCTCCTCGCGAAATTTTCTTATGACATCGGTACTCACCGTGGGATAAGTCTCGCGGCTCATGTCTTGAGGGGGATCGCCTTCAATAACCAAGACTTCATGCAAGTCATGTTCCACTAAGAAATTTTTCATAGGTAGCGGTGCGTCGAGGTCAATGTCCATAGCGCGAATATGGGGCATGGCCGCCGGAAAATATTCTTTGGCCACGGCGGCTCCCTGCCAACTTCTGGTATCGTAACGCAAGAGATCCGGCACATTGATGATGTCTATTTTGGCACGGTGGGAGCGCAATATGTTAAGTTCCTCGCGCAAAGATTCAACGGTACGCGGCACCAGTTCCACGGATACACGTTTCATGAGCTATCCTCCTCGACTAAAACAGCCCCGTGATTTTTCCTTGGGCATCAATGCGCATATTTTCCGCCGCCGGTTTTTTTGGTAGTCCCGGCATGGTGAGAATATCGCCGGTCAGCGCCACGATAAAACCGGCGCCCAAAGACACGTTTAATTTTCTGACCGTCAGGCGGAACCCGGTGGGACGGCCGAGCTTCATGGGGTCGTCCGACAATGAATACTGGGTCTTGGCCACACAGACCGGCATTTTGTCGAACCCGGCGGCCTCTATTTCTTGCAAATTTTTCAACGCCGCCGAAGTGAAATCAACACCGTCGGCGCCGTAAATTTCCTTGGCAATGACAGCCAGTTTCTCCGGCAAAGAGGCTTTCACGTCATACATGAAACGGAAATTATTCGGTCGCGCCAAAGCCGCGTTCACCTTGTCGGCAAGTTCCAGTCCGCCTTGACCGCCCTTTGCCCACACTTCGGAAACAGCCGCTTCCACTCCCCAAGCGGCGCATTTTTGCGCTACTAAGTCAAGTTCCGCCGAGGTATCGGTGGGGAAAACGTTCACGGCCACCACCGCCGGGAGACCGAATTTTTGGATGTTCTCGATGTGCTTGGTTAAATTGGTTAGCCCCTTCTCCAAGGCGGCTAAGTCTTGAGTTGCCAGTTTATCCTTCGGCAGACCGCCGTGCATTTTCAAAGCGCGCACCGTGGCCACAATCACCACCGCGTCGGGGTGCAGATTTGCCAAACGACATTTGATGTCTAAAAATTTCTCTGCGCCCAAGTCCGCGCCAAAACCGGCCTCCGTTACCACCACGTCCGCCAACTTCAACGCGTACCGAGTGGCCATGACGCTGTTGCAACCGTGGGCGATATTGGCAAATGGGCCGCCGTGAATCAACGCCGGTGTCCCCTCTAGGGTCTGTACCAAATTGGGCTTAATGGCATCCTTAAAGAGTAGCGTCAAAGCTCCGGTCACGTTTAATTCCTTGGCCTGCACGGGACGACCGTCTTTAGTATAAGCTACCAAAATTTCGCCCAACCGTCTTTGCAAATCAGCCAAATTCTGCGCCAAGCAAAGTATAGCCATCATTTCCGAGGCCACGGTAATATCAAAACCGGTTTCACGCGGTACGCCGTGCGCCGCGCCGCCTAAACCGATTACCACTTGTCTTAGCGCGCGGTCATTGATGTCAAGTACCCTTTTCCACAACACTCGACGTGGGTCGATATTCAGTTCGTTGCCCTGTTGCAAATGATTGTCAAGGGCAGCCGCCAAAAGATTGTGGGCGGTGGTCACGGCATGAAAATCGCCGGTGAAATGCAGGTTTATATCCTCCATGGGAACAACTTGAGCATAACCGCCCCCGGCGGCTCCGCCCTTTAAGCCAAAACAAGGGCCGAGGGATGGTTCCCTTAAAGCTACCACCGTCTTTTTGCCTTGCCTACGAAAAGCATCCGCGAGGCCGACACTGGTGGTGGTTTTACCTTCACCGGCAGGCGTGGGGTTAATGGCCGTCACCAATATCAATTTGCCGTTCTCTTTTTCTTTGATGCGTTCCCAAATTTGGGGGGAGAGTTTGGCTTTGTACTTGCCGTAAAGCTCCAATTCGTCCTCGTCAACGCCCAGTTCGGCGGCAATCTGTCCAATCGGTTTCAGCGTTGCCTCCTGAGCAATCTCCACATCGCTTTTCATACTGCCCTCCAAGAATCTCTTATGGGGTATGGGGCAAAGCCCCACTATTTATTGCGTTTGCTGTAATTGCATCTTAGCTGCCGCCACTACATTTTGCATCAGCATGGCCACGGTGAGCAGTCCCACGCCGCCGGGTACGGGCGTTATCGCTCCGGCCACTTCCTGCACCGCCGCAAAGTCCACGTCCCCCACTAATTTTTTCGGCGCCAAGCGATTTATACCCACGTCAATAACCGTTGCATTCGGTTTCACCATATCGGCGGTGACAAACTCGGGACGACCTACCGCCGCTACCAAAATATCCGCTTCGCGTGTGATGGCCGCTAAATTTTGCGTGTGGGAGTGGCAGATGGTCACAGTGGCGTTTCTCGCCAAAAGAAGCTTGGCCATAGGTTTACCCACGATGTTACTGCGTCCTATAATCACGGCACGCTTACCGTCGATTTCGATACCGGCCAGTTCCAGCATTTTTATACAGCCTAGGGGAGTGCAGGGGACTAAACCGGGCTTCCCCAAGGAAAGTCGCCCCACGTTCACGGGATGAAAACCGTCCACGTCTTTTAGTGGGTCGATGCGCTCCAAAATTTTTCCCTCGTAGGCTCTTAGATGCTGGGGCAACGGCAACTGTACCAACAGGCCGTGTATCCGTTTATCGGCGTTGAGCGCATCTATTTGCGCCATTAAATCGTCGGGCGTTATTGTGGCCGGCAGAGAGATGACTTGGGAGAAAATACCCAATTCCTCGCAGGTTTTGTGTTTGTTGCGCACATAAACTTGCGAAGCCGGGTCGTCGCCCACGATAGCCACGGCCAAGCCCGGAGTAACGCCGTATTTTTCTCTGATACTCGCGGCGCCCTTTTGGGCTTCCGCCTTAAATTTTTGCGCAAACTCCTTGCCCATTAAGATTCTTGCCGCCATCAGGTCACCCCCTTAAAAAATTCTTCAAGATAGCCAGACCCACATCGCCGCTTTTTTCCGGATGAAATTGCGTAGCCATGACGCTACCTTTGACTACGGCGGCGGTCAGTTTTTCGCCGTAATCGGCGGTGGCCGCGATGATGGAGCTGTCTTGCGGCACAGCGTGATAGCTGTGGACAAAGTAAACATAGGATTGCGCGGTAAGTCCGCTAAAAAGTGGCGCGTAGTCGCGTATTGACAAAGAGTTCCAGCCCATGTGCGGAATTTTTAATCCCGGCGCGTTTAGTTTTTTTACTTGTCCGGCAAAATAGCCCAATCCCGTGGCCTGCGATGATTCCTCGCTGCCATCAAATAGTATTTGCATTCCTACGCAAATGCCGAGCAACGGTTTACCCTGCGCCATCATTTCCTTGAGAGCAGGGATAAGTCCCGTAGCCGTCAAGTTTTTCATGCAGTCGCCAAAAGCCCCTACCCCCGGCAAAACGATTTTCTCCGCCGCGCGCAGGTCGCTTTCCTCACCGCTCACGCGCACGTCGGCGCCCAAGGTCGTCAAAGCCTTCTCCACACTGAAAAGATTTCCCACGCCGTAATCTACTACCGCTACCATTTATTTCTCCTTTGCTGGCGCCAAAAGATACGCCGACGGTTTTACAGTACGCCCTTGGTGGAAGGGATTCCGTCCACGCGCGGATCTTTTTCGACGGCCTCTCGCAAAGCGTGTCCCAAGGCTTTGAACAGCGCCTCCACTTTATGATGAGAATTGGCTCCGTAGAGTATTTTGGCGTGAAGAGTGATTCCGGCATTGACGGCAAAGGCGCGCAAGAACTCCGGCGTAAGCTCCGTGTCGTACTCGCCGATAAGCGGCGCCATGGAGCCGCCCTCATAGACCAAGAAGGGACGACCGCTGATGTCTAAAGCCACTAAAGCCAAAGTTTCGTCCATGGGAAGAAAAAAACTGCCGTAACGCCTAATGCCTTTTTTATCGCCCAAAGCCTCTTGCACCGCCTGGCCCAAGGCGATGCCGATGTCTTCCACCGTGTGATGGCCATCGACTTTTATATCGCCGTCACACTGCAATTCCAAATCAAGGCAACCGTGATGGGCAAACAGCGTCAGCATGTGGTCAAAAAAACCGATGCCGGAAGAAATTTTTGCTTGGCCGCTGCCGTCAAGATTCAAGGCGAGCCGTATTTTGGTTTCGGCCGTGTTTCGCGTGACCGTGGCACTGCGCATATTAAGCCTCCCTCGCGACAAAATCTTGCACGGCTTTTAGCCAAATATCGTTTTCCTCTCGCGTTCCCATGGAGATACGGAGGCAGTTTTCCAATCGCGGCGTTTTATTGAAACTGCGCACCCCTATCCCCTGCGCCGCCAGCTCTTCATTGAGTTCGACCGCCTTGGCATAACGCACCAACACGAAATTAGTCACCGAAGGATAAACCGTAACGCCGGGCAGTTTTTTCAGTTCCGCAGACAGGCGTTCCGTTTCGGCAATCAGCTGATCGATGCGCGGCCCGTATTCGTAACGCATCTGATAGACAATATCGGCCGTCGCCACCGAAAGTACATTCAGATGGTAGGGCATATAGGATTTTTCCACGGTGCTTACTATGTCCTTGGCCGCGAGCATATAACCGACTCTGGCCGCCGCCAAACCGTAAGCCTTGGAAAAGGTACGCGCCACGATAAGATGCGGGTATTTGGTTAGAAGTTCGCTAGCCGATTCCCCGTAAAATTCCATGTAGGCTTCATCAAGCAATAACGCGCAGTCGATGTTTTGTGCCACGCGTTCGATGGCCGCTAAAGGAATCCCCGTTCCCGTGGGGTTGTTGGGATTGCAAATCACCGCGAGGGTGGCTTTATTGTCGTTTACGGCGTTTACGAACTTATCAGCATCAAAAGCGTAGTCTTCCGCTAAATCCACCGCTATCCCACGCGATTCGGCGGCCTTGGCGTAGATGCCATACATGGAAAAAGACGGACGGGGATAAACTATCGTGCCGTCCCTGCCGCCGAAGGAATAAAAGAGCTTTTCGATGATTTCACTGGAGCCGCTGCCTAGGAGAATATTTTCCTTGGTGAGGTTGTAAGCGGCGGCGATTTGTTCTCGCAAAAGGTCATATTCCTCATTGGGATAGCGATTAAAGGCCACTCGCGAAAGCCTTGACAAGACACGCTCCTCCACCAAAGGAGGGAGATTCAAATTACACTCGTTGGCATTGATCTTTATTTTCCAAGGACGTTCCACCACGTCATAGGTCGGCATAGCGGCCAGTCCATCACGATACTTCAACATAAGAAGCAATCTCCCTTTCCAAGTTAATCCCAATTCGGGGTGCAGGGGGCAACGTCCCAACAAAATCACTAAAAACTAACGCGACGGCGGATAGCCTGAGCGTGCGCCGTCAGTCCTTCGGCCTCGGCCAGGCGAATTATATCGCCCGAGGCATCTTGCAAGGCTTGGGCAGAGTAGGCGATAATACTGGTGCGTTTCATGAAGGTTTCCACGTTCAGCACCGAGTAAAAACGCGCCGTGCCGCCGGTGGGCAGGACGTGATTGGGACCTGCCCAATAATCCCCCAAAGGTTCAGGCGAATAATTTCCCAAGAAAACAGCCCCGGCGTGTTTGATGTTCGGCAAAAGCGACCAAGGATTTTCCGTCAGAACTTCCAAATGCTCCGGCGCGGAAATATTGGCCAGTTTCACCGCTTCGGGAATATCACGGGTTACAATAATCAGCCCGTTGTTTTCAACGGAGGCGGTGGCGATTTCCCGTCGGGGAAGCTGCGCCAGTTGCGCGGTTACTTCGGCGGCCACCGCCTCGGCCAAGTCTTCGCTGTCGGTGATGAGGATGGCGGAAGCCAAAACATCGTGTTCCGCCTGACTTAACATATCCGCCGCCGTTAAAATCGGGTCGGCGGTTTTGTCGGCGATAATCAATATTTCGCTGGGTCCGGCCAACATATCAATATCTACATGACCGTAAACTTCTTTTTTGGCCAAGGTGACGAAGATATTTCCCGGCCCGGTGATTTTATCCACGCGAGGAACGGTAGCCGTACCAAAGGCCATAGCGGCGATGGCTTGCGCCCCACCCATTTTGTAAATCTTGTCAACGCCCACTTCCTTAGCGGCCAGGAGTACATAGGGATTTATTTTGCCGTTTTTGGGCGGCACTGCCATGATGATTTCGCCAACGCCGGCCACTTTCGCCGGCGTCGCATTCATGATAACCGATGAAGGATAGGCCGCCGTACCGCCGGGAACGTAAATTCCCACCCTGTCCAAGGGAATGAGCGCCTGTCCCAAAATCGAGCCATGGTCGCGATAAGTCAGCCAAGATTTTCCCTTTTGTTCCTCGTGGTAACGGCGAACATTGGCGGCGGCTTTTTTTAGGGAGGCGAGTACCTCCGGGTCAGCCTCTTTTGCGGCGGCTAAATATTCTTCTTCTCGCACCAACAACTCGTCGGCACTGCACTCCACTCCGTCAATGAGCTGCGTGTAGCGGAGTAGCGCCGCATCGCCCTCGGCGCGAACGTCGCCGACGATACGTTGCACCAGCTGCGCCGCCGTTAAATTTTCACCGAAAAGCTCCCGGTTTTTCGCCGCAATTTTCGGCGCCAGTTCCACCTCGTCAAAGGCTTTTTTGGTCAGCAAGCGGCGCACCGTTTCGTCATTCATCGCCGTTGTTCGGATGATTTTCACGGCTGCCCCTCCTTACCTACTAACTTGCTAAGAGCCGTCACCATGTTCCCAATGCGAGCAAATTTCAGCTTAAAACTCACGCGATTGGCGATAAGTCGCGCCGTCGCGTCCATTATATAGGCAATTTCCTCAAGGCCGTTTTCCTTCAAGGTCGTGCCGGTTTCCACTATATCGACAATACTCTCCGACAATCCCACTACCGGGCCTAGCTCGATGGAGCCGCCTAAATTTATGTACTCCATCTGCATCCCCTGCCTAGTGAAAAATTCCTCGGCAATATGGGGAAATTTAGTAGCTACTCTAGTGTAGGCATAGTCGGTGAGTTTTGCGCGTTTTTGTTCCTTCGGCACCGCCATCATCAAGTGGCACTTGCCAAAGCCCAAGTCCAAAAGCTCATAAACGTCCTTGCCGGATTCCGTCAGCACGTCTTTGCCGATAACGCCGATGTCGGCGGCTCCGTATTCCACATAGGTGGGGACGTCAGCCGTCTTGGTGATGATAAAGCGAACTTTTTTTTCCTCGTTGGTTATAATAAGTTTTCGTGACTTATCCGACAGACCATCTGCCGTATAACCAATCTTTTCTAACAGCTCTGCCGAGGGCTTAAAAAGTTTCCCCTTGGGCAGAGCCACCGTCAGGTATTCCATATTGTCTGCGCTCATTACATTCCCCTTTTTGGGTGGTGGGGCTTTGCCCCACGCCCCACCAGAGATGCCGTCTCTGGACTCTGGCAGGGACTTGCGCCCCTGCACCCCATAATAATTTTTAATTTTGTTCGTCTGCTTGCTTGAGTAGGCGCAATTCCAAACTATCCCTCGAGCTCAACGGCTCGTGGTGATGTTTTATCATTTCGGCCTCCTTTGTTAGCCCGACGGCTCGAAGTTTAGCCGCTCCGATGGCCGGATGATAGCGATGGACATAGAGAACTCGCGAAATTTTGTCGTATTGGCGCGCAACCCTCTCGCCGCGTTTGGCTAGCTTTTTAGCCAAGCGCGGCGCAGCGCCATACATCAGCACCGCCAAGACTTTGCCCAAGGTTCCCATGTCGCCCTTGACCTTTCCCACGTCATGCAGAAGCGCCGTTCGTCTTAGCAAAGCCAAATCTACGCTCTGCCCCTGCGCCAATTCTTCTTTCGCCAGTCTCTCAACCGTGTAGGCTACCTGCAAAGCGTGATACTGGTCGGCGATATTCATGCCCCAAAAAAGTTTGGCGGCCGCTTGAGGCAGATTTTCCCGTACATAAGTGTAATCCTCGGGCGCAAGTCCGCTGATATTGGCTCTTATAGCGCGCTCAAACTGTCGCGCTCGTTTCATCATGGGATATAGACGAGTTCCCGGCACCCACGCTCTTGTTGCTTCTTGGCGGCATCTTCTTGCGTTTGGGGCATGGTGGCCAACTCCACTTTTTGCCCGGCGGCGCGGCGGCGCTTTGCCTCTTTAATGGCCGCCGTTAAGCTACTCACGCCGTAACCTAAATAAACATCCGTTGCTTGCGGCGCCATCTCACATCCCTGGCGTTCCATGGCAAGCAACAACCGTTCTATGCCCAAAGCAAAACCGGTAGCCGACGCCGGGTGACCAAAATCAGCTAAAAGATGGTCATACCTGCCGCCGCCGCACAGGGGATAGCCTAGCCCCTCGGTATAAACCTCGAACACCATGCCGGTATAATAGCTGAAATCTCGCAACAGCCCCAAGTCAAAGACCACATACTGAGCCACATCATACGCTTGCAACAACTCGTAAATCTCGCTGAGATTATCCAAAGCGCGGCGACTCTGGGGATTTAGGGCAATGGCGTAGGCCGCTTGCAAAGTTTCCTCTACGCCGCAGAGCAAGGGAATTTTTTTGATGGCCTCTTTGGCCGCATCGGTTGCTTCAAGCCCGTCAGCCAAATGGTTCAGCCCCACCAAGTCACGGCCTTCCACGCAGGTCTTGACTTCTTTTTTTTGCTTGTCCGAAAGTTGATATTGCTCCATAATGCCGCTGACGAACTCGACCTGCCCCAAGAACAGGCGAAAGTTTTTTAGCCCGGCCGCGCGCAAACTCTCAATGGCCAAGGCAATAACTTCGGCATCGGCGGCGGCGCTACCGCTCCCCATCAATTCCACGCCGCCCTGATGAAATTCGCATTGCCTACCGGCCTGCGCCTCTTCGTAACGAAAAGCGCTACTGAGGTAGGCAAGTTTCACGGGCGAGGGTTGCTCTTTCAAGCGACCGCTCACTAGCCGCGCAATAGGCGTAGTCATTTCGTGGCGGAGCGCCAGCGAAGAGTTATGCCGATCAAAAAGTTTGAACAGATGTTCGGTTTGATTGCCGCCGCTCCCCATGGTCAATGTGTCGAGGTATTCCATGGTGGGAGTCACTACCTCGTCATAGCCCCACGCGCTGAAAAGCTCGGCCAGTTTTTCTTCGATGATACGTTTGGCGGCGGCTTCCTCCGGCAAAAAATCCCGTGTTCCATAGGGTATTTTCAGTAGCGCATTGTTTTTTTTCATCAAACTAACTCCCTGCGATTTTTCAAGCGATACAGGCCGCGATGGCCTTTTGCGCCACCTCCGACGGCACCTTGCTCGTGACGGTAACTTCGCCTATGTCATTCATGAGTACCCAGTTCACTTTGCCGTTGACGGTTTTTTTATCCCGGAAAATCACGGCGAACAAATCCTCCGTTGCAACTCCCGTCACCTTTTGGGGCAAATCAAGAGCCGTCATCAATTTTTGCAACCTAGTTACCTCTGCATCCCCTACCAAACCCAAATCGCGGCTGATAAAGGCGGCCGCCACCATGCCGATGGAAACCGCTTCCCCATGATTGTATCTGGTATAGCCCGTCACCTGCTCAATGGCGTGAGCCACGGTATGACCGAAATTCAAAATGCGCCGCAATCCCGATTCCTTCTCGTCTTTACTGACAACCGCCGCTTTTATTTCGCAGGAGCGTTTTACCATGTGCATGGCGGTTGCCGGTTCTAAGGAACGCGCCCCCTCGCTGTGTTCTTCCAAATAGGCGAAAAAATCTCGGTCGTAAATAACGCCGTACTTGACGATTTCTCCTAGTCCCGTGGGAATTTCTCGTTTGGGGAGCGAAGATAATAGTTCCATGTCCATAAATACCGCTTCCGGCTGATAAAAAGCGCCGATGAGATTTTTGCCTAGGGGGTGATTTACCGCCACCTTGCCACCTACCGCCGAATCCACTTGGGCGAGCAAGGTGGTGGGCATTTGTATCAAGGGAACGCCACGCAGATAAGTAGCGGCCACAAAGCCGGCTAAGTCTCCCACCACGCCGCCTCCCAAGGCAAATATGGGTGACTTTCTGTCCATGCCCTGTTCGATAAGTTCCGTGTAAATATTATCGGCCACTTGGAGACTTTTGGAACTTTCTCCTGCCGGTATGGTCGCCAGCTTTGGTTTTAGCCCCACTCGTTTCAACGTTTGGCAGGTTTCCTCGCCGTAGAGGGAACCCACATGTTCATCGGTGACCACCAAGGTTTTGCGCGAGTAACCGCGCCCCATGATGAAACTGCTAAGTTCTCGCCACAGGCCGTAGCCTAGGTGAATATCGTAACTGTCTTTGCCCAGCTCCACCCTGATTTTATCCATGCTTATCTCCCTCGCCCTCGGGCTTTCAAATGTCTTATTATGTCATCTACCACCAGCAGAGGGGATTTATCGGTGGTATCCACGGTGTAATCGGCTACGGCATAGAATTTACGACGCTCCTTCAGCAGTTTTTTTATCGCCTCTCGCCGACCTTCTTCTTCGCCCCGGTCATTGGCATCCAAAACAGGCCGTTGTCCCCGGTTGCCGGTACGCGCCAAGATAACCTCTACATCCGCCGTTAGGCATATCAAGATGCCGCCTTGTCGTAAAAGTTCGATGTTGCGCGGATCTATCACTGTACCGCCGCCGGTGGAAATCACCGCATTGCGACGCCCGGCCACTTCTTGCACCATCTCGCGTTCGCGCTGGCGGAAATAAGCCTCGCCATACTGCTGAAACATTTCGGGAATGCTCATGGCATATTTTTCCTCGATGCGTTGATCTAGGTCAAAAAAGGCCGCCCCCAGTTTGGTGGCCAGCATTCTCCCGGTACTGGTCTTACCCGTCCCCATGAAACCTATCAAAACCACATTGTGCATATTCATCACCCACGCTGTCCGTTACGGTCTGAGTTTTTGGGCTATGCGTGTCTCATAAGCTCTTTTAGCCGCCAGTAAATCTTCCATGTTGTCGCTACCGAATTTTTCACCCACGGCGGCGGCGATAACAAAAGCCACCATAGCCTCGCCCACCACCGACGCAGCCGACACCGCGCAGGTATCGCTACGCTCCTTGGCGGCGGAAACGGCCTTTTTGCTCTCCACATCGATGGAATTAAGGGGGTGCATCAAGGTGGGAATAGGTTTCATGACAGCGCGTAGCACAATGTCCTCGCCATTGGTCATTCCACCCTCCAAACCACCGGCGCGGTTAGTGCGACGCACTGCCGACCCTTCCTCATGCCAAAACAATTCATCGTGAATCTGACTGCCGGGCAAGTCGGCGCAACTGAAACCGGCGCCGATTTCCACGCCCTTAATGGCTTGAACGGACATCAGTGCGCCGGCCAGCCTTCCGTCCAGCCGCTTGTCCCACTGGATGTGACTCCCCAACCCTATCGGCGCGCCACGCACGATTATCTCAAATATGCCTCCCAAGGTGTCGCCGTTTTTTTTAGCCTCGTCAATACGCTGTCGCATCTTGACGGCGGCATCGCCGTCGTAGCAATTCAGTTCTTCATCCGCCGCCGCAACCACGCCCACCTCTGTTTGGTCGATTCGCGCCATATCAACGCCCACACCGCCAATATTTACTACCTGCGAGACAACCGCCACGCCGACGGCGCGTAAAAATTCTTTACACACGGCTCCTACGGCCACTCGCATGGCGGTTTCTCTGGCGCTGGAACGCTCTAAAATATCCCGAATGTCATCGCGATTATATTTCAGATAACCAACTAAATCGGCATGACCGGGACGCGCCGCCGTAACTTTTTCTCCCTGCGGCGTACCAAATGGCGCCATGCGCTCCTGCCAATTTTCCCAATCCCGATTATGAACGCGCAAGGTAATAGGGCTACCTAAGGTTTCTCCGAAACGCACCCCGGAGAGAAATTCCACCCTGTCCTTTTCGATTTTCATGCGACCGCCGCGACCGTAACCCATTTGTCTTCGCGCCATTTCCCGGTTGATGGCCGCCAAATCTATTTTAAGTCCCGCCGGCACCCCTTCTAAAATAGCAGTCAAGGCCGCGCCGTGGGATTCTCCCGCTGTCAAAAAACGCCATTCGCTCATAATAGCTCCTCTGATTTCATTGGGACACAGTAAAACTTCCCTCAATTACCGTTCACTTGATAAATTCCACTGGGTAATTTTAATTTATTAGCCGCCATAAATCAAGGCTTGGCGAGGGCAAAAATAGTGAGTTTCAGGCGACAAGTGAGTTTTCCCTCGTCACTTTCAATAGTGCCGCCCTCCCAACGCAAAAATCTGTCCCCCTCCACCTCTCTCAAAAAAGCCAGCAGGGAAAAGTAGTCTGTCTCTAGGGTGAGGTCGATGGGGTGCGCGCGACAACCAGCGACCACATAACCTTCGCCGGGCGTCACCCCTAGGATTAACACGCCATGCCTTAACGCCTTCCGTTCCAAAAAAGCGATAAAGTCGCTCTCGTTCATTTCCTCCGGCAGGAGTCCTGCAAGATAACTTTCTCGCGCCTTGAGTTCCGCCGTATAGGCGTCTCTATCGGGGTGCCGGTTAAGAAAATTTTCCAGGTCAATCTCTGCCTGCGCTATATTTTTTTGTTGGGCGTCTGTCGCCTCGATTTCGGCCATGAGCGGCTCATGTACGCCCACCCAGAATAGGGTTGCCAACAGACAGGCTACCGCCAGCGAGGTTATGACCAAGTTTTTTCCCTTCAGTCGCCCTAGGCAATATCTCACCGGTCATCACTCCTTTGGCGCCGGAAAATGAAGGGTAAAGAGGATTTTTTCCGCTTGGTCAGGCTTAGTAGTCGCCTCTTTGAGCAGGGGAGCCGGGAAAAATTCTCCGTCGCCGGCGAAAAGCTCCAAGAAATCAGCCAAAGCATCGTAGCTTACGGCCTCCCCTTTAAGTACCAGCCTACCGTCGCGATTTAAATCCAGCGAATCCACACGCACTCCATCCGTAGTCAAATATCCTAAATGCACTAAGATGCTGCGCCAGTACAGCGCATCTTTTCCTAGGGATTGAAGCGCCTCGTCGCGCCTAGCGATTCTTTGCTTTAGGCTCAGGGCGGCTTCCTTGTCGGCTATTTCGGCTTGTCTAAGACTTAGGTTGTATTGGGCGGCCGCTAGTGTCTGGGCGCTCTCGCGGTAGCGCCAAACATCAATGCCGCCCCAAATGAAGAGCGCCGTCACGGTCAATATTTGTATCGCTTTGGCGATGCGGCGATAATTCCACCCCTCGGTCTTGGGGGAGGGTAATAATTCCCAGTGGGCATAGTCTTTAGACGCTGCGGACAAAGCGCCGTGGACGGCTTGCCGCAGACCATCTTCTTCCCAAGCGGCCGCTCCCTTCTCGCCTTGCAATACGTTCGGCCTGGGGGGCGATTCATCCGTCAGCACCGTCAAGGAGCTAAACTCAATTTCCGCCGCCTCCACGTCGCCTATCAAGTTGCTTAGTTGCTCTCCCGATATGGCCACCGCCTCGTAAGTATGGGGAGAAATCAGTCGATAGTCGTAGGAAAATTCTTTTTCATAAGTAGCCTCGCCGGCAATCTCCCAACGAATGGCCTCTCTCGCTTCGTCATCCATATTTGGGGGGAGGGTCAGGCGGAGCTTAAATACTTCGTCGGCGGCCAAGGTAAGCCCCACTGCGGCTTCTCCCCACCCCAAAGTTTCCCAAGCGGCCGCTATTTTTTCTCGGACTAACGGTTCGGTATCCGCCCCCACATAAAAAGGAAGCTGGGCGGTATTCGTCACCGCCCAGTCATTTCCCGACTTTTCCACCCGCGCAAAGTAAAGGCTAGCATGCTTGCAATAAACTCCTACCCCCACTCGGCACGAATTTTTTAACCAGTCAATCACAGCCGCTGATATGGCCAAATAAGCTCTCCTCCCCTCTCCGGCAGAAAACAGCGATAGCGATAAAAGGAGGGCATTTTCTCATCGGACTTGGGTACGCCTTCGCGTCGCCTCAAGGAGGCTCTCGCCGCCAGCAGAAAACCTTCCTCGCCTCCTTTGACAAAAACTATCACCGTTATGCCATCGCGTGCGCCGTAGGAAAAATCCTTTTCCTCTCCCACTCCCGGCAATGCTTGACGCTTCGTCTCGCTTTGGCGCAATTCCTGACAAAAATCCTCCATGGCGCTTTCGGCCGCCAGTCGCAAGCGCGTTTCCTCTTCGTAATGAGTGGCAAGGGACAGCTGATTGCGTACCCCATAGGCATAGCCGCCAATCAGCCAAATCAGCACCAAAGCAGCGATCAGCCCTCCTAGGGAAACAAAGCCTTCCTCTTTCATAGCTCGTCCCTCATTTCGGGAAAATAGACATCCGTGGTCAGCGCAAAACTGTGACCCGTGAAGCGGCTTCTGCCTTCTAACTCAAGATGCAAAATAGCGCCGTCGCTACGGCAGTAAAATCGGCTGATATTAACAAGGCCGCTGTCACTGTCCCCGGTAAGAGGCCAAGAAGCTTGATTGAGTACCAAACGATGGCCGCCGCCGCTATACGCCAAAAGCTCGAAGGAAACTGTTTCTTCAGCGAAGGTAACGCGATTACCGTGCCAACTATCCTCCCGGCGATAAATGGTCAGCTTGCTGCCTACACCGTTTTCCGTGATGACATAACGACTACCGCGGTGCGCCTCCTCCACTATGCGTTCCATGGTAAGCTGAATTTCCGCTTGCAATTCTAGGTCGGCCAGTTGCATACGGTAATTTTGATAAAGCCACAGGGTTAAAAAAGCGGTGACGGCCAGGAGCATAATCAGCGTGGGGAGACTTACCAAAAGTTCCGTCAGTCCGTACCCGGCCTCATCAATTTCCTTTTTCGCCCACATCTCTGGTAAAAATCAGCTCCATCCTTCGTCCCCGTACCTCGCACACCACCGTTACCTTAATTTCATGGGTACCCGGGATAGCTCCTTGGATTATCTCCGTATCTACGCGATAATTTTTTTCTAAGGGGTCGCCCAGCCAAGGTTGGCTCCCCACCGTTAGCCCTTCTCTGTCGTTTTTCGCGCGGATTCTTTCGATTTGCGCCTCCGCTAGGTAAATAGCCTTTAACTTCGCGCCGCTGCCGGCAAGGCTTTTGGCCGACAGCCCCATGAAGCCGCATAAACCGGCGACGGCTACGATAACCGTCGTAAGGAGCAATGTTTCGAGTAGCAAAGAGCCGCCCTCGTTCAAGGCGAGGCCAGACGAATCCGACCGGCGGGATCGATGATAATTTGCCGACATACGCGCTCCCTTCCGCCGTTCTCTCGTAGCGTGATATTTATAGTCGCCCCCATGCTCGGCCTACCGAAGCTGTTAAAATCTATGTCTTCTCCGTAGGTAGCATTGGCCAAATGCATCCTTACTTCGGCAGGACAGGCGTGTCGCCGTAAAATGACGCTGGTTCCATAAGAAAAAACTTGATAACCGTCGCCGTGTATTCTGACGCGCCGCCGATAACCCAAAAGAGAGCCGGTGGTGACGTCGCTAATGCCTTTGACGGATTCCGTAGCTGTTCTGGCCTGATCTTGGGCGAGGCGCAAATCGCTCATTAGACACAAAGCCTCATGCTCGACCGCCCCTCGTCGTAGCATATTGTTTCCTTGGGGAATGGCCACCGCCAACAAAACGCTTAATATGCCCATGGTTACGAGAACTTCCCACAGAATAAAACCGGCCTCGCTGTCCAAAGGTTTCATAAAATTTGCTCCCACATTTCCCCCCAACCGTAGGCAAGATAGGCTCCCCAAGCCAAGCAAGAGCCGAAGGGTAGCGCGGAGGGTTTATTCCCGGTAACCGTCAGCCATAGAGCCGCCAGCGAGCCGCTAAAAAAAGCTACATAGATTGTCCAAAGTAGCTCTTCTGCCCCTAACCAAAGCCCCAATACCATCGCCAGTTTTACGTCGCCGCCTCCCAGCCCTCCATGACTTACTAAGCGCACTCCCCCTAGAAAGATGCCTCCTAACAAGACCCCGGCCAAGGATTCCAGCATGACGGGAGTCGATTCAGCTAGCCAAGCAGTCCTAAGCGCCAAACGATAAAAAAATCCCATGATTGCCATGGGAAGCAGAAACTTGTTGTAAATTCGCCCATAGCCTATGTCTAGCCAAGACACGGCCAACAGAAAACACAAAAGGCAAGCGCCGTAAACCAAATTGAATATCGTTAAATGCAAAGACCACAGCGCCGCCGTTCCGGGGACAGCCGCTAAGGCAAACAGTCGCCAATTCTCCACGAGAGGCATCCAAGAGAACCCCTCGTGGAGCCAAAGCCCTTTCATTTTCATTGCTTGCCGAAACTGGCCGAAGTCCAGTTGCCGCAGTAAGCTCGTACCTCGGTACTGCCACTGACGGTTTGCAAAGTATATTCCGTGGCGTTGATATTTTCGACGGTACCGTCTTTCAACCGACATTTTCCCGTGGGCGGTTTGAGACTGGCGGCGTCTTTTATGTAATCGGCCAAGGCCGCCACACTGGCCGGAGCCGCGCCCGTCTCCATTTCGTATAGGGCGGCGGCGGTGTCGATGGCCTCTAAATCAGCTTGGATTTTCGCCGTGTTGGCCATGGCCACGGAATTGGTAAATTTGGGTACGGCGATGCTGGCCAGCACTCCCAAAATGGTACAGACTACCAAAACCTCTATGAGGGTGAACCCACCTTGCCCTCTCACAGGCAATTTATTCATTTCCAAGACTCCCATAACCTCGAAACCTTCAAGCGTTTAGCTCGACCCGACGCTTGCGGCGATGCCTGAGGTATAGCGCCGCAATGACCAGCGCCGCCACAATGACGAAAACGATGCTGGCTTGGTGGCCTACCTCTGTCAAAAGTTTCCAGCCCTCCCCCAGCATCCAACCGGCGTAGAGTATGAGCATCGTCCACGGCAAGGAGCCGGCGATGGTGTAAGCGAAAAACTTTTTACGATCCACATGGGCAAACCCTGCCGGTAATGAAATAAAAGTGCGTATAACCGGCAACATCCGGCTGAAAAACACCGCCTTGACGCCGTATTTGTCAAACCAGTTTTGCGCCATATCCACATGGGATTTTTTTATAAAGAAATACTTGCCGTAGCGATCCACAAACGCGCGACCGCCTTTATGCCCCACCTCGTAAGCAAAGATAGAGCCGATAAGCCCTCCTATCATACCGGCGGTTAAGGCGCCAGTGAAAGTCATTTGCTCCGCAAAGATAAGGTAACCGGCAAAGCCCAAAATAAGTTCGCTGGGTATAGGTATGCAGGCATTTTCCATGGCCATGAGGAGCGCTACCGCCACATAACCCCAAGAAGCAATGAAATCCAAAAACACCTGTGACAGCTGTTCCATATAATCTTCCTTTCCCTGAAACACCAAATTTCTCCAGCATTATATACAAGACCTCGGAAAAAAGCCAGATAAGTTTTTCGGCGGCAGCAGGAGAAAAAAGCTAAATCGGCGAATTTTATAAGGCTGTAAGCGCAAAAATAAAAAAGTATTGCAGAAATGGTTCTGGGAGGTTATTAACATGACCAAAGAAGAAATCAAAACGAAAGTGCAAGACCTAGTCAAGGCGCCCAGTTGTTACGCAGGACTCAAAGCCTTAGCCGAAGAGTGGCTAAAGGCAGAGGGGACGGCGGCGGAAAAGGCCTTGAGCGTGAAGCTCGTCGCCGAACTGGAAGCGGACGTGCAACCCATCGATGAGGTTATCGCCTTCTTTGGCTCGGCAGAAGGGAAAAAAATTTTTGGCGACGAGAAGGCCGCCGGTATGCTCAAGCATTTTGAGGAAGTCAAGGCCGCCGGCGGCCGGTGGTGCGATTGCCCGGCTTGCGCGGCTGGTCGCGTCATTTTGGACAATAAAGACGTGATTTTGTAAACGGGAAAATAGCGCTAATGGAAACACAGGGAAAATATCGATTGCTGTCATTGGACATGGATGGGACTACGCTGGATTCCCAAAAAAAAGTGCCGACGGCTATTACCGACGCTATCTTAGCTTTGCAATCCCAAGGCATTTTCGTAGTGGTGGGTTCCGGACGCGGACTGTGCGAACTTGTTGATTATCGCAAATCTTTGAAGGGCATCGATTACGGTATATTGTTAAGCGGCGGCTTGATTTATGACTTTCGTCGCGAAGTGCCGCTCTTGGTTCATGCTATTCCGACGGATACGGTACTTACCGTCATAGAGATTGCGAGGCAAGAGGATGCCATGTTGCAGCTGATGACCACCCGGGAATCAGCTGTAAGCGAAAGGGATATTGAACGTATGCCGGAAATGTACATGGGCATCTATCAGGACATGTATCGCCGCGTTTGCACCAGAATCACCAACCAGCCAAAATTTGCCGAGCAACACGCCCATGACGTGGTTAAAATCAACTTATATCATACTTCGCCCGAGTCCTGCGCGCGCACGATAAAGAGGCTTGCCGCCCTCGATTTGACGGTAGTCCACGCGGAAGGTACCGGTTGCGAAGCGAATCTCCTTGGCATCACCAAAGGCACCGGTTTAAAAGACCTATGCGCGAAGCTCGGCATACCGCTCGAAGAAACCGTGGCCATCGGGGATGCCGAAAATGACCTCGACATTATGAAAACTGCCGGGCTGGCGGTGGCCATGGGTAACGCCACCGCCGCTGTCAAGGCCATTGCTCACGACGTGGTAAGTGACAACGACCATGAAGGGGTTTTGGAGGCCATAAAAAAATATTTCCCGTCTTTTTCCCTTTCTTGTCACCAAGAAAAAATATTGCTATAATCGGGGAATAATTTTTTGTGGGTGGGAGAGGATTTAACGATGTTGACAAACGCCCCGCGAGGGACTAAGGATATTTTGCCGGAGACCGTGGGGTCTTGGCAATATTTGGAAACAAAAATTCGCGACCTTTGTCGTTGCTATGGTTACGGCGAAATTCGCACCCCCACCTTTGAACACACGGAACTTTTTCGCCGGGGTATCGGCGAAGGCACCGACGTGGTCGATAAGGAAATGTACACCTTTCAGGACAGGGGCGAGCGCAGTATTACCCTGCGACCTGAGAACACCGCTTCCACGGTCAGGGCTTATTTGCAAAATAAACTCTACGCCAGTAGCCCCGTAAAACTTTTTTATATCGGCTCCATGTTCCGTTACGATCGCCCTCAGGCCGGACGCCTGCGAGAGTTTCATCAGTTCGGCGTGGAGGTTTTGGGGGAGGCGAGCGCCGCCGTTGATGCCGAGGTGATTCTCCTAGCTTGGGATTTGCTAAAATCTTTAGGGCTGGAGGATTTAACGGTCAGCTTAAACTCCGTCGGCTGTCCTAAATGTCGTCCCGCTTATCGGGCGGCTTTGCAAGATTTCTTCCGGGATAAACTGCCGGAACTGTGCAGTGACTGCCAAAGCCGCTTTGAGCGCGCTCCCTTGCGCATTTTGGATTGCAAGGTAGATGGCGGCAAGGATTTTATGGCCGACGCGCCTAAGATAACCGACTGTCTGTGCGACGAGTGCCGCGAGCATTTTCAAGCGGTGCAGGAGTACCTCACGGCTCTCAAAGTAAATTTCGCGTTGGATCCTCGGTTAGTGCGAGGGCTTGATTACTACACCAAGACCGCCTTTGAGATAAAGATTCCCTCGCTGGGAGCGCAGAGCGCGGTGGCCGGCGGCGGACGTTACGACGGACTGGTAAAGGAAATCGGCGGCAACGATACCCCGGCGGTAGGGTTTGCCTTGGGAATGGAACGGGTGCTGATGACCCTAGAGCAAGCGGGTAAACTTCCTCCCCCCAATGACAAGGCCGATGTATTTGTGGTGGCCGCAGGAGATGCGGCTAAAATCCCGGCCTTTGAACTCATAACGGCATGTCGCCGCGCCGGGTACACCGCCCTCATGGATTACGCCGGACGGAGTTTCAAGTCGCAAATGAAACAAGCCGACAAAGCCAAGGCTCCCGTGGCGTTGATTTTAGGGGAAGACGAGGTACGCGACTCCATGGTAACGGTGAAAAACATGGCCAGCAGCCAGCAGGAGAAAGTGCCTTTGGGGGAAGCGGTGGCGAAGCTGGCCGCCATCCTCTCGGAAAGAAAAGGTGAATAGTGAATGGATAAAATGCAGGGCTTGAAGCGCAGTCACAGTTGCGGCGAATTGCGCAAAGCCGAGGTGGGAAAGTCTGTCACGTTATGCGGCTGGGTCTCCAGACGACGGGATCACGGCGGCTTGATTTTCGTGGATATGAGGGATCGATCGGGATTGGTGCAGGTGGTCTTTGATGCCTCCGCCATGGGTGAAGAGGCCTTTAAAAAGGCGGAAAGTCTGCGTTCGGAGTTCGTCTTAGCGCTGAAGGGCGACGTGCGCGCCAGAAGCGAAGACACCGTGAATCCCCACATGGACACCGGCGAAATCGAAGTGCTGGTGAGAGAACTTAGGATTCTGAACAAAGCCAAAACGCCGCCCTTCTATATTCAAGACGGCATTGATGTAGATGAAACATTGCGGCTGAAATATCGCTATTTGGACTTACGCCGTCCGGAAATGCAACAGAACATCATGCTCCGGCATCGGGTGGCCAAAATAATGCGAGACTACTTTGACCGTTTGGGGTTCCTCGAAATCGAAACCCCCATGCTGTGCAAGAGTACCCCGGAGGGCGCCAGAGATTTCTTGGTACCCAGCCGTCTCAACCCCGGTAATTTCTATGCCTTGCCCCAGTCGCCCCAGATTTTCAAGCAAATCCTCATGGTAGCCGGATTTGAAAAGTATTTTCAAATCGTCCGTTGCTTCCGCGACGAAGATTTACGCGCCGACAGGCAACCGGAATTTACCCAGCTGGATATCGAAACCTCCTTCCTAGAAGAAGATGATATTTTGACCATGATGGAGGGGCTTATCCAAGAACTATTTGCCAAAGCCATGAACGTCGAAGTCAAGACACCTTTCCAGCGGATGCCGTGGGAGGAAGCCATGGCGAGGTTCGGTTCCGACAAACCTGATTTGCGCTTTGGCATGGAGCTGATGGATATATCCGAATACGTCGCCGGCTCAGACTTCAAGGTCTTTAATACGGTTTTAGAAAATAAGGGACAAGTAAAGGTCATAAACGTGGAGGGCTACGCCGACATTCCTCGGCGAGAGCTGGACGGTCTTGTACAGTACGCCCAAGGCTACGGTGCCAAGGGACTGGCGTGGATACAATACACTGCCGAGGGGGTAAAATCTCCCTTTAAAAAATTCTACGACGATGCTACCTTTGAAAAAATCAAGGAAGCCACCGGGGCGAAAACCGGAGATTTACTTCTCGTTATTGCCGATAAACCCTCGGTGGTGGCGCAGGCTTTGGGCGAACTGCGGCTGGAGATGGCCAGACGGCGCAATCTTATCGCCCCGGATAAACTTTCCTTCCTGTGGGTGGTTGACTTCCCAATGTTCGAGTACAGCGAAGAGGACAAGCGGTGGAAGGCCATGCATCATCCCTTCACCGCGCCTCGGGACGAGGATGTAGAGTACCTCGTAGCTGACCCGGGACGAGTCAAGGCCAGAGCCTATGACATGGTGCTAAACGGGGTGGAAATCGGCGGCGGCAGTCTCCGTATTTATCAAAGCGACTTGCAGGAAAAGGTCTTTGCGGCCATCGGCCTTACGCCCGAGGAAGCCAGAAGCAAGTTTGGCTTCATGCTGGATGCCTTTGAGTACGGCACGCCTCCCCATGGCGGCATCGCCTTTGGGTTGGATCGCTTGGTAATGCTTATGGCCAAACGCAAGTCCATCCGGGATGTCATTCCCTTCCCCAAGACCCAAAGCGCCACCGATGTCATGAGTCATGCGCCCTCGGAAGTGGAGGAGAAACAACTCCGGGAACTTTCCATTCGCACGGCGGTGGCCAAGAAAAAATAATTTTTTCCCTAAGCAAAAGGGGCTGTCGCACATAATTATCGTGTGGCAGCCCCTTTATAATACCCAAAACCGTTCTCCCTCAAGACCGTAGCTAAAAGCCCCTACAAAACCCACTCCACCCCGAAAACCAGCAGACAACAGGCCGCCGCCACCTTAAAGAGACTCGCGCCGTGCCATGCGAGGATTACGCCGCCTATTAACGCTACGCCGCCGGACAGGGGTGTTTGGGTGGCTTCCAAAATAGCCGGGAAAGTCATTACCGCCAAAGTAACGTAGGGGACGTAGTAAAGAAAAGAGCGGATAAATTCGTTTTTTATTTGCCGTCGGATGAGGGTCAGGGGGACAATTCTAATGGCCAAGGTGACGGCGGACATGATGAAAAGATACGCGTAAACGTCGTGTTTCATGGGGCAGTCTCCTCCTTAGCTTCGTGATGGGGAAAGAAATAAGCCGCCACGGCCGCGATAAGCACCGTGAGAATAATGATGCGCGTGCCGGCGGAAAGCGCCGCCGTATAAGGCAGGTAGGCCGTCGCCAAACTCAAAGCGAAACTTAAGGCTATCACCTTGGCGATTATTTTATCCGCCTTGGCCGGTGGAATGATAATGGCGATAAACATTCCGTAAAGGGCTACGCTAAGGGCGCTGACCACACTGCCGGGGAGAGAATTGCCGGCCATGATGCCCAAAGCCGTTCCCACCGACCAACCGGGCAGAGCGATTAGCATGGCGCCGTAATTGTAATAGGGATTGAGTTTTCCGGGACGCGCCACCGTCAAACCGAAAATCTCGTCCGTCAAGTCAAATCCCACGCCGATACGATGCCAAAAGGAAGTATCCGGCGCAAATTTTTGGCTCACCACGCAACTCATCAAGAGATAACGGGCATTGGCCACCAAAGTAATTATCGCGATTTCGAGATAAGGGGCATCGGCGGCTATGGTGGTAAATCCGGCGTACTCGCCGGCGGAAGCATTGTTAAAAAAACTGGCGAGAAAACCTTGCCACGGGGTGAGGCCGGCGTGTTTGGCCACTATCCCCAAGGTGAAACTCACCACGAAGTACCCCAAGGCAATGGGGATGCCGTCGCGCATCCCCTCTAAAAGCACCGTGCTGTTTTGTTTTAAGACTCGCGGTTTAGGCGAGATATTATGGGACATTTAGATGGTCACATCCAGTATAGTATAAGACACAACAAATAATAATTCACTGCCGGATTAAGGGGCTGCCAGCCCCTTGTGGGGTTTGGGGCAAAGCCCCATTATTGAACATTCTTACGACGCACCGGGTTTCAAAATACCGTTTTGGTAAGCCAGGAGCAAGTTGTAGAGATCCGTGATTTCCTCCTGCATGGCGCTGCCTTCGTCGGTATCGCCCAAGGTATCCCGATGGGTTTGGAGTTCCACCGTTTCCGACACGGACTCGATATCGCCATTATCTTTCAGCGCTTCACGCACGTCGGCGATTTGCTGATGTTGCAGGAGACGTAAACCTCGGGAATTAGAAATTAGAGTGTAGCCGGAGATGCCGGTTTTGCTGTGGTAGGCTTGGCAAAAACCGCCGTCGATGACAATGGCTTTGCCTTTGGCCTTCACCGGGGTTTCGCCCTTTTTTACCTTTACGGGTACATGGCCGTTGATGATGTGGCCGCGCTTCGGCTCCAAGCCAAATTCCTCGAGGAGTCCTTCACAGAAATATTCGTCATCAATCAGGCGGAAATAAGGGTCGGTGGGTTCTTTCCAAGTGGTTTCGTCCTCGATGAAAGTGCGTTCAAAGGTCTTAACCTCACGCCCGGAAAGAGGGGACAGACGGCCGCACCACAGAAAATACATGAAATCAAGGTCGGCTTCCTTGCGGTAGAGGTAGGCTCGTCTGGCGCGAGAATCGGCGTAGTCCAAATAAGCCTTGCCGCAGTAGCTTTTGCCGTCGAAAATAATCTCACGAAAAGCGCCGTCTTCATTGACCGGGACACAGCCGTGAAAGAGGAGATTGCCGTTGAAACAGGTATAAACACTGCCCTTTTGGTAGAGATAATCGAGATGCCGCTTCAGCGCCGGGCTTTCGGTGAAATAAGATTTCAAATCAGCCATCACGTTTTGTTCCTCCGCCGTTAAGCGATACGGGTCAAAGTCCGGTTTCTCGCTGTCAATGGTGGGGAAATAGGCGTGGCGGAGCATACGCCGCTCGCCTCCCGGCAAATGAGCGTAGGCGGAGCGAAAGTCGATTTTCCCGAGGAGCAGTCGGTCGTCCAACTGAAAATCCGGATTGCGCTTAATGAGTTGTCCTTCCAGTTTGAACATCATGATGGCGGCGGCTTTTTCGGCGGCGTGAATGGGGTTGGCCTCGGGATAAATCCCGGCGGCGAAGGTGGTAAGGGCTCTCAGGCTTACGCCGTAACCTCTTTCTAGCACGTCGGTATTTTTGTAGCGGAGGCTGTTCCGTACCACGGCGGCAATGCACACCTCACTGCCTAAAGCCGCCCCCATCCACAAAACATCATGATTCCCCCACTGAATATCCACTCCCGGATGCTTCATCAGGAGATTCAAAATAGCGTCGGGTCTGTCCCCCCGGTCGAAGAAATCCCCCACGATGTGCAGTCTATCTACCGCCAAGCGCTTTATGAGTACCGTAAACGCCTCGATAAATTCCGGCGCGCCGTCGATTTGCACGATGGTATTGAGGAGCCGCTGATGATAGACAAACTGGGCGTTGTCCGCCTCCGGGCGCGTGTTCAAAAGTTCGGCGATGACGGCGGCATAGCTTTCAGGGATAAATTTACGCACCTTCGACACCGGGTATTTATAGCTCATGAGCTTGGACAGTTCCAGAAGCTGCGCGAGGTTTTGCCGATACCATTCTTGGGTGCTACGCCTAGCCAGTTGCATTTGCTCGATTTTTTCCTTGGGATAATAAATAAGGGTGCAAAATTCCGCCTTCTGCTCTTTCGACAGGCGCTCTCCAAAGACGTAATCCACTTTTTCTTTGATAACCCCGGAGCAATTATTGAGAATGTGGAAGAAGGAGGCGTATTCTCCATGCAGGTCGCTCATAAAATGTTCGATGCCCTTAGGCAAACTAAGTCCGGCTTGCAAATAAATCAAGCGCTCATATACCGATTCTTTGGTCGGATATTTTTCCGCCAGCAGCCGCAGAATTTTGCTGAGGCGCTTTTTCGGTGGATTGGTCACGGCGGTAGCCTCCTTTCAAAAAAAAAGCCCTTTCCGATAATATAACGCCAAACTCCCATGGTTGCAAGGTCGCTTGCCGAAAAAGACGGCAGGATTTTCCTCGGCAGATGGCGAATTATTTGGGTAAGGGATAAATTGCCAAGTCAATGGGGGAAGTGAGGCCATGAAAAAATATACGTCGGCGTTATTGCTGTTGCCGGTGATAATGGCAATACTGGTGGGAAGTTTTTACCTGTATGCCTCCGAGGTATGGCGACCGCAGCCAAAGGTCGAGGTGCGAGCGGAAAACCGTTATGCCAAGACCCTGCGAGCGGTGGCCAACAAGAATTACGCTCCCTTTTCTTACATCGACGAAAACGGCGCCAACGCAGGTTTGGACGTGGAGTTGATGAACGAACTGGCTAACCGCCTCAATCTCAATCTCGATTTGCGCCTCTTGGACTGGGCGGAGGCTAATCGGGAGTTCCTCGCCGGGGAAGCAGATGTCATTGTAAACATGGACGCCGACATGGTGGTAAATAATCCGGCCATGATTGCCACCTTGCCCATTGCCGAAAAACAATATGTGGTGTATGGCAAGCAGGAAATTTCTTCCGTCTCCGACCTGTACGGCCGTCGCGTAGCCTCCCAACACCGTATGCCGGGGCTGGGACTGGACGATGAGATCACGTACCTTGATTCCTACGAAAAAATTTTTGAAGAGCTGAAGCAGGGAGAATTTGAATTTGCCCTTTGCCCCATTCAAGTGGGAAATTCCTTTTTAGAGGAACTGGACATGACGGACATAAAGCCCAGTTACGCCGTACTCCATATTTACAGTGCTTTGGCGCTCCATCCCAAGGATACGGTGCTGTGCGTGCGCCTCAGTGCCATGCTTCGCCAGATGCAACAGGAGGGGCGCTTAGACGAGCTGGACAGAAAATGGATCAGCAACCGTTACGCCAATATGACTATTCTGGGGATGCTGGAAAATAATCCTTGGCTGGGGTCGCTGGTGTTAGCGGCGGCGCTGACCATGACCCTACTCTTTATCGCCGCCGTTTTCCAATATCGCAGCGCCAAAGCTCAAGCCGCCTACGCCGCAGAACTGAGGTAAAACCTAGACACCATCGACCGCCAGCGCGAGGAGCTTCGCGTCAAGCAGAGCGAGCTAATGGCGGCCAAAGCGCAGGCGGAGTACAGCAGTAAAGCGAAAACCACTTTTTTGTTTAATATGTCCCATGATATTCGCACTCCCATGAATGCCATCATCGGTTACATCGAGCTGGCCAAACGGGAAAAAAATATTCCCCCGGTCATCAGGGACTTCATCGGCAAAATAGATTCTTCCAGCCAGCACCTGTTAGCTCTCATTAACGACGTACTCGAAATGAGCCGCATTGAAAACGGCAAATTGGAGCTGGCGGCAGAACCTGCCAATTTAGGTTCCCTGTTAAACGAGTTGAGCGATGTTTTCGCTACGCAAATGGCCGCCAAGGGCGTTACTTTCACGGTGGAGCAGGATATTCGCCACCCTTGGGTCATCTGCGACAAACTGCGGCTGGACAGGGTACTCTTGAACCTCGTCAGCAACGCCTATAAATTCACCCCGGCCGGAGGCAAGGTGGCTGTCGCCTTGACGGAAAAGGACAGCGACGAAACTCAAGGACGCTATGAACTGCGCGTTAAAGATACGGGCATTGGCATGTCGCCGGAATTTGCCGCCAAGGTCTTTGACGCTTTTGAGCGCGAGCGCACCTCCACCGTCAGCGGTATTCAAGGCACTGGCCTCGGCATGGCCATCACCAAAAGCATTATCGACCTCATGGGCGGCAGTGTTCGCGTGGTCACTGCGCCGAACGAAGGCACGGAGTTTATCGTTGACGTGGCTTTCCCCCTAACCACCCCACTGCAAGAAGCCGCCACCGCCAATCAATCGGCCGCCCACGCCGCCGATTTTACGAATCGTCGCTTGCTCTTGGCAGATGACATTGAAGTTAATCGAGAAATTGCCAAGATGCTCTTAGAAACTTCAGGGTTTACTGTGGATACCGCCGCCAACGGGAAGGAGGCGGTGGAAAAAGTCGCCGCCTCCTCCCCCGGTGATTACGATGCGGTACTCATGGATATTCAAATGCCCGTGATAAACGGCTACGAAGCCACCAAAGCCATTCGGGAATTGCCGGACAAAAAACTGGCCGCCATTCCCATTATCGCCATGACGGCCAACGCCTTCAGCGAAGACGTTACCGCCGCCAAAGAAGCCGGTATGGACGGTCATATCTCCAAGCCCATTGACATAAACAAAATGATGCAGACCCTAAATGAAATTTTTAACCGTCGTTAAGCGCGGCTTATCGATTTCCTCCGAAAAGGAATAGTTTTTCTTTCGCGAGTATAACGATGTCACGAGGTGAACACCATGAATTATCGTGTGTTAGGCAGCACCGGGCTGAAAGTCAGCGAGATTGGCATGGGTTGCGAGGGCTTTAGCGAAAACGATTGCCGCATGGCTCAAGAACTCTTCGACGTGGCCGAGAAAGCGGGCATCAATTATTTTGACCTTTATGCCGCGAATCCTGCCGTGCGGAAAGCCGTAGGCGAGGCTCTTGTAGGACGGCGAGAAAAGTTTCTGATTCAGTCCCATATCTGCTCCGTCTGGCAAAACGGCCAGTACAAGCGTACCCGAAAATTGGATGAGGTGAAGACAGGCTTCGCCGAGATGATGGAACTCCTGCGGACGGATTATCTGGATGTGGGCATGATTCATTACTGCGATGCGCTGGCCGATTGGGAGGAAATCGTAACGGGCGGGGTCTTGGATTTTGCGCGAGAATTGAAAACCGCAGGACGCATCCGGCATATCGGACTCTCCAGCCATAATCCGCAGGTAGCGCTAAAAGCGGTGGAAAGCGGCGCCATTGAGGTGCTAATGTTCAGCGTGAACCCCTGCTATGACCTCCAACCTGCCTCCGAAGATGTAGAGAAGCTGTGGGCGGCCAAAAGTTACGCCGGGACGCTTACCAACATGGATCCGGAGAGGCAGCGGCTTTACGAGACCTGCCAGCGGCAGGGCGTGGGCATTACCGTCATGAAATGTTTCGGCGGCGGCGACCTTTTGGATGCCAAACTTTCCCCTGCCGGGGCGGCTCTTACCGTGAACCAGTGCATCCATTACGCCCTGTCCCGTCCGGCGGTGGCGGTGGTCTTGGCCGGCGCCCATTCGCCCCGGCAGCTAAACGAGAGCCTTGCCTATGAACACGCGACCGCTGAGGAAAAAGACTATGCCTTGGCCTTTCAATCCTTCCCGAAAATCAACTGGACAGGGCATTGTATGTATTGCAGTCATTGCGCCCCCTGCCCACAGAAAATCGACGTGGCCTATGTCACGAAATTCCTCAATCTTGCCTTGCATCAGGCCGCCGTGCCGGAAACGGTCAGGGAGCATTATGCTCTGCTGTCGCACCACGCCGGAGAATGCGTGCAATGCGGTGTTTGCGAAACTCGCTGTCCCTTTGGGGTGGAGATACGCCAAAATATGCGAAAGGCGCAGGAAATATTTGGCTATTGAAGCGAGGAATTATATGAACCGCAGAACATTCGTCTTGGGAGGCATGGGAGCATTGGGCGTACTAGCCGGGGGTGGGGTACTCTTTACGAAACGGCCGGAATTTGGACGTACTCCGCAAGGGGAACGTCTGGCGCGTATTCAGGCATCGCCCCATTATGCGAACGGCCAGTTTCAGAATCTGGTGCCGGTGCAGGTCATGAACGAGGACAGTGGAGAGAATCGCTTGGTGGCCACGGCGAAGTTTCTTTTCGGGGATAAGTCGGCGCTTTCGCCGCAAGAGGCAATGCTTTCGCGTAAAACAAATCTTAAAACCCTGGCGCCGGAGCGAGATGCCGTGGTCTGGATGGGGCATTCGAGCTTTTTTCTATTGCTTGGCGGTCACAGCATCTTGATTGACCCGGTATTTAGTCCCTACGCTTCGCCGATCTTTTTCATCAACAAGGCTTTTCCAGGTAGCAATATTTACACCGCCGAAGATATGCCGGATATTGACGTGCTGGCAATTTCCCACGACCATTGGGATCATCTGGACTATCCCACGGTGATGGCGCTGAAGTCCAAGGTGAAGCAGATTGTCTGTCCTTTGGGGGTAGGGGAATATTTCGAGGCTTGGGGATTTGACACCTCAATTGTGCGCGAGGAAGATTGGGATACGGAAATCAAACTGGCGCAGGATTTTTCCATCCATATCCTGCCCTCCCAACATTTCTCCGGTCGCTTTCTCACGCCGAATCCTACCCTCTGGTGCGGTTTTGCCTTCGTGACGCCTGAGCGCCGGGTCTATTACAGTGGCGATGGCGGATATGGAGCGCATTTTGCGGCTATCGGACGGAAGTTCGGGGGATTTGATCTCATGTTGGGGGAAAACGGGCAGTACAATATGGCTTGGCACGCCATCCATATGCTACCGGAGGAAACCGCCAAAGCCGCGATGGACGTGGGCGCGAAAATGCTTTTTCCAGCTCACGGTGGCAAATTTGCGCTGGCGCGTCATCCTTGGCAGGAGCCGTATCGAGAGCTTACTCGTTTTAGTCAAGGGAAAGGCTATAAGCTACTGACCCCGGAAATTGGCGAGGTCGCCTATATCGATGGGAAGCAACTTCGCAACTTTGACGCTTGGTGGGAGCGGATGAAATAGAATCGAGTAGGAGGGGGTGATTAGCCCCCGTCCTCTCACACCACCGTGCGTACCGTTCGGTACACGGCGGTTTCAGTAGTTGACGTACATATGGACTGGTATGCTTTGGCTAAATCATAACAGCCGAAGCGTATCAGTCTTTCTTTTGTGAGTGCCATTTTGACCGCTAGTGTGTTGCTAGTCCACCAGTAGCCTCGCCGACAGTTTCCTGCTTGGTAGGCTATATCGAAAGGAACTCCCAGCTTACACAGATTTCGGATTTTCGTCCTTGGTTT
>JAFVEM010000060.1 GCA_017476005.1 Selenomonadaceae bacterium | reverse complement strand
GTTACTATTCACGGGCAATAAAATAAGCATACCAAAGGCGCAGACTTTTTACCGGTCTGCGTCTTTGGTCAGTATTTGTGTTAGAGATAACGGCTTACCTGTGCACAGGCATTCTAGGGCATATACAACATTTATGCCGTTGCGGTGACAGGTCTCGATGTAACTCCTAATAGTCGCATAGCATTTTGCCGTCTCCACATTCTGGAATTGCCCCACCACCTTTTGCTTGCTCTTGGCTCCCCGCAAGGCTCGTTCGCTGAGATTGTTGGAAAAAGGCAGATCCCAGTTACTCACCCACGCCAAATAATTATCCTTGTACTTGAGGAGCCTTGTCAGTAATGCCTTTTCCTCCCTGACGTAATAGCGTCCGTCATTTTCCGCCTCGCTCTCTTTTAGCCCTCTCAGCAAGAGTTCATCAAACACCTCATAAAATTCCCGTTCCTTATCACCTCTGAAACATTCTTCACCATGTTTCATGGCCACATTTCGCTCTTGGTTCGCCCGCTCCAAGAGTTCCTTTAGCTCGCCGCTCCACGCATGTTGCAGGTTGTCCGTCACTTTCTGCATAAAACATTAAGTGATCTCAGGATTTTTTTCGCCCCGTGAATAGTAACAGAGTGGTATGCGTCCATTAAAATATATGGAGCATACCACTTGTTTTTTGTATGTAACAGTATGTAACGCGAAATATTATTGTGCCAATATAAAAACAAACTCCCCTCATGCCCAAGATTGCGGCTATGAAGGGAGTTTTTGCGTTTATTTAAATCGCATTACCAAAAATTTTGTTGGATTGTCTGCTCAGTGATACGCTCTTGTTGAAATTGATTGGATTTACCAAAATACAGTGACTCTTTTATGAAACGAACGTGTGTACTCCCGTTCGGAGATCTTACAAGCGATACAGCGCCTCCGCATTGCGCGTGGTGATTTGGGCAGCCTCCGGGAGGCTTACCTCCCACAGCTCGGCGAGTTTTTCTGCCACCAAGCGCACATAGGCCGGTTCGTTGCGCTTGCCGCGATGGGGAACCGGGGACAAATAGGGCGCGTCCGTTTCAATCAGCACCATGTCCCTCGGCGCTTTTTGCACTACCTCCGGGAGTTTAGCCGCATTTTTGTAGGTGAGAGGACCATCCACCCCGATGAAAAATCCCAGCCGCCAAAATTCTTGCGCCAGCTCAGGACTGCCGGAGTAACAGTGCAAAACTCCCCGTAGCCCTCGGCCTTCCTTTTTCAAAATGGCCAAAGTGTCCCCATGCGCCTCCCTATCGTGAATACAAACGGGGAGCCGGAGTTGCCTAGCTATGTCCAGCTGGGCAATAAACAGCTTTTGTTGCCCTTGGCGTCTCTCCTCGTCCTTCTCCCAATGATAGTCAAGTCCGATTTCGCCAATGGCCACCACTTTTTTTTCCTGAGCCAGGACAAATAATTTTTCCTCCCTATCCCCCGTCAGCTCGCACAGTTCCTCCGGGTGAATGCCCACCCCGGCGTATAATCCCTCGTAGCGCCGGGCAAGTTCCACCGCTAGGCTAGACGAGGCCAGCGTGTCTCCCATGTTTATCAGGCGACGCACTCCGGCGGCCTTAGCTCGCGCTATGGTTTCCGCTAAATCGGGGGCGAATTTTTCATCCGTTAGGTGGGTGTGGGTATCCACTAGGTCTATAACTTGGTTTTCCATGACTGCCTCAGCGAGCCTTATTTTTTTCGACTTCTATACGGGGGAAAAGCTGCGTCGGAGTTCCCACCCGATGACCGTCGGGGATGCCTCCCCAGCTTTCCATGGTTTTGAGATTCGCCGCGCTGAAATCCTCCGCCGGTAGCGCCAGCTGCTCCCAGATTTTCTTCGCCGTATCCGGCATATAAGGCGCAATCATCAGGCTCACCAGCCGCAAAGCCGCCGTCAGATTGTACAAAGTAGTATCAAGGTCGGCTTGGCGCGCCTCGTCTTTGGCCGCCGCCCAAGGGGTTTTCTCGTCTATATACTTGTTGGTGCGGCTGATAAAGCTCCACACATTCTTGATGGCCTCGCTGAGTTCTAGGTTATCCATGTCTTTTAGATACCCTTGCAACGTCTCGGCTCCCTTTTGCCTTAGTTCCTTATCGGCCTCCCCCTCCACCGTGGGGCGAGCGACTACGCCCTGACGGAATTTCCCTATCATATTGAGGGAGCGGTGCAGGAGATTCCCCAGATCGTTGGCAAGGTCGGCGTTAATACGGGTAATCAAGGCGTCCCGGGAAATATTGCCGTCCTGCCCCAAGGTTATCTCCCGAAGCAAGAAATAGCGAATGGCATCGGCGCCAAATTCTTCGATAAGGGCAATAGGATCCACCACGTTGCCCTTGGATTTCGACATTTTGTCCCCGTCAACAATGAGCCAACCGTGACCATAGACCTGTTTGGGCAGGGGCAAATCCAGCGCCATAAGGATACAAGGCCAGATAATGGTGTGGAAACGCACGATTTCCTTGCCCACCAAGTGCAAATCCGCCGGCCAGAACCTAGCGAATTTCTCCGATTCCTCTCCAAAACCGATGGGGGTGAGGTAATTGGTGAGGGCGTCGAACCAGACGTAAATTACATGTTTCTCGTCTCCCGGCACGGGGATGCCCCAATCAAAGGAGGTGCGCGAAATGCACAGATCCTCCAGTCCCTGCTTAATGAAACTTATCATTTCGTTGCGCCGGGAGGTAGGGCGAATAAAATCCGGGTGGCTGTCGATATGTTCAAGGAGCCTGTCGGCGTACTTGGACAATTTAAAGAAGTAAGCCTCCTCCGCCACCTCTTGCACCGGGCGGCCGCAATCGGGGCAACAGCCCTGCTCGTTCAGTTGTAATTTTGTCCAGTAACTCTCGCATGGGGTACAATAAAGTCCCGTGTAGGTGCCTTTGTAAATATCTCCTTTTTGGTAAATGCGGCGAAAGATTTCCTGTACCACTTTTTGGTGGCGTTCCTCCGAGGTGCGAATAAAGTCGTCGTGAGAGATACTAAGCCTACGCCACAGGTCTTGGAAGCCGGCCACGATTTTATCCACATAGGCCAAGGGCGTAAGGCCGGCCGCCGCCGCCGTCTGCTGGATTTTCTGGCCGTGTTCGTCGGAGCCGGTGAGGAAAAAAACATCATAGCCGGTGAGTCTTTTATACCTAGCTATGGTGTCGGCCAAGGTAGTGCAGTAGGCATGACCGATATGGAGTTTGGCGCTGGGGTAGTATATGGGGGTAGTAAGATAATAGGGTTGTTTCTCTGCCAAAATAAAGAGCCTCCTTGTATGTATAGCCGTTTTATACTCGCGAACAGTGAAATTTACTAAAATGAAAATTTTCGTCCGCGGTATATACGGAGAGCCTAAGACCTTCCTTCGGAATGTCTAATGCTCTCCAATATAGTCAAAGGTACACTGTCACCTGTTCGCCGTCAAACAAAAAAATCCTGCCTTTATTTTTTTATTATACTTTGTTATACTGGGAACTGTAAGAAAGGAGGGCTTATCAACATGGCGGATTCTGAAATTACGCTGGACAGTGATTGTCCGGAACTTACTGACGAACAATTGAAAATTCTGTCCTTGGTGCTGTCCCATAGCGGTGTGCGTGGCAATGCGCGTCTCTCCTTTTATTATCAAGGACGAGAGGAGGAGAGGGTCAATTCCCTGCGAAATTTAATGCAAACGATGAACTGGACGCTACCTCAAGCGCTGGAAGCGCTCAGTATTCCTATGCAAGAACGCCAAAAATATGCCCAAGTCATATATACTGGAGAGCATTAGACATTCCGAAGGAAGGTCTTAGGCTCTCCGTATATACCGCGGACGAGCAGTTCCATATCGGTAAATTTCTCTGCTCGCGAGTATAGAAAAGGAGAGTGAAGCAAAACTATGCGAACGCTTACCATGTTGGGGACGGGGTGCGCCATGGTTACTCGGTGCTATAACACCTGTTTTATGATTAAATTGGAGGATGGCGACCTATTTTTGACGGACGCCGGCGGCGGTAACGGTATTTTGCGGCAACTGGAACTGGCGGAGGCGGATTACGATAAGCTCCATTATATGTTCGTCACCCATGGTCACACGGATCACATTTTGGGGGTAATATGGGTGATTCGTCGCATCGCTGACCTGATGAACAAAGGCAAATACCACGGCCAGTTTCATATTTACTGCCACGACGTAGTCAGGGATATGCTCGTTACCATGGTGAATCTTACCCTGAAGAAAAAGGACGCGGCGCAACTGGGACAAGGGATTATTCTCCATGAAATTAAAGACGGGGAACGGGTGGAGTTTTTGGGGCTGAAGCTGACGGCCTTTGACATTCTTTCCACCAAGGCCAAACAGTACGGCTACGCCTTGGAATTTGCCGATGGGATGCGGCTGTGTTGCCTAGGAGATGAACCATATAACGAACATAGCGAGCTTTATGCCAAAGAGGCGGACTGGCTCCTTTCCGAGGCCTTTTGCCTCTACCGCGACCGGGAGATTTTCAACCCCTACGAAAAGAACCACAGCACGGTAAAAGAGGCCGGCGAAATAGCCCAGCGCCTCGGGGTTAAAAATCTGTTGCTCTACCATACGGAGGACAAAACCATCGCCACTCGCAAAGAAGCCTACACCGCCGAAGCCCAAGCCTATTATAGCGGCAATATTTGGGTGCCGGATGATTTGGAGGCTTGCCAAATATAGCAACGATAAAAAATTTATTGCCGGGTCAAGGGGCTGCTAGCCCCTTGTGGGGTTTGGGGCAAAGCCCCAATAATATAAAAAAGGCTGTCGCCGCCGATAAACTCGGGGGACAGCCTTTTTCTATAATTCTCGCGCCGCATAAAGCCGATACTCATTATGGCCTTGCTTTTTGGCGAGGGTCAGCGCCTCCTCCGCCTTTGCCACCAGTTTGTCAAAATCCACGGCCAAGGAGACCGAATGGGCAACGCCGATGCTATAGCGCCAAGGAGTTTCTTTAGCCGCCGGTAGCGTACTGCACAATTCAAGGAGCCTTTGGGCGCGGCGCTCGATGATGTCCATGGAAGCTTTGCCGCACATAAACAGGGCTAAACGCCCGGGGCTAAGTTTCCCTACAATATCATCTCGCCGAAAATCGCCGCGAATCGCCTTGGTCAAAGGAGGAATGAGGGGACAATCTGTTTCGCTTTCTTCCCCTGCCGGAGGGCGCATATCAATAAGAAACAGCACCCCTTTTTCTCCCGGCCTTAGTTTGTTCAGCCCACTGTTTACCAGTTGGCGCAGTTCCTCCTCGTCGCAGGGAGGGGCTTCTCGGCTGGCGGCTTTGTTTTCGTGCCAGTGCAAATGATCGATGGCATCGCTGGACATGACGTAACCGGCCACCGACTCCACCTTGCCGCCGGCGCCTATGGTAGAACGAAAAACTATCTCCAGCTGTTGCAACCGCTCGTCAAAGAGGGAACCGCGAAAACGCACCTCGTCTTGGGTTTCCTGTTGCATGGCGTGACTGATGGCTTCGGCGGCCTTGCGAATGTCTGCGTCTTGCCCTTCGCGCAAGTCTTGCAGAATAGCGGCAAAACCGGCAATTTTGCGCTCCACCCGGTTGCCGTCGGGCAGTATGCGCTGGTAATACAAGGTATCGGTGGCAATATCGATGACAAACACCGCCACTCCCAATTTGGCCAGCAACAGCTCGTTGCCCACGGTTTTTTGTTGCCACACTCTAGCCGCCGCCACCCTGCCCAAGGTAGCGTCGCCATAGAACGCCGCGCCGCTGTAACTGATGCGCGAGAAAGGCTGGCCGCTGGCGCCCATTGAGTAGATATATTCCGCTTGTTCTGCCATGGAAACTCTCCTCACCTATTTCACTACCATCACCGGACACTTGGACTGCTCCACAATGTACTGGCTGACGCTCCCCAAGAGAACACCCTTCACCAGTCCCAAGCCCCGGCTTCCCATGACGATAAGATCCATATTCCCGGCGGCGGCAAAATCCAAAATCACCACCGCCGGCGACCCGGTCTCCGAGAAGGCTTCTTTGTCGATACCGGAGGGCACCATTTCCATGGCGCGATCCAGTATGACATTCCCCGCCTTAGTCACCGCCTCCAAAATAGCGTCGGACAGGCAGGCGTTAATGGCCAGCTGGTTAATATTGGCCACATAGAGAAAATTTATCTTGGCGCTGCATGCCTCGGCCATAGCGATGGCGTAAGTAACGGCTCTGTCCGACCCCTCCGACCCATCCACCGGGACTAAAATGTTTTGTACCATAAGTATTGCCCTCCTTTTTATAATTAAACCTTGGGGCTTTACTTTGTATAAGCGACCTCTAAGGGCTTGCGCCCTAAGGGTCTGCTTATGCCCCCAACCCCACAAGGGGCTGGCAGCCCCTTGACCCGGCAATAAATTATTTCTTTCGTTGTCTTCTACTGCATTGCTACTTAACTACTAACACAGAACACTCGGCCTCCTCCATGACGGCCTGACTGACGCTGCCTAAGAAAAAGCCGCTCACCACCCCTAAGCCGCGACCGCCTACGGCGATAATGGCTACTTGCAGTTCCTTGGCCAGTTCCAGTATGGCCTCGCTCGGTTTGCCGGTACGCCGGTGGGTTTCCGTCGGCACTTGCGATGGCACGCGATTCCGCGCCTTGGCGAGAATTTCCTCCCCCTCCAGTCGATAAGGCTTGGTAGCAATATCCGGCAACCAAGATACCTCGTCTTCCAAATCCGTGTCGCTGTCAAAATAAGCCACATATAATAAATCAATGATACCGCCCATCGCCTCGGCCAAAACCGCGGCCATATCCACGGCGCGCAGGGCGCAGTCCGACCCATCTACCGGCACTAAAATCCGCAGGGGTTCCCCCATAGACACCACTCCTATTTTCTCCTAGCTGATGATTTAATTTCGACTTCTAAAAAAAAAATCCTGTATAGATTAGCAAAAAATCCCCACAAACCTTATTACTAGGTTTGTAGGGATTTTTTCAACCTTCGGTTTCTTCGTTGTCGGTGGGCAAGCGAATCGCCCGTTGGGTTCCCTCAAAAATCATCTGACTGAGCTGCGCCGCTCGGTCGGCGTCTAATTTCCCCATGACCTTGGCGGCTTGGGCTTCGTCCATTGTTTGCAGGATGCGCACCACCAAATCATCTTCCATGGACTCCATGGCCTTGGCCGCTTCTTGGGGCTTCATCTGGCCATAGAGCCTAGATAACTTCGCCACCCGTTTTTTCTCGGCGGCAAGGCGCTCTTGAGTCTGTTTCTCTATCTCCTCTTTGGAGAGCAACACGGGCTTCGATTGTTTCTTCTCAGGCTCCGGCTCTTTCTTAGGTTCCGGCGTGGGCTTCACGTCCTCCAAGGGAGTTTCTTTCAGCTCTTCTTCCGTAACCTCCGCCGGCTTCACAAAGTAATCCCCCACCACCGGCAGACGATAAAGCCCTAATTTCTCATTAGCTTCCTTGGTATCAAAGATTTGCAGATATATTCCGAGGACAAAGCCGCCGACTATCAACGCCAACAGCAAAAACAGTATCAGAAACACTTTGAAAAGCCGCCCGAGCAAGCCCTTCTTTTTTTTCTTCGGCGCCTCTTCGGCCATCATATCACCTGCTTGTATTTCCGGTTGGGCTTTGCCCAAACCCACAAGAGGCGCTGCCTCTTGACTCCGGCAGGGGGATAATCCCCCTGCACCCTTTAATTAAGGGGTCACGGGGAAATTATTTCCCCTTGTGGGGTTTGGGGCAAAGCCCCAAGATTATTACTACCGATAAATATCCAGTACCTTGCTGACGTAGTTTTGGGTTTCGCTGTAGGGTGGGACGCCGCCGTAATCTTTGACGGCGCCGGGGCCGGCATTGTAGGCCGCTATGGCCTTTTTCATGTCGCCGCCGAAGGTGTCCAGCATCTGCCTAAGGTACTTGGCGCCACCCTCGATGTTTTGTTGCTTGTCGAAGGGGTCAACCCCTAAAGAAGCCGCCGTATCCGGCATGAGTTGCATGACACCAATGGCGCCCACCGGGGAAATGGCGCTTTGATTGCCCCCGGATTCCACCTCTGCCACCGCCGACACCAGCTTCGGGTCAACATGGTACTTTTTCGCCGCCGCATCGATCATCTGCTCTAGGTTGGCATCCCCCGTGGGCAAATCCGCCATGGTGCGAATGACCTGCCCCTCCGGCGCGGTCGAAGCGGCAGTAGCCGCAGCCTTGCCCGTCTGGTTTACGGCATTTACACCGGTAATGTCGGCGGCGGCGTTTATCTCGGCGGTCTTAGCCTTCATTTTCTCTGCTAAAATCTGCCCGAATTGTTGCCCCCGGGACAGATTGTTTACGCCGAACTGCTGTTCTATCTCCGCAATGCGATTCTTGATGTTTTGGATATTCTCTATACGTATCATTTAGCTCTGGCCTCCGACCGCATGAAGAGCTGCAAGCCGATTTCATCCAACATCTTTTGCTCCTCGGCCAAAAACTCGGCGGTGTATTCCTCGAACCGCTTGGCTTTTAGCTGTTCAATGCTCTTCAGATAACTCATGACGTCCATTAGTTCCTTGAGACGCTTTTGTCGCTCCTCTTTAGTTTGGAGGATGAGGTTTTGTTGCATCTCGATTTGTTCGCGTTTCCAAGCAAAAAAGCTGTTAAAAATCATCAGCCGCCCGATGGTCACCCGTTTGCCTTCTTGGGACAGTTCCTCGTATTCGCGCTGTCCCTTTTGCATCTCGTCAAGGAGCAGACGCAGGTGGTAACGCTGATCCTCCAGCTTCCGCGACACCTCGGCAAAACGTACCTCCGCCTCGTCCTTCTTCATGCGCGTGACCTTTAAGAGGGTTTCCAGCTGAAATTTGAATTTCTTCATGCGCCCTTACCCGTAATGCCTTGGAGTTTTTCTTCCGTGGCTTCGTAGGTATCAACTTCGTAGATATCCTGACAGAGAAATTCGTTAATGCTGTCGATTTTCTGAATGGCCTCGTCAATCCGCGGACTGGAACCTTTGACGTAAGCGCCGATGTGAATTAAGTCCTCCGCATCTTTATATACCGCCATCAAGGCTCGCATTTGTTGCGCCGCCTTTAAATGGTCGCTACTCACCACTTCGTTCATGACACGGCTGACGCTGGGCAAAATGTCAATTGCGGGGAAATGATTCTGAGCGGCAATGGCGCGAGACAAAACAATGTGGCCGTCCAAAATGGAACGCACCGCATCCGCAATCGGCTCGTTCATGTCATCCCCATCGACGAGTACGGTGTAAATCCCGGTGATGGAACCTTTGTCGCTGGTGCCGGCGCGCTCTAAAAGGCGAGGGAGCAGGGCGAATACCGAAGGGGTATAGCCGCGCGTAGCCGGCGGCTCTCCGATGGTGAGTCCTACTTCGCGTTGCGCCATGGCAAAACGGGTGACGGAATCCATCATCAGTATCACTTTATGACCTTGGTCGCGGAAGTATTCGGCAATGGCCGTGGCGGTCATGGCGCCTTTAATCCGCACCAAAGCGGGCTGGTCGGAAGTGGCTACCACCACTACCGAGCGTTTTAACCCTTCTTCCCCCAAGTCCCGTTCGATAAAATCTCGCACCTCGCGGCCACGTTCACCCACAAGGGCGATAACGCTGATGTCCGCTTCGGTGTTCCGCGCAATCATGGAAAGGAGGGTAGATTTACCCACGCCGGAACCGGCCATAATGCCGATACGCTGACCGGAACCCATGGTAATTAAGCCGTCAATGGCTCTGACACCAACATAAAGGGATTCGTTGATGCGCGGCCTAGTCAAGGGATGGGGCGGCGGCGCTTGCAGGGGATATTCTTTCTTGGAAAGTATCGGCCCTTTTTCGTCCATGGGGTTCCCCAGCCCGTCTAAGACTCTCCCCAAAAGTTCCTCGCCCACCTTGACCTTCAAGGTCTTTTGCGCCGAAACCACTTCGCACCCGGGGCCAATCCCGGCCATTTCGCCGACGGGCATCAGGAGAACGCTTCCCTCTCGAAAGCCCACCACTTCCGCCGGCAGGGGCGGCACTCCGGGAAAATGAGAGGAAACGTAGCAAAGCTCCCCCACGCTCACCGTAGGCCCTTGGGACTCAATGACCAGTCCGATTATCTGAGTTACTTTCCCCGTCAATTTAATGGAAATGCAATCGTCAATGGCTTCGTAGAATTTTTTGGTATCAACGGTTATTTCCACTCTGCCATCTCCTTTTTATTTTTTGCCTCCGGCGGCCAAAGGGGATAATCCCCTTTGGAAACCTTAATAAAAATTTTTTTCTAATTACAATGGGAGTCCAGAGGGGCGAAGCTCCTTTGGCAGGTCAAGGGCAGCGCCCTTGTGGGGTTTGGGGCAAAGCCCCAACAAATTTACATCATCTTTTCCTGTATGGCGTTTCGTATAAGTTCCAGCTGAGTGGCGAGCCGCGCGTCAACGCTGCCGCTTTCCGTTTCGATAAGACAATCTCCCGGGTGCAAGCTGTCATCGGAGTGAACCGTGAGACTGGCGTTGCCCCCGGGGAGCATGGCGCGAAATTCGTCTCGCGCCATTAAGACAAATTCGTAACTGTCGGGGGGTACATGAATCACAATTTCCTTCTGATCCTGTACCCGTTTCAAGGCATCTCGCACCAAAGGCAATACCACCTGCGGCACATCGATGAAATGCTGAGGGAGAATCTTCTCCGCTATGTGCATGGCCAGCTCCGCTACGGTGTGGTCGGCCTCCACCAGATAATCTCGGGTAGCGTCTTTGGCTGTTTGTAAAATCCGCTCAGCTTGCTCGTTGGTGGCCTTGATGAAATCGGCCATCTCTTTGCGGACGGCCGATTCCCCTTCTTCGTGCCCCACGCGGTAGCCTTCCTCGTGAGCCTCCCTTTTGGTTTCTTCCCGAAGAGCGGCCACCTCTTTTTGGGTGTCGGCCATGAGTTTATCCCGATATTCTTGGGCTTCTTGCCGAAGCATATCGGCGGCGACTTGCGCTTCTTGCAAGGCGCGTTTAGCCGCCTCTTCCCTCTCTTCTACCGCCGCCAGCTTGCGAGCGTAGGCTTCTTCTTTGTCTAAACCGGCCTCGCTTGCATCTTCTGCGGCATCGACTTTTTTGGCGTTTTTCACCCCGATAACCTTTGGCTCGTCCTGCCACATGGCCGCCTTGATAACCCTAGACAAACATATCGTCCCCTTGTCCGCGAGATACCACAATCTCGCCCTTGTCCTCTAAGGTTCTGATGACGTTGACCACTTTCTGTTGCGCCTCTTCCACGTCGCGAATCTTCACCGGCCCCATGAACTCGATTTCCTCGCGGAGCATATCGGCGGCGCGCTTGGACATGTTCTTGTAAACCTTCTCCGACACCTCGTTGGGCGTGGCCTTGAGCGCGAGGGAGAGATCTTTCGTATCCACGTCGCGCAAGACCATCTGCAAGGAACGGTCGTCCAGCATAACGATGTCCTCGAACACGAACATGAGTTTTTTGATCTCTTCCGCCAGTTCCGGATTATCCACTTCGAGGCTTTCCACGATGGATTTTTCCGTAGTGCGGTCAACCCGGTTCAAGACCTCCACAATGGCCTTGACACCGCCGGCCGCCGCAAAGTCTTGGGTGACCATGGAGGACAGCTTCCTTTCCAGCACTCTTTCCACGTCGCGAATGACATCCGGATTGGTGCGATCCATGGCCGCAATGCGGCGAGTAACGTCCGCCTGAGCCTCTTGCGGCAGAGAACTCAGGACGGTAGCCGCTTGATCCGGGTCGAGGTAGGCCATGATGAGGGCGATGGTTTGCGGGTGTTCGTTTTGGATGAAGTTGAGTAGCTGCGTGGGATCCGTCTTGTGCAGGAAGTCGAAGGGGCGTACCTGCAAGCTGGTGGTGAGGCGGTTTATTATCTCCATGGCCTTGTCGGCGCCCAGCGCCTTCTCCAAGACATTCTGGGCGTATTCGAGGCCGCCGGCGGAGATGTAGTCGCTGGCCATGGCCATTTGGTAAAACTCGCTGATGACCGCCGCCTTCTGTTCGGCGCTGACGTGTTTATGACTGGCGATTTCCAACGTGATACGCTCTATCTCGTCGTCATCCATGTGTTTAAAGAGTTTGGCCGAATACTCCGGCCCCAAGGCGATGAAGAGAATGGCCGCCTTTTCTTGGTTGGTCATCTCTTCGCTGTCGCCGCCGCCACCGTACATATCGTTTGGCATGATTACTCATCCTCCGCAAGCCAAGTCTTGACCAGCATAGCCACCTCGGCCGGCTTCTGATCGATAATCTGCATGAGCTGTTGTTTTTCGCTGAGCTGACGTTGCTCTTCTTCGGTAAGTTCTTCTTCTTGCACCTGACCGGCCTCCACCAAAGCGGCGCGTTCGGCGGCCTGACGCTGACGCTCCAGCTCCTCCAGACGACGCTGTTCGGCCAGCTCCGCCAAAATACGCAACTTCTTGCGACGACGCAGGTAGTAGATAAGCCCGATAAGCGCCAGTAACAGGAGTACCACGCCAATTTGCATATACATGATGCGCTCTTGCCGTTCGCGCTCGGCGGCTTCCGCGGCGGCGCGACGTTCGGCGGCTTCGGTGCTGAAGGGCAAGGGTTCCACGGAAATGGTGTCCCCACGGTCGGTATTGATGCCGGCGGCGCTGCTCACCGAACGCAAAATGCTGTCCTGTTGGGTGGCCGTCACGCTATCATCCACCAGCACCGCCACCGTCAAGCGGCGAATGGAACCGGGGGAGGCGACTATCTTTTGTTTCTCTTCGTTTATCTCGTAATTGCGAGTGGATTCCTTGCGCTCGTACTCGGCGTTGGTGTTGTTTTCCTGCGCCACATAGCCGGGGACGTTGGTTTCAACGCCGGCGGCGCCGCCGGGAACCGTGGAGGTGCCGTTGTAGTTTTCACTGATGTCTTGCTGACTGCGAATAATGCCGGCGTCATCCACCACCGGGGTAAAGGTCTGCCGATCCGTCTGGCGTTGGTCGAAGTCCAGCTCCACCTTCACCCGGACGAAAGCCTTACCCTCGCCCAAAGAATCGTCCATCAGGGACTGGATATTGCGTTGCAGACGATCCTCTACCTTCTTGGTCATATCCAGCTGGGTGAGAGTCTGCACCCCCACGCTGTTTTCGTCTTCCTCGTCGGGGTCGTTTAAGATTTTCCCCGTTTCGTTGACGATAGTAATATTTTCCGGCTGGAGGCTTTGAATGCTATGGGATACTAAATTTACAATGCCTTTAATTTCTTTTTTGCTCAGTTCCGTGTTGGGCTTCAGCATAAGCATGATGGAGGCGGTGGCCGGTTTTTCGTTCTTGCGATACAGGCTGTCCTCCGGCAAAACTATGTGGACTCTGGCCTTCTGAACGACCTCAATCTGCTCGATGGTACGGGTCAGTTCCCCTTGCAAGGCTTGCAGGTAGTTGACGCGGTTTTGGAACTCGGTGGTGCCGAGCTTACTGTCATCAAAAATCTCAAAGCCCTTTTGTCCCCGGGGAAGTCCCTCGGTGGCCAGTTCCATGCGCACATCGTGAACCGCCGACGACGGCACCAAGATGGTAGTACCCTGCTTGTTTTCCTGCACCTCGTAGGATACTTTGCTCTCTTTCAGTCTGGCCGCCACCTCGCCGGCATCTTTGGCTTCCATGTTCGTAAACAGCGGAACCATATCCGGCCTGTTGCCGTACCAAATACCGAACCCGACAATGGCAATGAGCAATGCGGCCACCGTACCCATGAGGGCATAGCGCTGTCGTTGTTCCAAGGCGTTCCAGCGCGCGATTAGCCGCTCTTTCCAATCTGCCATGATCTCAATCCCTTCGTATCACTTGAGTCTGAGGGAAAGCCCAAGGCTTTCCCTGCTTTGGATTACACCTGCATCCGCATGATTTCTTGGTAGGCCGATATAGCCTGATTCCTGAGCTGAAGGGTAAGCTGGAGGGCAATATCCGCCTTTTGGGACGCTACCACCACTTGGGAAATATCCTCTACCTGTCCGGCCGCCAGCGCCGCTTTCCACTCTTCGGCCTCCAGTTGCAGTTTGTTGGTTTTGCCCAAAGCGTCGGTTATGTATTCGCCGAAGGTCTTGACCGGCTCGGCATCTTTGGTTTCGCCCAAGTGGCTTTGAGCGTGCATGGTTACCGGGGTCAGTTGCAGGGGTTCTATCTGCATATTGTCACCTTATCTCCTTTGCTGTCTATTTGGTGGCCATCTCCAGCGCCTTGCTGGCCATGCCCTTGGCCGCCGTAATGGAGGCGGCGTTAGCCTCGTAGGCTCTGGAGGCCGTGATCATATCCACCATTTCCGCCACGATATTCACGTTGGGACGCTCCACATAACCGTCGGCGTTGGCATCGGGATGCCCCGGGTCATATACCAAGGGGCCGGGATCCTTGTTTTCTTCGATGCGCACCGCCCTTACCCCATCGCCGGCGCGAAGCTTGTGAGTAGCCCGGTGCATAAAGCTCTCGAAATTATCCCCGGAGCCTTTTTGCCGCGGCTGGAACACCACATAACGCCGCTTGTAGGCGCCGCCTTCGCGAGTGCGAGTGGTGTTGGCGTTGGCGATGTTGTTTGAAATAACGTCGGTGCGGAGCCTTTCAGCCGTCAGCCCCGAAGCCGCCGCATCGATTCCCAAAAACATTCCCATTTTGTTTCTCCATTCTCGTATTTGTTATTGGGGTTTCACCCCAAACCCCACAAGAGGCGCTACCTCTTGACTTCGGCAGGGACTTACGCCCCTGCACCCCATAATAAAATGTATCTAGCGTTAGCCGCTTTGCCCGGCGGTGGTTATGACGTTCTTTATTGCCGATATGTGTTGCCCCAGCATGGTGGATAAAGCGTTGAAATACAGCTGGTTTTTGGCCATGCTGGCCATTTCGATGTCAATATCCACGTTGTTGTGATCTGTCCGCATGGTGCTGGAGGTGTCCTCCTCAATGGTAGCCTCGGCGCGTTTATGGGAAGGAATCGGCATGTGCCGGTCATGGGTACGCACCACTTGCAGCTGACCGGTGGGTACGGGAGCCAGCTCTTTGGCCAGCAGTTCTTCAAAGACCACGTTGCTCTTTTTAAAGTAAGGCGTGTTGACGTTGGCAATATTGTTTGATATTACCTCATGCCTGAGATTGGCCGCCGCGAGTCCGCGTTCCATATAATCAAACAAGGGCGCGTTCACTATCTGTTCCAGCATAAAAGAACCCTATCCTCTCTACCTGCGCCCAAAGGCGCGCCTTATTCATCACGGAATCACTTCGACGCTACGCAAAAAATTCCTCCCTATTTTAGCACAAAATTCCCTTGGGTGCCGAAAAAAATCATCGTCGGCGAGATTTTTTCAACAAAAGAGCGCCCTCACAAAGGGAGGAGGCTTTAGCTTGCAGAATATTTTCACTTACTCTTTGCCGTTACTTACCAAGCAAACCAGCTTGCCACTGAAAGCCACGCCATACCGCCAAATCTCTTTTACCCCTTGCTCCGTTAGTTCGGCGATGTATTCTTTACCCCGAATTTGCTTGAGGGCTTCTTCGGCGAGAGGCTGCAAATCCCCTGTTGCGGTAATTCCCTTAGCGGCTTTCAGCTCCAAGATTACCCCTGGGGAGGCGATATTTACCGGGAAGAAGGCAATATCGAACCGGCCGTAGCCCGACTCCCGGTTGGATTTTACCCGGTAGGCCCCTTCCATTAACACCGTTAGCCCCAGCATAAGACCATGGTAAAAAATCTCCGGCTCGCCGGTGTCGTGGTAGCTGACCATATCTCTGAGTACCCGGCGCAAGTATTTTTGAAAATCAGCGGCGCGCCCCTCCGTCATAGCATCCAGCATATTATAGAGCAGGACTTCTCCAGCTCGGCCGGTGAGGTGGGTTAAGATTTCTCGTTTGTAGGCCGACAGAACCTCCCGATTGGGAATTTTTAGTAGGCACCAGTCGATAAAATTGCGGTCTTGATATTGCTTCACGGCCTTAAGATAGCCGGAAGTCATAAGCATCATGTAGAGGGCGTTGGTATTCTCTTTTATCTCAGGATAAATTACCCCTTCATCTATCATGGCTTTTACCGTTTTAAAACTCACCAAACTGGTAAGTTCTTCCCGGCGCTGCCCGTCAACTCTTTTGAGTAGCTCGCGTAAAATGACGTTGCCGGAGGTATTGAGCCAATAGGGGGCAAAAGTGCAATTATTGTCAACGTATTTAATCACCGACCAAGGATTATATATTTCGGTATTGCCAAACTGATAACCATCATACCACATTTTTAATTCCGGCATCTTGTTACCCACGCCGTTATCACTGAGGAGCTTCTCGGCCTCGCTATCCGTAAAGCCCAAGATGTCGCTGTATTTGTAGGATAGTATCGAGCAGACATTGAGATTATTGAGGTCGCTGAAGATGCTCTCCTTTGATACCCTTGACACCCCGGTGAGAACAGCAAAATCAAGGTAGTCGTTAGTCTTTAGGGCAACGCCCAAGAAACGCTTCATGAACAAGATACAGTCTTTGTAGTAATCGTATTCCCATGAGGCGATAATGGGGGCATCATATTCGTCCAAGAGGAGAATGGGCTTTTTCCCGTAATGCAGGTAGAGGTAACGGCAGAGGTCGGCTAGGGCATTTTCCATGAGTGGCTGCCCGGCGGTATGATTGAGGATCTGTTGAAAGTCCGCGAGATTCGTCTTGTTCATGGCCGGGGAATCCTGCAAAAATAAAAACTCCTGATAGAGCCTTGACAAGGTAAAGGCCATTTTTTGCAATTCAAAGTCAAAGCTATCCTGTTGCACTTCCTTCAGCGTCAAAAAAATCACCGGCCGGGAGCCTTGCGCTTGCATATACTCCTCCCCGGCCTTCTCTATATCCAGCCCGGCGAAAAGAGCGCGATTCCCCTCCGCTTTCTCAACCGTAAAAAAGTAACGGAGCATGGAGAGGGTCAAGGTTTTCCCGAAACGCCTAGGACGCGTGAGGAGGGTGACGGCGCTGTGGCCGTCCAACAGTTCCTTGATAAAACGGGTCTTATCCACGAAATAATAATTTTTTTCACGCAGGGCCTGGAAATTATCCACGCCGATGGGCATGGTAAATTTAGGTCGCGGCATGATGAGTTCCCCCTTCTAAAAAATTTTGACTTCGCCCCCATTTTATACTCGCGAAAGAAAAACTATTCCTTTTTCGGAAAATTCGTCCGCGGTATATACGGATAACGTAAGACTTTCCTGCGGAAAGCTCTAACGTTATCCAGTATAGCACGACGGCTACCCAAAAGCATTATTTTCCCTATGAAAAATGTCTGCGCCTCCATACTCCCTCCAGCAGACTTCCTTTATGCCTTAAAACATTTTATAGCCTTCCCCCCTGTTTTCCTTTATAATGTCACTGTATGTTGAAGATTGGACAAACAATTGTTAGGAGAGGAGAGCCTTTTATGGAAAACGCCATGTTTTGCTACCAATGCCAAGAGACGGCCGGGGGTAAAGGTTGCACACGCATGGGTGTCTGCGGCAAGCCGGCGGAGGTAGCCGGGTTGCAGGATTTGCTTGTCTATGCGACCAAGGGGCTGGCCGCTGTGCCGCCGCCTTGCCGTCTGATACCGTTATTTTGACGGCCGGTTGCGCCAAGTACAAGTACCTCAAGCTGAATTTCGGCGATATTGACGGTATCCCCAGAGTGCTCGATGCCGGGCAGTGCAACGATTCCTATTCGCTGGCGCTTATCGCCTTAAAGCTGAAAGAGGTCTTTGGGCTGGCGGACGTTAATGAACTCCCCATTGTCTATAATATCGCTTGGTACGAACAGAAGGCGGTCATCGTCCTCTTGGCGCTCTTGCACCTTGGCGTCAAAAACATTCATCTAGAGCCTACCCTCCCGGCGTTCCTGTCGCCTAATGTAGCGGAAGTACTCGTGAAAAATTTCGGTATCGGCAGTATCGGTAGCGTCGCCGACGACATCAAGAACCTGATAGGCTAATGTAAATTTGTTGTCTGTGCATATCGTGGGCTGATTGTCGGCGATATGCGCAGATTTTTGGGGGAAAAACTCGTGGGTACCTTTGCATTTGCTCTGTTAATTCGCTATAATGAGCCTCGTGTGATTATCGCTATTGCTCCATGTGTTTCGGGCGACCGTGAACGGAACTTGGGAGTGATTGCCTTGAAGATATTAAAAAGTATTGGCTTCCGTACGCTGACCGTAGCGACTGCTTTAGCGGCGGTAATCGGTGCGCAAGGTAGCGTCGCCATGGCCGCCGACGGTATGGCAGATTTTCGCGCCGCTTATGCCGTAGCGGCGCAGGATAATCGCGCTTATGCGGTGGAAATAGATCTTTTGGGGCCGGCTTTCCATGCCGATGTGGAAACCGTGGGGGAGATTCGCACCAATGGTTTTGTGTGGCTGGGCGGCTCTCTGGAGTGGGATTATACCGACCATCAGACCGGCACCACCGTCCATAAGGATATTCCCCTGTACTTAGAACGAAATGCCGGTAGCTTGGATTTTTACGGCCAGCGCGGTAATTCGTGGTATGAGGACTCATTCGTCGGTTTGCCTCTGTGGCTCATCAGCACCATCACCAGCCGCGATAAAGCGGTGCTGGATAAAAACATGGCGGCGGTAAAAGAGGTAGAGGTACTGCAAGAAACCGACGCCACCAAAGTCCTGCGCCTCATCTTTGACAAGGAAGCCCTGGCCGCCATGATTCGCGCCCATGAGGGCAGTCCTAACTTTGACGCTGCCGGTCAAGTGTTCGCCGAATATTTGGCGCAGGGAGCCGCCGCCACGGATCTTACCTGCGACGTGACGGTGAAAAGAGCCACCAACGAAATTGTGACCATCAGCGCCGATCTTACGAAACTCATGCAAAACTATGCCCAGTCCCTTTTGCAGGGCAGCTATCAGGAAAAAGTAACCTTAACGGATGCCGACAAGGCGCTGTTGCAAGCGCTGGGCTATTACTGCAATCTGCGCGTCTATGCCAGCGCCACTAATGCCGCCACCAACGGCCACTTCGCGCAAGCCAAGGCCTATGCCAGCGACGTGAAGGGCGCCCAAAAAGCCGCCGGCGGTTTCCTGAAGGACTTGGAGCAAGAGGCTGTATCCTCCAGCGTTAAGTAAAAGTTTTCTTTATGTAATTTCGTTTTAGCTGTTCACGGTCGCCCAAAGCCCATGGAAAATTTTGCGCCTTGACAAGCAATCGGTCAAGGTGTAAAATTATCCCCGTAAAACATATAAAAAAAATATGTTTACTTCGTGATGTTAAGCACTTGAAGTCCAGCGTAGGAGGAATTTTTATGGCAAACATAGCCGCCAGCGTAACGGATTTAATCGGCAATACGCCGCTACTCAAGGCCAATAATTTCATTAAGGCGCATGAGTTACCCATAAATTTGTTGGTCAAGCTGGAGTATTTTAATCCGGCCGGCAGCGTGAAAGATCGTATTGCCAAAGCCATGATTGAAGCGGCGGAAAAAGAGGGGAAATTAAAACCCGGCGCGGTCATCGTCGAACCCACCAGCGGCAATACCGGTATCGGGCTGGCCAGTGTGGCCGCCGCCCGTGGCTATAAAACTATTCTCACCATGCCGGAAACCATGAGCGTGGAGCGGCGCAATATGCTGAAGGCTTACGGCGCCGAGATTGTTTTAACGGCCGGTTCCCAAGGCATGAAGGGCGCCATTGAAAAGGCGGAGGAAATAGCTAAGGAAACTCCCGGAGCCTTCATTCCTTCCCAGTTCACCAATCAAGCCAACCCGGCCATTCACGAAGCCACCACCGGGCCGGAAATCTGGCGCGATACCGACGGCAAAGTGGATGTTTTCATTGCCGGAGTCGGCACCGGCGGTACTTTGACCGGGGTGGGGCGTTATCTAAAAAAGCAACAACCGGCGGTAAAAATTTTTGCCGTGGAGCCGGAGACCTCCCCGGTACTCAGCCAAGGCAAGGCCGGCCCCCACAAGATTCAAGGCATCGGCGCCGGATTCGTCCCCGAAACCTTAGACACTTCTATCTATGACGAGGTGCTGCCCATTTCCAACGAAGATGCCTTTAAGAACGGTCGCGAATTTTCGAGACTTGAGGGAGTCTTGGTGGGAATTTCGTCGGGGGCGGCTTTGACTGCGGCTTTGCAAATTGCCAAACGCCCCGAGTTCCAAGGAAAAGCCGTGGTGGCTCTGCTCCCGGACACGGGGGATCGTTACCTCTCCACGGGACTTTTCGGCGATTGATTTTACGACGCGTTAAACAAATAAGGACTCGCTCGGTAGGCGAGTCCTTATTTGTTTAACGCGAACGAAGCAAGCGTTCGATGGCTTCAATTACCATACCGGGGGAAATCTTAGCGCAACACTCCAGATAATGCTCCGAATCGGGAGCAAAGCGAGGACAGACCGTGTTGTGCCTTTCTGACCTTAAATCGTTCAAACAACCGTTGCAAACCAGTCGGTTATACACGCGGTAAGGCGTGGGAAACTCAAACCAAGGGCGAGTGAAACCGGCAATCATTACCACGGGACAACCGGCGATATTAGCCAGCCACGCTAGCCCACTGGAAAGCCCTACGAAAAATTCGGCTTGGGAAAGGAGGCGAAGCCGTTCCACCAAAGAAATGTCGCCGGTGCAATCCTCTGCTTTTTCCGGGCAACGTATCGTTACCCCGGCGGCTGATTGCTCCCGGTCTTTGTCGATACACAGCACGCGATAGCCTTTTTGCCGCAGGTAATCGGTCACTGCCTCCCAACCGCCCGGATAGAGCCAGCCCTTTAAAACGCTGGAGGCTTGCACGGCGATACAGACGTAGGGATTCTGGCCGGACTTCTTGGCAGATTTGGTTCGGGGTTTCTTAGGGTGGCGTTGCCATATCAACTCGGCAGGCTTAGGAAGTCCCAACATTATTTGTCCCCATTGGGTCATGGGAACAGTGCGGATGTCAAAGGGAGACAAACCCGGCAATTCCACTACGGCGCTCAAATAATAAGTGGCATAAGAGTCCTCGGGGGGCGCGTCGGCCAAGGGACTTTGGGGGAGCAAATGCGCCGCCAGCTCCCGATACTGGGGAAAAGTCCAATAGGTCACCTCGGCTCGGTAAAAGTCGCGCATGGCTTTCACATAGGGCAAAAAAGTCAAGGTATCCCCCAACCGAGCGGTATTGCAAATGAGATGCACCTTTTGGCCTTTTAAATCCACGACGTGAGCCAGCACGCGTTCGTCATCCAGATAGACCTCGACCTGCCAGCGAACATAGTATTTTTCCCAAGATATGAGGACACGCTCGGCCACGTTGTCGTCAAAATAAATCTCTCCCGAGTCGTAATCGCCAATGATGACGCGCCAGTTGCCGGTGGGAATCTGCAATCTGAGTCCACCGTTAAAATCAATCCTAAGTCCCGGTACGTCGGTTTCTCCTAGCACCAGACCAATGGCTTGATCCAAAGCCATCAAGGTGGCCATGTCTTGCTCCTCGTGCCGGAAATCAACCTCAGGTTCTTTTATGCGAAAATAGCTCACCGGGTAGGGAAAAGGCTCGTTCGTGGAGATCACCGCCTATTTGCATTATTATACGAATTTTATTTTGGGGTTTCACCCCAAACCCCAGCAGGGGGATAGCTAAAGCATAAGCGATCTCTACGGAGCTGAAGCTCCTAGAGTCTGCTTAAATCCCCCTGCACCCTTTAATTAAGGGGTCAAGGGGAAATTATTTCCCCTTGTGGGGTTTGGGGCAAAGCCCCAATATTTATGTTGTTTATTGTACTGCTTGCTGGGCGCGCAGAATTTTGGCGGCCATCCCCTTTATTTTGGCGGCGGATACCGAACAGGCGGCCACGCGAATACCTAGCTTCAAGGGTACGGCGAAGATTAAATCCTCGTGGAGTTTATCGCAGACAGAGGCCGGACTCTCCGCCGGGATTGACAGGAAAAATCCTCCTTGGTAGGGGAGAGCCGTAAGTCCCACCGCTTGGGCTTCTTGCATAAAGAGATCGCCTCGCGCTTGCACCATTTTATAGAGCGCGTCCCTCTCCGCTTCAAAGGCGGCGAGCGCCTCTTTGTCCTGCTGAATGCGCGTCAGGAGCGTCATGGCGCCGCGATTGATGTTAGACCAAGTGGCGCGACTGCTGTACTTGTTGATTTCGGCAAATTCTTCGATGACGCTTTTGTCCGCCGACACAGCGATAAGCGCGCCGGTACGCTGGCCGTAAAAAGTATAGCCCTTGGACATACTGAAGGAGAACATGACCAAGATATTCGCCGGGAGTCCCGAAAATTTCTCCATGAAGCGGCGCGTGGCGTTTTTCTCGCCGGCATAATCAATATAGGCTATATCCACCAGCATACTGATTTTTTTACCCTGCCGGGCGTAATCCTTACAAACAGAGAGCACTGCGTCCCAATCGGCTTCCGACAGGCTGAAACCCGTGGGATTATGCGCCGGGGTATTGAGGATGATGAGGAGGCTGTCTTGGTTGGCTAGAAGCGCGGCGACTTTGGCGGTGAAGTCCTGCGCGTTAAAGGACTGCTCGTCGTCGAAAAGTTTGAAAGTGGTAAGGCGCGTCCCTTCTTCTTGGCAAATGACGTTATACGTCCCCCAAAACCAATCGGAGGTCAGGACAAAATCGCCCTTCTCTGCATAGTTGGCCACGGCATGATGAATAGCCCCCGTGCCGCCGGCGGTAGCCACCGCCGCCGTATAGCCCTCCGGCCTGAAATCCGCGAAGGTTAGCTCCGTCACCGCCTGTAAATATTCCGGCAAGCCGGAAATGGGGGCGTAGGAAATAATATCTTCCATGGGAAGGGAGCGATACACTTTCTCAATCGTAGGCAGACAGGCTATTTTCCCGTCGTCATTCGTCAGCACCCCAATGGTAGCGTTAGTCACCTTGTCTGCGCCGTATTTTTTCGCCGCTTCTTTGCAAGATGCGCTGGCTCCAAAGATAGCGTCCTTTAAGCGTTTGTCGGCCGCGTGCTGCGCCGCCATACTAAAAGCCATACTGGTTTCTCTCCTCTGCTGTATCCTAAGCGTTGTCGCCGTTAAAATATGCTTGCGAGCCATGCTCGCGGCCACTCATTATAACAATTTTATGGGTAAATGTCTAAAGAGAGGCAATATGTATACATTATATCTGGGCAAAAAGCCCGTACTCATTTTGATAAGGCTGTTTCTGCCGCAAAAACCACTTATCCCTAGGCCAAGGGATAAGTGGTTTTCGATTTTAGCGCACTCTGACGGTAATTGTGTTGTAAGTAACCTCCACCAAATCCAAATTGTCGCTGGTGACGGTTTGCATCTTTTCCCATAAGGCTTGAGGCGCGCCGCCGTACATGACGCTATATACGCCCTTGCCTCCGGCGTATTCGGCCAGATTGCACCCTTTTACCCCGGGAACATTTTCGATGGTGGTCTGCACCCGTTTGATTTTAGTGAAGTCGGAGCCATAGACAATGACCTTCACATCTTGCCGGGAAAGATAAAGACTGGTTATCTGCGCCACAAAATACTCGCCCATGGATTTACCGGCTGTCGCCAAGGCTTTCTTGGCGGCGATATTTTCGAGGTTATCCACCCCGGAGCCATATTTGCCGTCGGCGGCGATGATTTGCCCGGTTTTGGCGATGTACATTTTCGCCTCCACTCTGGCGCGGCAGGCCTCAAGGCCGGAGGATTGTCGCCCCGGCAAGTATTTGGCCGGATCCCCGGCGCCCTCGCTGAAAGCCTCTCCCACGATGACGATATCGACGCCAAATTCATTGGCCGCCCTGCCCAAAGAACCGGCGTTCATGTTCAGGGGATTGCTTTCGGGAACTTTCACCGCCACCACGTTGGAAAAGCCGGCGTCAATGAGGGCTTTTATAATGGCAGTTTCCCCCGCCGGATCCGGGATGCGGTGGCTGATGTGGGTTTCGGGAACGCAGACGGCAATGCGAGGATTCCTGAGTTGCACGTCGATGATGCCTAGGCGCGTCAGCTCGTTCATCAGCTTCGAGTTCGGCTCCGTATCCACGGTGGCCTCGATGGTCACTTGCCAAGCGCCGCCGGACTGCTTTCTGTCCAGCACCGTATAATTGGTGACAAATCCCCGGGACTGGGTGTAAATCTGATCCTCCAAGACCATGTTTTTATCCACCAAGGTCTTAGAATCCACCAGCACCCCCACGGCGTTCTCTACCGCGTTTCTCAGCGCCTCGTTTTCGGCCTGAGCGGCGGTGGTTCCCGTCCCGGTGACGGTTACTTTATTCGCCAAGGCGACGGCGCTTAAAAGGAGTAGCAAGGTCACTATGAGGCTCGCGATTTTCGTTATTTTTTTCATTTGGCCGCCCTCTTTACCACATCGCCCTTTTGAATATCAAAAGAGCCTGCCGCGCGACAAACGGAAAATTCGCCGTTCACCGCCGTTACTTTTACTTTCCCTACCTCCGTTTGGGTCATGCCGATAATCTGTCCCCCGGACATAAGGGGCGTACCCTCTCGGACTACCAGCAGCTCTTCGCCTTTGCGGATGCCGCTGTTTTCCCCTTGGTCGATATAAATATCGCTGCCCTGAATTTCGATAACCCGTCCCGTGAAGGGATTGGCCACCTGCACGGCGCGCATGAAAACTTCGGCGGCGTGACGGCAGGCATTATACAGCGAACTTTCTTCATCGTTGCCGCCCCGGTCGCCATCCACCGTCTTGGCTAAAACCACATGACTGTCTTGGCAATCAACCAAACGCAATTCTAACGCGATATTGGTGCGGTAGGGGGTATCAAAGCCGGAACGCACTTTATTAAAAAAACCTCGGGTCTGGTTTTTCTTGGTTTTCACCATGGTAATCTTGCCCACTACCACTTGTTGCGCCCCGAAGGCTTTGCCCATTTCCACTGCATAATCGGGGTCGGCGTAGAGATTTTGAAAGCCCTGTTCCTGCATGGCCTTGTCGAATTGCTCTCGCTCCACCACGGTGTAAATGCCGCTTTCTTGCAAGGCAACCACCAGCTGATCCGCCATGATTTTGGCCACCGTTTCCTCGTCCCGGGTGGAATCCGACAGCACAAAAAGTTTTTCCAGCGGCATGACGGCCACCCGTTTTTTGGCCGCTTCGCCGGGGGCTATCGCCAGCGACATTACCAGCGCCGTGAGCAGTAACACTGCTCCTAATCGGCCTAGCCGGATATTTATTTTCCTTCTCAATTTTTTCACTCCTGTCTTGGGTTATTTTTTAAATATTGGGGCTTTGCCCCAAACCCCACAAGGGGCTGGCAGCCCCTTGACCCGGCAATAGATTTTTACCTCTGCAGGTTCTTTACCACGTCACCTACCGTAATATCGGCAGTTTTCGTCGTCACCTCGCAGACGGTGTATTCCTCGTAAACTTCCGTGACTTTTGCTTCGCCGATGGCCAGTTCTTTCTTGCCCAAAACCTTGCCGCCGATGACCACATCGCCGCTAATGCGATAAATGCCCACCGTCATGCCTACCTTGAGCCCGGCGGCGCGTCCCTTGTCAAGATAAAGGGTATTGCCGGCCATATCCCCCACTAAAGCGCGGAGGGAGGCGACGCTGCCCGTAGCTACCGGGGACGTATCGACGGGAGCGGTTAATTCTGCGGCAGGTTCGGCGGCAATATCCTCGGAATCCTCCTCGGGACTCGCTACCGCCACCATGGCCTTAACGATTTCTTTCGCCAGCTCCTTATCGGCATTATAGGCGGCCTCGTCGGCTGTTTTGCCCATGCCCTCCCCGGTGAAGGTTTGGGTGAAAACGGCTTCTCCCGTGGCGTTATCCAAAAAACGCGCTTCGGCGGTTATCTTTTCCCCGAAAGGATTTTCCGCAATCTCCTTGAGGGCTTCTTTGGCCGCCTGTACTTCCTCCGGGGTCGCCTCTGGGTCGTTGCCCAAACTGCGACGCATCAGGGGCAAAACCTTGGCCTTGTCCTCTTGGGATTTGTAGGCTTTGACCTCGCTTACGGTTATCGCTAGTGAGTAAGGGTTACTCGTGGCGCCATTTTTCACGCCGTAACTGCCGCTGGATTGGATGGCGGCTATAAGTTCATCCTGCAAATGTTGAGTGGCGGCGGCTCCCTCCTCTCCTGCCAGGTTTTTGATGGGTTCTACGCCCACCGTTCCTCCGGCCAAAGCCGTGGCCGCCATGAGCCAGCACCCCAGCAACGCTCCGAAAAATTTTTTCATGCTAAAGCCTCCTTACCTGTAAGCACATGGCGATAAATATAACCTTCGCGCATACCGCTGTTGCTGTAGGTCACGGCGGAGCTTTGGAAAAATTTGGCGACGGTGTCGGCGATAACCAGCCCCGGCAGGAACGTGTGGATTCTGTCCGGAAGATTTTTCATCAGCAAAATGGCGTTGTCGGGAGGGACAATACCATCCACCGCAAAGCGCCGCAACAGTTCGCCGAAACGGGCGGTTTCCATGACGCGATTTTCGGGGGCGAGGTCGTAAACGGCGTTGTACAAGCTGAGAATCCCCTTGAAGGTGCCGCCGATACCGCACAGCTCCGGCGACTTGAGTCCGGCAAAATCCGTAGCCTCCCTGACGGCGGTTTCGGCCTCCCGGCGCATGACGGCGCATTCGGCGGTGCTGGGCATCAGCCCTTTTACATACAAAGTGCGGTATCCCAGTGATCCCATGGCGAGGGAGGCTTTTTGCTTAATGACTCCTCCCTGAAAATACACCAGCTCCGTGCTGGCTCCCCCCACATCCACCAAAAGACCGTTGTCGGATTCCAGCCCGTGGGTGGCGCCCAAGAAATCATACTCCGCCTCTTCGTCCCCGGAAATTATTTCGATGATGAGCCCCGTGCGCTCCTCTATTTCTCGGACGGCCACCTTGCCGTTGACGGCGTTGCGCAGGGCGGCGGTGGTGAAGGCCGCCACTCGCTTTATTTGCATGGCGGCCAGAAAGCTCTGGTACTCCGTGAGAATTTCCACCGCCTTGTCGATGCCCGCTTGTTGCATGGCGCCGTCTTTAATGTAGGAAGCCAGCCCTACGGTGTGTTTTTTCTTCATCAAAAGTTCCGTCGTTTCGCCCTCTATCTGATATACGGCCAAACGAATGGTATTGGAACCGATGTCAATCATGGCGTACAGCAAATTTATTCCTCCCTTGCAGTCCTCTGTGTTGATTATTCGCCGCCCGGAAAATTTTTCCTGCCAAAATACGCTTCTGCGGAAAAGTTGCAGGAAATTTTTAGTTGGCGGCGAATTTCTCCCTTGTGAGAGGTGATGCTGTATGTTGCTGACCCCGGAACAGTTTCGGGAATTTGAAGAATGCTATGACGGTTTGGCGCGCTTGGTCATTGACGAAGCCGAAGGGCTTACCATGCGGCAACGTCTGCGCTACGCCGCTATTTTAAAACTTTCCCTCAAGGTATTAAAAGACCCCTCCTATGTGGATGAGCTTACCATCGAAGAAAAGGTGGAAGAGATTGCCGCTCACGCCGCCGTGCTTGAGGCGAAACTCGCCGAGCAGGACGCCTTCATCGACGAAATCTCCGCATCCCTCCCCTGCAATCCCCCCTATAATCCGGAGGGGCTTTCCCCCGACAAGGTTAAGTTCATCGAGAATGTCAACGCCATCGCTTTGACGGATAAACCGGATACTCCTGCCGATTGATTGCAGTACCGTATAGGAAAGAATAGAGGCTGGCCGTTCATGACCAAAGAGCAAGCACCAAACACGCCTCCCCGTCCCAAGCGTCGGAGGATATCCATCCAACTAAAATTCATCATCTTCTTAACCCTCTCCCTGTCCGTTTTTGGCCTAGCCGCCATGTTGGCCACTTATAATACCTATCTGGCCAGTTCCGTGGAGCAACACAAACGTATGGCGCTGGGCGCGGTGCAACTGGTGGCCAACTGCATCGACCCGGACAAAGTGGAGGAATATCTGGCCTACGGCGAGGCGGCTCCCGGTTATTTGGAAACGAAGAAGCGCCTAGAGGATTTACGACAGAATTACTTGGATGTCAAATACGTTTATGTCTATAAAATTGCCGAGGACGGTTGTCATGTGGTTTTTGACATTGATACCGAAGAGTCTTGGGGAACGCCGCCCGGAGAAGTGATTCCCTTCGACGAGTCTTTCAATTTTCATGTACCCGCGCTTTTAGCCGGTTCGCCTATCGACCCGGTCATTACCGACGACACTTACGGCTGGCTCTTGACGGTGTATGACCCCGTTTACGATGCCGCGGGAAAATGCGTTTGTTATGCGGCGGTAGATATGGCCATGGAGGATATTCGCCTCCACGCCAGAGAGCAGATGCAACATTTGGCGCTGGTCTATGTGGCCATTCTCGTTATTGTCCTGTTCACCGCCTACCACTTCGCCAAGACACAGATTATCAGCCCCATCAACACCATGGCCAAAGCCACCGAGGCCATCGCTTACAACAGCGAGGAGGCTTTAAGCCAAGGGCTGAAGGGCATTAAGGCGTTGAACATCCACACCGGCGACGAGCTGGAGAATCTTTATCTCACCTTCGTGCAGATGATAGAGGACGGCGTGCGGCATTTGACGGACATCAAGGCCAAAAAGGACACTATCGCCAAGATGCAACACGCCCTCATCGTCACCTTGGCGGACATGGTGGAAAAACGGGATCAAAATACGGGGGAACACATTCGCAAAACCTCGGCCTATGTGGAAATAATTATGAACTCCATGTTAAAGAACGGCATTTACGCCGAGGAGCTAACCGCCGACTTCTGCAACGACGTGAAAAGTTCCGCGCCCCTGCACGACGTGGGGAAAATAAATGTCCCCGACGCTATTTTGAATAAACCGGGGCGGCTCACCGCCGAAGAATTTAACATCATGAAGGCGCACACCACCGCCGGAGAGGAGATAATCAGCGACATCATTGATTCGGTGCCGGCCGCCGAATACCTGTATGTAGCGAGAAATCTCGCCACCTACCACCACGAACGTTGGGATGGCACCGGCTACCCCGAGGGACTCAAGGGGAAGGACATTCCCCTTTCCGCGCGCATCATGGCCGTGGCCGACGTGTTTGACGCTTTGGTCTCCACGCGCAGTTACAAAAAAGGCTTTCCCTACGAAAAGGCGTTGGCCATCATTCGCGAGGAAAGCGGCACCCATTTTGACCCGCAGATTGTCGAAGCCTTCTTTGCCGCCCAAGACGAAATCCTGCAAGTGGCGGAAAAATTCAAGGAACAAGAGGCAGAGGGGAGTACAAATCCCCCATAAAAAAATATTGCCCACTTTACAGTCAGCGAATTATTCAGTAAAATAGAGTAGGATAGCAAATAAAATCAAATCAAGGATTATTATTTAATGTAATGGGAACGGGAGCGATGATCCATGATCAAAAAGGCGATAGCGGTAATGACCTCCGGCGGCGACAGCCCGGGTATGAATGCGGCGGCGCGCGCCGTGGTGCGCACGGCTTTGCATGAGGGCGTGGATGTTTACGGCATTAACAACGGTTACAAGGGACTCTTGAAAGACGACATCGAGCAGCTGAACGGCCGTAGCGTCAGCGACCTGATTCAGCGTGGCGGCACTTTTCTCGGCACCGCTCGCAGCAGTGAGTTTAAGACGAAAGAAGGCCGTCAAAAAGGCTACGAAAACCTGAAAAAACGGGGCATCGAAGGGCTGGTTATCATTGGCGGCGACGGGTCGCTGACCGGCGGCTCGCTCCTCAGCAAGGAGTTCGGACTGCCCATTGTGGGACTCCCCGGCACCATTGACAACGACGTTTGGGGTACCGACTACACCATCGGAGCGGACACGGCGGCCAACACCATCGTGGAAGCCATCAACAAACTTCGCGACACCGCCTCGGCGCACCGTCGCATCATCATCGTGGAGGTCATGGGACATAAATCCGGGTGGCTCGCCATGACCACTGGCATCGCCGGCGGCGCGGAATATATTCTGGTTCCCGAAGTGAAATACGATTTGGACGAAATGTGCCATGAACTCCGGGAGGCCTACGACCGGGGCAAGCGCTACAGTATCATCGTGGTGGCCGAAGGTGCTTGCGACGCCGTTGGTCTTGGCAAGGTAGTGGGAGAAAAGACGGGCATTGACACCCGGGTTTCCGTTTTAGGACACATTCAGCGCGGCGGCTCCCCCACGGTAGAGGACAGGATGAAGGCTTCCATGCTGGGAGAAAAGGCGGCGCTCGCCATTATCTCCGGCGTGACCAACGTGGTTTTCGGTTTCGACGCCGGCAAGGTGGTCAGCATCAATCTCTTTGATGCCGTTACCAACAAAAAGACCTTGGATCCGGAACTGGTTCGCCTGTCGAGGGTGCTGGCGTAAAACTCATACGCAAAAAGGCTGCGCAGAATGTCTGCACAGCCTTTTTGCGTGAACCGAATTTGCCTTACGCTTCGCCGCTGAGTTCCTTGGCGCGGTTGTCGAAGCGATTCATGATTTCGTCGTAAGTGTCTTGGGTAATTTGGGGCATCTTGGTGTTGTTGCCATAAACGCCCTTGAAGGCTACGCCGGCCTGATCAAAACCATCTTGCACGGCCTTACGCATTTCCTCCAGCTTGTCGGGATCGCCGCCGGCCAGAGCTTCTGCCAGCCCGAAGATGCGATCCGCCACGGCATTAACCGACCACTCGCCGCCCTCGGCCAAAGCCGCCTCGGCTTCTTCGGGGGTGGTGGCCACCTCCGGCATACCGAACCGGGACGTGTCAATAGTCACATCGCCGAATCTTAACTTGCCGGTGTTGTTGTCGAGGAACCCTTGGAGCTTGTCGTTGTTGGCCTGCATCAAGTCGATCATGAACTGGATGGATTTTTCTTGAATGTCTTGTTGCAGAGCCTTAACCTCGTCGGCGGAAAGACCCTTGCTCTTTTTGGCGGCCTCTTGCGCCTCCTGCGCTTCGGCGGAAATATTTACCGAAAAGGCCTCGCTGGCCTTCTCCTCGGTAGCGGCCTCGCTGTTTTGCCCGGCGGCGGCGCGGTTCGCGTTCGTCTTAGTGGCAGCTCCCGTCTGATAAGCGTTCATCATCAAACCGGACTGCACCTTGGTCATCGTGTTTACATCCATGTTTTTCAGCCTCCCTTTCTTTATGGCGGAACGACACTCCGTTCCATCTACTTAGTATATCGATATTTTTTACCAAAACTAAAGGGGTATCGCCTTTTTTCTTAAATTTAAATTTTGCCTCCGGCGGCCAAAAGGGGAATCCCCAGAGAAAGCAATAAATAATGGGGCTTTGCCCCAAACCCCACAAGGGGCTGGCAGCCCCTTGACCCGGCAATAAACTGTTATCTGTTTTATTCGTTTATCTATCAAGGATTCCAAAGGGGATTATCCCCTTTGGCCGCCGGAGGCAATTTTGAAAATACAAGTAAACAAAAAAAGAGCCTTAGCGTAGGCTCCTACTTACCAAGAAAATGGTGGAGCGGAAGGGGATCGAACCCTCGACCTCCAGATTGCGAACCTGATGCTCTCCCAGCTGAGCTACCGCCCCACACCAACAGCGTCAAGTATAACGCTTTAATTGCAAACTGTCAATAGGCAAATTTTAACACTCTTGACGCAATCGCCACCGCTGTGTTAACATAAAGGAGTGCCGTGAAAAGCGGGTTTCGCCCTGTATGAAGGGCGGTGATAACGATGACCAAGTTCGAAAAGCTGTCTTTGACGATAGCGATTCTTAACCTTGCCGTTGCTGTCGCTGCGTTGATTATTCGGTGAGAATAACCCGCCTTCAGCTCGTCCCTGGAAGCGGGGTTAACGCGTTTAACCTTGGTGACTAAGGGGTGAACCCGCTGATAGCGGCACTTTCTATACCCTTGATTATAAACGAAATAAAAAAACAAGTCAACCAATATTTGTGCTTTTACCCCGGCCGCCGAGGTTGTATAATGTAGCTGGGAATTTTTATCGGAAAAGGAATAATCACGGAAGGGAGGCCGGCCTTGCAGACCATAGTCGGCGTGCGTTTCAAAAAAGTGGGACGCACCTATTATTTTAGCCCCGGGCGGCTTACCGTGGCCAAAGGGGATCATGTCATCGTGGAAACGGCGCGAGGACTCGAGTACGGCGAAGTGGTGTTGCCGCCGCGAGAGATGCCGGATGCCGATATTCATCAGCCGCTCAACGCCGTACAGCGGAAAGCCACCCCTAACGACGACGCTCGGGTGGAATACAATCAGCGGTTTCAAGATAGAGCTCTCAAAATTTGCGCGGAGAAAATAGCCCAACACGGCCTCGATATGAAATTGATGGAAGCCGAATGTACCTTTGACATGAGTAAGATCATCTTTTACTTTATGGCCGAAGGACGGGTTGATTTTCGGGGATTGGTAAAGGATTTGGCCTCGACGTTTCGGATGCGGATAGAGCTTAGGCAAATCGGTATTCGCGATAAGGCCAGACTCTTAGGGGGCATTGGCTGTTGCGGACGTCCCTTGTGTTGCGCCACGTTTTTGGGCGGCTTTAATCAAGTGACCATTCACATGGCAAAGGAGCAGAATCTTTCCCTGAATCCCAGCAAGATTTCCGGCACCTGTGGGCGGCTCATGTGTTGCTTAAAATACGAAAACGACTACTATGCGGAGCTTTGCCCCCCCAAAAAGACGGTGCAAGCCCCCACCCCCGGCGAACGTATAGCCTCGGCGGAAGGAGAGGGGAAAGTCATCTCCGTCAATACCCAACGTCGCACCGCCACCATCCTTTTAGACGATGGCAAAACCATGGTCGCTTCTTGGGAAGATGTGGTATCGGAAGATGACGACGGCGCCTCGCGAGGCAAACAGCCACCCTTGGCCGCCGCCTCCATTAAGGATAAGCGAGAGCCTACCGCGCCGCCACGGGAAAAGCGGGAGAGACGCCCGGCGCCTCTAAGAAGAACCTCCGGCTTAGGCGACAATCCCCCTACCTATCAACGCAAGCGTGGCCGCGAGGTGGGCGAGGCCGTGAGCGACGCGAAAATGCCCACCGCCATCCGTGATCACAGCCGGGATTATCGTCGCCGTCGCAGTCGTCGCGACCTCCGGGAGGCCGATTTCGCTAAGGAAAATCGCGGCCGGAAGCCGGAAAAGAACTCGTGAAGAAGTTGAAAGGAGCGCTGACCATGCTGGAGTTTAACAAGGCGGAGATAGACGCCAAGGTGCGAGCCGGGATACCCTTCGAGCATCGCTGGCACAACCGCTTTCATTTGGAAATGCCCTTCGGCCTCATCAACGACCCCAACGGGCTTACCTGCTATCAAGGGGAGTATCACATTTTTTTCCAGTGGAATCCCTTTGGTTGCGAACACAAAAACAAAAGTTGGGGGCATACCAAAACCCGGGATTTTGTGAACTACAGCACCCCGGAGCTGGCCATGTGGCCCACCGACGAACACGACAAGGACGGGTGCTACTCCGGTTGCGGTTTTGTGGAAGATGAAAAGTTACGGGTTTTCTATACCTGCAACGCCAAAGACGAGGCCGGGGTTCGCACGGCGGCGCAACGCTTGGGGACGCTGGAGGGCGGCGTCATCCGCAAAGACGAAATTGCCGTCCCCGGCAATCCCGAGGGCTATACGGCTCATTTCCGGGATCCTTATGTATTTTATCGTCATGGGCAAAAATATTTCGTCCTTGGCTCCCAAACCAAAGAGGAGCGCGGTTGCGCCCTTATTTATCGGGAAGATCCCACGGGCTGGACTTTCTTGGGAGAACTTAAAACCAAGATGACGGAGCTGCCGGAAAAATTCGGTTATATGTGGGAATGTCCGGGACTATTGAAATTCGGCAGTCACGATGTCTTGCTGTTCTGCCCCCAAGGGCTTGAAGCCAAAGATTTCAAGTATCAAAATCTGTATCAATCCGGCTATTTTGCCGGGCATATTTCCCTAGACAGCATGGAAATGTACCACGGCCGGTTCCAAGAGTTGGACAAGGGCTTTGATTTTTACGCGCCCCAGGTATTCCAGCATGAGGGGCGGCAAATTCTCTTGGGCTGGATGGGAATGCCGGACAGAGATATGGATTATCCCACCAAGGAAAAGGGCTGGATGTATTCCCTCACTATGCCCAGAGTACTGACCCTCAGGCAGGGGCATATTTTCTCCCAACCGGCCAGAGAACTCAGAGCCTTGCGCGTAGAAGAAACTGCCGTGGATATAGATGCCGAGGCGGTATCCTCCATGGCGCAACCTTTAAGCGAAGGCGCCGAGATACTGCTGGACATTCATTTGGGCGAAGCATCTAACGTGGATATAGCGCTAAACTACGGCATGGAGAAACTCCTCTTCCATTACGATCGTTTGACCCAGATTATGACCATTGATCGGGATGGCATGAAACTGGGGGGACGGGGGCAGCGTCGCTTCAAATTATATGTCGATAAGGTGCTGTACCTTCAGCTGTTTGTCGATAAAACCGCTATCGAGGCTTTCTTCCAACATGGAGAAGAAGCGGCCACCCTGTTCGTCTTTCCCCAGAAACATATTCTGCCGGAGCTGAGTCTCAGCGCCGACAAGCCCTTAGAAACCGTCAGCGGCCGAATTTGGGAGCTGGAGGCTATCAGATTTCATGTACACCAGTAAGGCTGTACTCCCCCCTGCCGCTGTGCGGCTGTCCCCCCTCTAAGAGGGGGGCTTTTTATTTTTGGCTTCGGCCGTAAAAAAAAAAAAAAGCCTCTCCCCATAAAAAATCCCCCTCTCCAAAGGGAGAGGGGGATAAGTGGCGTAAAGAACCGATATTACTGGAGCAAGCTGAGAACCGCAGAGCTGTTCTGGTTGGCCTGGGACAGCATGGACTGAGCGGCCTGCAGAAGCACGTTGTTCTTGGTGTACTCGGTCATCTCTTTGGCCATATCGGCGTCGCGGATGGTAGATTCGGAAGCCTGGACGTTCTCGCTGGCCGTGGTCAAGTTGGTGGAGGTGTACTCCAAGCGGCTTTCGATGGAGCCGAT
>JAFVEM010000059.1 GCA_017476005.1 Selenomonadaceae bacterium | reverse complement strand
TTCGCGGAGGAAACTGTTTATATCCCCAATCAGGAGTTAATGCTGGAATACGGCAACGCCGTAGAAGACGATAATAATTGGGACATGGTGGCAAAGGCGGTCAAAGCCGCCGGCGACCTACTCACCGCCACTTTGGCCAAAGACAGCGACGCAGTGGCCAGGGGCATCGCAGAGGCGCACTTGGAAACCAGTCACCTCCAGTACAACGACGAAAACGCCCTATCCTATACCATCTCGCTGGCTTATTATACCGCCAGACAGAAATATCTCCTCATCAGAGAACTGCCCACAGGAAAAGGATTTGCCGACTTAGTTTTCCTGCCGCGTCCGAAACAGGAACATTTACCGGCGCTTATCTTGGAGCTAAAATGGGATAAAGCAGCGCAAACCGCCATTAGACAGATAAAAACCAAGGATTATCCTAAAACGCTACAGGATTTTCAGGGACGAATGCTCCTTGTGGGAGTAAGCTACGACAAGGGTAGTCGGAGGCATGAGTGCCTTATTGAGGAGTGGGAGAAAAGCTAGGGGAGATTTTCTGTCCGTGACGGCAATGAGGTGACACGATTCGGAAATCTAATTTTCCACTACTTTATAAAATGGACACGGGATTCATCATAGCGATCTTGTTGGGTATTCTTCTTGGCCGGGTAGCCGATGGGAACTATGGTGAATACGGACAGCGAATTGGGCAGGTTGATTGCCTTAGATGCCTTTTCCATCCGCTCGGCAAAAGGAGCAACGCCCAGCATGACACCGCCCAAACCCTGTTCTTCAATTTCGAGGAGAATATTTTCCGTGGCTAGGGATAAATCAACCTCCACCAATTCCGGCACAATTAGTCCCTCTTTGCGACCGCAAACCACAATGGCGGCCGGTGCCTTGGCCGTCATGCCGGTATAGGGACTTACCTCGGAGAGTTTCTGCAATGTATCTTTATCCGTCACCACATAAAATTCCCACGGTTGCTGATTGACCGCCGACGGCGCCGCCATGGCCGCTCGCAGAATCTTTTCGATTTTTTCTTCCTCTACGGGACGGCTCTCATAGCTGCGCACACTGGTGCGCGTAAAAATTACATTCATACGTCTATACACACTCCTTACCGAAAATATTCTCACGGTAACATTTCCAGCCAATACCCATCCGAGTTTGAGATAAAATTAGGATAACGGTACAGGCTTGCAATCTCCTGTCATGTGTTCATTGTACCAAAATGAAATCCAAAAGCAAGAATGTATTTTGCCCTCTGTCCTACGCGCAATAATTTTCCGCCTATTCAAAAAAAATAACCATGTTTTCCCTCTTGCATTTTTTAAAAAAGGGTGTATAACGCTCTACGAAATTATATATTGGAAGCTGTAATTCATACTAATTTGGTATGAATTATGCTTCGGATGAAGGTGAGGATATGTTTTCCAAGCTGCTAGACTTGCTGAATGATCTTAAGCCCCGGCAGCTTTTGATGCTCGCCGGCGGTACGGCAATTTTGATGTTCGCAGTGGTTTATTTTGCCTTGCTGAGACTTGCGCCGGAATCAACACCGCCAACGGCAGAGCGTCCTCCCGTACCGCTCCACACCCGTTCCGTGGTGGTGGCTAAGACCGATATACCGGCTCGCACGATACTCAACGCGGAAATGCTGGCGGTAAAAGACGTGGCCGCCGATACGATACCAAAAGGCGCAGTGACGGGCTTCAACGACGTGGTAGGTCAACCGGCGGTATCTACCATTTATGCCGGCGACATAGTGACGGTGCAAAAAGTTTTCATGGACAAAGCCCAAGTAGGTTTTGTGGGGGCAATCCCGGCTAACTGTCGCGCCGTTTCCGTGGGAGTGGGTTCCGTTACGGGCGTGGCAGGATTCGCGCGGCCCGGCGACCATGTGGATGTTCTCTTGGTGGAAAAAGGGGATGCCGGCGCCACCAGTCGGATGCTCTTGCAAGATATTTTGCTCTTGGGGATAAATCAAACCACCGAGGGCGTTACGAACGCTACGGGCAAACCGGAAGAACCCAGTATTGCCACCCTTGCCCTCACGCCGGACGATACCCTGCGCTTGGTATCGGCGGCGGCCATCGGCGAGATTTATTTGGCGCTTCGTCCCTTTAGTCCCACCGAAGAACAAGTAACGGCGGCGGACTACACCTTGCGCTCCACCCAGGTCAAAAAAAGTACCGACAAGCCGGCTACGCCAACCTATACGCCTCCGGCGGTTCATCAGCCCTCGTCTGCCCCGGCCGCTCCGGCCAAATCATCCTCCGGCATTAAAATCATTCAGGGCGATAAGATTGTGGGGGATTAGTAATTTATTGGGGCTTCGCCCCAAAATTAAATATAAAAAGAGGTTTAATGACGTGAAGCAGTCTTGGTTTCCGGCGGTGGGCTTGCTTGCGGCAGCTATTTGTGTGTGTGGAACTGTCCCGGCGAGCGCCGCGCCGGAGCTTATCAGCCTTGACCTCCACGGGTCGCGCCATATGTCCATGCCCGACGAAATAATCAGCATTGCCGTGGGTGACCCGGAAGTGGCGACGGTGGTGGAGGTACCCGGCTCTAAACGCGAATTTCTCGTGGTTTCCCACAGTCAAGGCACCACTACCCTCTTTGTGTGGACGCAAAGCGGCACGCGCTATGAGTACATTGTGGGCGTATCGGCGGAAGACGTGGGACAGGCGAAAATCATCGAACGAGCCATAAATCTCCCCGATGTCCATGTAAAAATGGTGGGCAAAAAAGTACGACTTACCGGCACGGTGGAAAATCAGTACGAGCGAAATTGGGCCGTTAAGACGGCCGCCCTTTACCTTAGCGAAAACAACGGCGGCGGCACCAGCATCACCACGGGCAGTCATGCCGCCACCGCCATAGCGGCGCAAAGTTCCCTTAGCTCCGAGGCCGGAGGGACAGTGGGAGGCAGTACCTTAGGGGAAGAAGGTTCCGTCATAGATCTTTTGGTCATGCGCAATCCTTCCCAAATACGCCTTGAGGCGCAGGTTATAGCCATTAACCCCGAGGATGCCAAGAATCTGGGAGTGGTGTATGGCTCCGGCACGGGAACCAGCCTTACCGGAGATCCCGGGGTCTTTTATGCCGGAGAATCCTACGGTTCCGGGGGTACTTCCTTCCGCAATAACCCGTGGCAGTGGCTCTCGGACAGGCACGACGCTATAAACCTAGCCGTTCGCGCTCTGATAAGAGAAAGCCGCGCCAAAATCCTCTCCCGTCCCAGTATTGCCACCATGAGCGGCGAAGAGGCGGTCATTCAAGTGGGTGGGGAAATTCCCTACACCGTGCGCAGTACCGACGGCACACCTACCACTCAGTTTAAGGATTACGGCATTATTTTGCAGTTCAAGCCTACCTTGGACGGGGAAGGGCGTATCGTTTCCGCCATTCACACGGAGGTCAGTATGCCCAGCGGCGAAACGGTAGGGGATCAGCCTATCTTAGACAGAAGGTGGGCTGATTCGGTTGTTACTATGCGTCCCGGCTCCACCATGGTTATCGGGGGACTGATGGATTCCCGGGATTATAAATCGGTGTATAAATTTCCCTTCTTGGGGGATATTCCCATCTTAGGGGAGTTTTTCAAATACACCTCCAAAAGTCGCGACAAGCAGGAACTTATCATCTTGGTAACGCCTTACTTGGTGGAGGAAGAAGATACCACCAAGGCGCGGATGTCCTCGGACATGAAGGGACTCTATGATCAAGGCCGCCGGGAAACGGCGGCGCAAGAGGAAGTGGATTTAGACGAGCCGCTCCCTGAGGAAGACAAAGCGGAAACTAAAGAGTCCGCGCCGAAAGCTACCGACCGATCCATCCTAGGTAAATATTTAAATAGAAGCGTTTTGCCCAGCGATTATAGTAAAAGCAATAAATAAAGGGGGTTTGGGCAAAGCCCAATAAAAAGGAGGCTCCTGCGTATGGAGGAGCATAAGAATATAATTATCGCGGTGTTCAGCACCGAAGCCGGTTGCGGCAAGACCGTTACCGCCATCAATTTGGCGGCCGGACTGGCCAAGGAAGGGTACAGCGTTTGCCTCGTGGATTTGGATTTGCAGTTTGGGGATGTCATGGGTTATCTGGATATGGTCAGCGGCGTAAATTTAGAGGATGCCCATGAGGCCATGCAGCGCCATCCCGATAAGTTTCGAGTGGAAGATTATCTGGTGGAATACAGTCGCGGCGGTATCAGTTTTGCGGTGTTGCCGCCGCCGGCGGAAATACAGGATGCTTATCTCATTGACGTGGCCACGACGGAAGCAATTATTCGCGAACTGGCCGATTTCAATTTCATCATTCTCGATACCACGGCGGTATTCAGCGCCCTGAATCTGGCCATGCTGGATATGGCCACGGTTATATGTTACTTGGGAGTGATGGATTTTTTGCCGGCGGTTAAGAATTACAAGGTTGGTTACGATACTCTTATTAGGTTTCAATACGAAGAAAGCAAGATTTCCCTCATTGAAAACCGTTCGGATTCGGAGAAATTCATTCGGAGTCGCGATGTGGAGCGGCTCTTGGGAGAAAAGTTCTATCATCGCTTGCCCAACGATTATCCGGCGGTGGCCAAATCAATTCGCTTGGGGCAGCCCCTCATGTTTTCCTCTCCCCTGTCGCCCCTTACCCAAAGCTATTGGCAACTGGTGGGGCGTTACACCAACCGCTACATTCCCCCCAAACAGCCCAAGGCCGAAAAGGAACCGGCGCCGCAACTGCCCTTTTCGTGGCTAATGGGTATTGGCAGTGACTGGCAACTGGCCGGTAAGGCGTAAAGGCAGGTGATAGGGATGCATTATCGCGTGGTGTTGGTGGAGCATGACCCGGGGATGCTGTCGACACTCGCCGGGGTGATTCGCGCCGAACCGACCTTTGATTTGGCCGCAACCTATAGCGACCCTCAAGCCGCCTTGGGACAAAGCGGTGTGCTGAGGCCGAATCTGTTTCTTATCGACGTGGATGATTGGGCGAATTTGGAACTGCTACCCAAGTTCGTGAGCCAATTCGCCAAAGGGCAAGTGCTGGGGCTTATGGAAAGGTGGAACGCCGACAAGGCCGAGGCTGTTTTGGCGGCCGGGGCGCGCGGCTCCATCTTGAAACCCTTTCAGCCCCACGATGTCTTGGATGCCCTGTCTTTGTACGAACGGCGAGGGCATAACCTTTCCGCTCGCACCGTGGCTTTTTTCAGCCCCAAGGGGCGTTCGGGCAGTACCACCACCGCCGCAGTGCTGGCCATTGAGCTGGCGAAAAAGAGCGGCGAGGCGGTAGCCCTCATTGACGCGGATTTGCAATTCGGGGATTTGGCCATGTTCTTTGACGTGGTTCCCACCCATAATGTAGTGGAGGCTACCCATGATGTGCGCCTACTTACCCCGGCCACTTTGGAGCCTTATTTCCATGAGATAGGCAACGGCCTGTGGCTCCTAGCCGGCCCTAACCGACCGGAACACGCGGAACTGGTGGAGGCGCAACGGCTGATTGACGTGGTACGCATGGCCGGCAGTCTCTTCCGCTATGTGATTATTGACCTCCCGGCAGGGTTTAATCCCATCTCCTTGGCCTTGGCGGAATTTGCCGACACGGATATTTTAATCACCATGTTAAACAGCGGCCAAGAGGTTTATCACATGAAACGCTCCATCAAGCTCTTTAACACTTGGGAAACCTACGGGAAAAAAATCTACTCCTTGTTTTCGCGGGTCAATCCCTGTACCCCGGAACAACAGCGTAAAATCGAAGCGGAATTTGGCCGGGAAGTCACGGGGATCCTGCCCAACGAGCGGCGCATGACGGCCATTGCCGGCAGCGGTCGTCTCATGCAGGATTTGTCGGACAAGATGCCCCTCGTTAGCTCTATCGGCTCCCTCGCGGCTGACATGGTAGCCGCCCGGAGGTGAGGGCATGATATTCTTCATGGCGGCCTTGCTGGCGGCGGTAATGACTTTTTTCTGCGTTTATCTGTTGGTGCTTTACTCCCAACGTCATCAACGCACGGACATTTTCTTCCGCCTGAAACGCCATAAAATCATCGAGGAAAAACCGGCGGCGGCGGAAAGTTACCCGGCTAAGCGACTGCGAGGACTTCTCACGCGGCTGGCCGACCCCATCGCCGAACGCGGCCCCGTGCAAGCCATGGACGCTAAAATGCTCCAAGCCGGGATTCCCCTCTTAGGGGGCGAGTTTCTGATTTTGCTGGCCTTGGCGGCGTTAGTAATCGGGATTGGTACATGGATGCTAACCTTGGACGGGGCGATGGCTCTGCTCTTGGGAGCGTTGGCGGCGGCGGCTTTATGGTCGGTAGTGGCTATTCGCATCGCTCGGCGGCGACGCGCTTTCGTGGAACAGCTGGGGGATTGCCTCACCACGGTGGCCAACGCCCTCCGCGCCGGCTACAGTTTTCAACAGGCCATTGACGTTATCAGCCGGGAAATGGAACCTCCCATCAGCGAAGAATTTGCCCAAGTATCCCGGGAAGCCTCCATGGGGGTGCCGCTGGAAGTGGCCTTAGAGGCCATGAACAGCCGCATGGGCAGCGCAGACTTTGACCTCGTGGTGACGGCGGTTCTCATTCAAAGGGAAGTGGGAGGCAACCTCGCGCAGATACTGGACAATATCAGCGACACCATCACCGAGCGCATCCGCATGAAACGAGAGATACTGGCGCTCACCGCTCAAGGCCGTATGTCCGCTTGGGTACTCCTCATTCTCCCCTTCGCCATCGGTCTTTATCTCTACATCTTTAACCATAATCAACTTATGTTGCTCTTTACCGACCCCATGGGACAAATGGCTTTGGCCGTATCTTTGGGGCTGGAGGTAATCGGTTATTTTGTCATTCAGCGGATTGTCAATATTGAGGCGTAAGCCTTTAAGGGAGGTGATAACCATGTTACAACGGATTCATAATTGGGTACGCAGTGAGAAAGGGCAGGGCATTGTGGAATACGCCCTGATTCTGGCTTTCGTGGTGGCGATTGCGGCGGTGGCTCTTTCGGGTAACAGCGGTATCGGCGAGAGCATTAAGAGCATCTTCAGCACTACCGGTGAGGATATTAGCTCTGCCGGCGATAACATCAAAGCAAGTGCCTCAAGTGAGTGAGGTCAACGCTTATTATTTAGCAAGCAGCCATTATTATTTAAAAGAGCCTCCTCGTTTGAGGGGGCTTTTTTGCCAAGCAGAATTATGCGCAAGGGGAGGCGACAGCGGTGGGGCAAAAAGCCCAGTCTTTAGTGGAGTTTGCGCTTATAGTACCTTTATTTTTGCTTTTTGCCACGGGGGTTATTTACAATGGCCTTGCCTACGCCGAATATCTCCAATATAATAACGTCGCCCGGACTGTTGCTCGCGATATTGCCGTAGCGAAGTCAGCGGAGGCGCGTAAAGCAATTGTAACGGATCTGGCCACGCTGGATGAAGATACAAGAGAACGCTACGCCATACCAAACAAATTTTACCAGCCGACCATCACAGTGGAGTTTGAGCCTAACGATAATGGAAGTACAGATAATGATGCCAAATATGTAACCATCAAAATATCTCTCGAACAAGCGGCTGAGGACAAAATAGACGTTTTAGTTGGTATGAAACCGATAAGCTATACCATGCGATTAGAAAGCACAGCGAGTACATGAACTCCCCCCCAAGCCTCCCTCCTAGAGGGAGGTGGCAGTCCGAAGGACTGACGGAGGGAGAACACAAAAAATCTAAACGGGGTGCAGGGGGCAAAGCTCCCTGCTGGGGTTTGGGGTGAAACCCCAAAAAACAAAAAATAAAAAAAGAAACAGGTGAAAAGATGTCGCTTTTGAAGCGTTTGGGGCAGACCTCGGAGGAGGCCATTAAGGAGGTACGGCGGCATAAGACGGAGCCGCCGTTGTCGCGGCCAAGCTCGCTAACGCCCCAAACGAAATATGCAGCTCCGACACCGCCGCCGGAGGAACATGAGATATATTCCAGAGTGCAGACAGACAACGCTACTGTCCAGCCCAAAGCGGCTTCGGCCTTTGCCGGTAGGCATAAGGCGGAGGTGGAAGTGGATGCCATGCGGGAGCTGAGGCTGGCCGTGCATCAGCGTTTGGTGGAGGAAATGACGGCGGCGGAGCAACAGCTTATCGCCCAAGGGGAAAGCAATCGGGAGCAAATCAAGAATCTTATTTCCTCTTACACCGAAAGAGAACTCACCGCCAGCACCTACAATTTATCCATGGCCGAACGCTTGGCCTTGGTGGACGATATCTGCGACGAGTTGCTGGGACTTGGACCGTTGGAGCCGCTGCTCAAAGACGATTCCATTACGGAAATCATGGTGAATGGTTCCCAAGATATTTTCGTGGAGCGAGGCGGCAAAATCCTCTTGTCGGATATTCATTTTCACGACGATACCCACTTGATGAATATTATCGAGCGCATCTTAGCGCCTTTGGGGCGCAGAGTGGATGAGTCCTCCCCCTTGGTGGATGCGCGCCTCGCCGACGGCTCCCGGGTGAATATTATCATCTCGCCCTTGTCGTTGGTGGGGCCGGCCATGACCATTCGGAAATTCTCCAAACGCGCTTTAATGGCGGAGGATTTAGTGGGATTCGGCACACTTAGCGCCGACATGGCGGATTTTTTGGCGGCTTGCGTCAAGGCCAGATTAAATATTTTGGTATCCGGCGGCACCGGTTCCGGCAAGACCACTACGCTGAACGTCTTGTCCTCCTTTATCCCGGCCACGGAACGCATTGTCACCATCGAGGACGCGGCGGAACTTCGCTTGCAACAGCGGAACGTGGTGCCGCTGGAGGCCAGACCGGCTAATTTGGAGGGCAGCGGCGCCATTACTATTCGGGATTTGGTGCGCAACGCCCTCAGGATGCGCCCCGACAGGATTATCGTGGGAGAGGTGAGTTCCGGGGAGGCTTTGGATATGCTGCAGGCCATGAACACCGGCCACGACGGGTCGCTGACCACGGCTCACGCCAACAGCCCCCGGGATGTGTTGTCCCGTTTGGAAACCATGGTGCTGATGGCGGGGATGGAACTGCCTGTTAGGGCTATTCGCACTCAAATCGCTTCGGCTATTGATCTTATTATTCAGCAATCCCGGATTCGGGACGGCAGTCGGAAAATAACTTATGTAACCGAAGTGCAAGGCATGGAGGGGGACACGATAATTTTGCAAGACCTTTTCCTCTATGTGCAGGATTATATCGACGATAAAGAAAAATCCGTGGGGCATTTTGAGGCCACGGGCTTTTCTCCCGGTTTTCTTGATAAGTTCCGTCTGAACGGGGTGGAACTGCCGCCTACCATGTTCGCCGGAGGGTACCAGCGATGAACGGAGCGTTGGCGTTTACGGCGGCGGCCTTGGTGGCGCTTATCTGGCTCGCCATAGCTTATGTACTCTTGGCGGCGCGACGTACTCCCAAAGCCAGATTACAGCGGCGCATGGAGCAAATGATTACGGAGGCCGAAGGGGAACGCGCCGAAACTGCCAAAAAACGGCAACTTAGCGCCTCCCAAGCCGGGATTGTGATAACGGGACATCGTACCAAGGCGGAGACGCCCTTCAAAGAGCGCGTGATTTCTCCTTTGTGGCAGAGTATCGAAACCCACCTTAGCCATCTGGCGCCGGGAGAGTTGCGAGGGATGGCCGAGCAAATGCTATCCCGTACCGGGAGACAAGAGGCATGGAGCGTAAATCGCCTCATGGCTTCTTGGGTGATGTCGGTGGCCACCTGTACCATGTTTGCCATAGCCATCATCAGAATCCACGGCGGTTTGCAACTGACGCAAGAGGTGGCGGTGCTGGCTTTGGGGGTGGCCATTGGCGCGGCTTTGCCCTTCTTTTCCTTGCAATCGGCCATTAGGCGGCGCAAACAGGCATTAAGAAAGCAACTGCCGGATTTTCTGGATCTTTTGTGCGTCAGCGTACAAGCCGGACTGTCCTTTGACGGCGCGGTGACGAAAATTGTGAAACGCATGAAGGGCGAGCTGCCGGAAGAATTTAGCCGAATGCTTCGGGACACCTCCTTGGGGATGCCCAAACAAATGGCTCTCACCCAAGTGGCCAAGCGGTGTGATTTAGAAGAAATGTATCTTTTTGCCACCTCGGTCATTCAGGCAGAAAGATTGGGTACCAGTATGTCCCAAACCTTAAAGATACAAGCCGACAATATGCGCGACAGGCGCAGACAGACGAATCGCGCCGCTGCTCTGAAGGCTCCCGTAAAGATTATTTTCCCCATGATACTGTTTATTTTCCCGTCCATATTCGTAATGACGTTGTTCCCGGCGGTCTTGACGCTGATGAAATCGCTGAATAAGTAGGGGAGGTGTTAGGTTGAACATACAATATTCCAAAGCCGCAGTCAAAGCAATCACGGCGATGGAGAGTAAGGCTAAACACAGGATAAGGACGGCTATTGAGGGCATACCTGCCGGAGATATAAAGCCCTTGAGTGGGAAAAGCGGTCTTTTCCGGCTAAGGGTAGGAAATAAGCGGATAATATTTTCTTGTCCCAATGATGAAACAATAACCATTGAGAGAATAGGCAATAGGGGCGATATATACAAGGGAGGGCTGTAAGATGAATGAGAGGGTACAACTGGCAACTATGATTAACGCTATCCCCGATAATGACCTCCATGTGTTGTTGGAAGTGGTAAAGCGTTTTATTCCTTTGGACATAGACGATATAGAGACCCCGGAGGACACGGCAGCACACCTGCAAGCCATGAAAGAGTATGAAGCCGGAGAGACCGTTTCCCATGCTGATATTGACTGGGACTAGCCTGTAAAGGAAGGTGATGGTCTTGACGAGAAACGGGCAAAAAGGGCAGGGGATGGTGGATTACGCCCTGATTATCGCTTTTGTGGTAGCGATAGGACTGGCCATTTCCGGTTCCGGGTTGGGTGACGCCATTAAAAATGTCCTGGCCGACACGGGAGTGGCCATTGCAGGCAAAGACAACTACGCGGATGCCTTGAATAAATACGGCTCTATATCCACCGCCGAATTAAAACAGGTGAGCAATGCCGAACGCATTGCCATCGACAAGGCGGCACTAAGTAACTTAGGCAAGATATTTTTGGGCAAAACCGAGGCGGAAGTCAAAGCCTTATTGGGAGTCAACAATATAACCGGCGGCAACAATCCTTACGGCGCGATACTTTTTGATTATGAGGTAGCCAGCAGTGACGACGGCGCGCCGGTGACAAAACTCCGCTACAACGGCGGCAGTTTTAATTCCTTGGATGCCGTTGAATGGATGAAGGGCAATTATACGCGGAACACGGCCAATGATTATACCGCCAGCAAAACCATAAACGATGCCCGTTACCTTTTTTCCGACGACGCTATCAGCAAAACCCCACAGGGCATATCCGTGGGCAATTATTCAGCCACCATTCGCGGCCAGTTCGAGTTCACCGACGGCAAAGTCAGCGCGGTAACGATAAATACCACCCGTAGCATACAAAAAAGCGGCGGATACGAGCGCCATGAGTGCGAGGGACTGACGGGGATAAGGGTGACGGAGTGACAAGGAGGCAAGGGCGATGCCAGCAAACAAATCCCAACAGGGAACAATCCTAGTATTCTTCGCCCTCATGTTGCCGATACTGGTGGTCTGCGGCGGTATGTCGCTGGACTTTGGCAGGGCGTATTTCCACAAATCTTACCTCCAAAACGTGGCGGATGCGGCGGCGTTGGCCGGAGCCGCCGGGGCGCAGGGTTCGGGACGGGCGCGGCTCGTTTCCGTAGATGCGGAAGTGGCGCATAACTTAACCCCTGCCGATGCGGAACTCTTGGCGGTGGCCGATGGGACGGCATCTCCCGTCATTGAAGCCAACACCGGCGCCAGAGAGGATTTGCAGGACAAAAACCAAGGTCTGGCCACCGAGTTATGGAAAGAAAGGGACGGCACAAAATATTATTACCGTGTCGAACTGAGGGAGGCCGTAAAATTTGCCTTTGCCGGAGTGCTTATCCCGACGGATTTTCTGCCCCATTGGACGGTGGCGGCGGCGGCGGTCGCCCAAGGCACGGTGGGCGACAAAACCCTCTACGAACAACTAAAGGATATTGAGGCGAAAGAAACTTACGACAGTTTCCAAGCGTTGCAGACGGAAATGCAGAGTCTCAATTTTGGCGACGGTTTCTCCAAGGCGCAGTACCGCCGGGAAGGCACCATGGGGACTTACTACCGCTACGACCCGGCGACCGGCAGTATCGAACGGGTGGAGTACGGTTATCCCGGCGTGGAGCTGGATTCGGTGAAGAGTTTGGCGGAGCTGGATGACGAGGGCAACCGGCTGGACAACAAGACCAAGAAGGATAAATACATCAATGTGCGGGATCTCTTCATCGACTTCAAGCCCGACATTTCCACCGGTCGCGATATTGGCAACTGGGATTTGGCCGACGGTTTTCCCACCTATGCCAGCTTGGCCAATCTGATAATCGAGGGTATGCCGGCCGACTGGTTGTTGAAGACGAAAAGCCAAAACGACGTAGTCAAGGCCTTTATGGACAATTTTAACCTGACCGAAGCCGAGGCCAAAGAACTGCTGAATAGGTTTTTAAAAACACGCATCAATTATCAACTTAACTTTAATCGCCTGTATGCCGTGCGCGGTAACCTCGCGGAACTAGCGGCCATGGATGCCAAAGCCCAAGCGGAACGGGAGAAGCGACTGGCGGACGGCAGCAAAGGCGACGAAAATTATTTTTGGCAACTGGCCACCCGAGACAGCCAAGGGAATATCGTGGAGAGCGACCCCCTCCTCGTGCATATCGAAAGCGAAGAATTGAGTGCCGGCAACTCCACCAACTCCGTCCGCAAAATAAATATCAACATTCAAGCTGACAATACCGTTAAAGATTTAATGGGGCATTATAAATATCGCCCCTTGGTTTTCTTCTACGAAGGCCCGTCCTTAAAAGAAGGGGTAGCGGTAGGGAGTCGCGTTTCCCAGCCGGTGACGCTGAATCTGGAGAAAGACTTTCGCGGCATCCTCTTCGCTCCCAACAGCCCCGTGTGCATCAAGGGCAACGGCCATAAACTGCAGGGCTTTGTGGTAGCCAAAGAGTTTATTGACGAAGAGGGAAATACGCTGACTTTTCCCGGCGACTATGACAAGCTAAACCTCAGCGACCGGGAATTTGACACCTTCGGCCTAGTGAATATTTCCACCATGGATCCCAAGGAAGTGCTTTTAACATACGAGGCGCAGAATTTGACGTAAGAGAGAGCCGCCGGACTTTTGGCTGAAGTCCGGCGGCTTTGTTGTATAATCATGACCTGCCTTTTTGTCGGATAAAACCGAGACGCTTTTCACCGAGTAAATTATGCACCTTTGGCAATAAATGGCCAGCAGAAACTTTTTTGCCGTAGCCAAAAATGTCTTGCGGGGGGGGGCAGATGTGATACAGTAAGATGAATAATTCATAGGGAGGCGCTTGCCTTGGTATTTTCATCTACTGTATTTTTGTTTCTTTTCTTACCTCTAACCGTAATTATTTACTATAATCCCATTTATTCCGGGCGTAGGTTCCGCAATATCTTTTTGCTGCTGGCCAGCTTGTTCTTCTATGCTTGGGGGGAGCCGCTGTTTGTTTTTCTCATGATGCTGTCCATCTTGATGGGCTGGTATGTGGGGCGAAAAATTGAGCTGGCACAAGAAAAGCGGCGGCTGGTGCTGACTATCGGTGTGTCTTTTCATCTGATACTGTTCTTTGTCTTTAAATACTTGACCTTTGCGCTACATGAATTGGGCTGGCTCTTTAATGCGGATTTTTCGGCGGTGAATATTGCCCTGCCCATCGGTATTTCCTTTTTCACCTTTCAGCTTCTCTCCTATCTCTTTGACATTTATTACGGCAAAGCCAAAGCCCAAAAGAATGTACTGGACGTGGGGCTGTACATTGCCCTCTTTCCCCAGCTTATCGCCGGCCCCATCGTGCGCTATGATACCATCGAAGCTCAGATATCCGGTCGCCAAGAAACTCTCTCAGGGTTCGCCGACGGTTTCTTGCGGTTTATATACGGCCTCGCCAAAAAAGTTCTTATCGCCAACTACATGGCGCAGTTGGCGGATAATATTTTTGATTACGGGCAGAGTATGTCGGTTATGACCGCTTGGCTGGGCGCTGTAGCCTATACGCTTCAGATTTACTTCGATTTCTCCGGCTACTCGGATATGGCCATTGGCCTCGGCAAAATGTTCGGTTTCACCTTCCCGGAAAACTTTCGCTACCCTTACATTGCCAAAAGCTGTACCGAATTCTGGCGGCGGTGGCATATTTCCCTTGGCTCATGGTTCCGGGACTATGTTTATATTCCCTTGGGCGGCAATCGAGTCGGGAAAAGCCGCTGGATTATCAATTTATTGGTGGTATGGTCGCTGACGGGATTTTGGCACGGAGCTAACTGGACTTTTCTGGCTTGGGGGCTGTTTTACTTTGCGTTGCTTTTGGGCGAAAAGCTAACCGGACTGCCGGAAAAGCTGGGGCATTTTGCTCATATTTATACCATGGTGGCGGTGATAATCGGCTGGACGATGTTTCGCTCGCCGAGTATCGACGCAGGTCTTGCCTACATAGGCGCTATGTTTGGACGCAATGTCACGGGTTTAATCGATGAAACAGCTTGGACGTATTTGACCGGCAGTTATCCCCTCCTCATGGTGGCGATAATCCTTTCCCTGCCGTTATGGCCGTACCTTAAGGAACATGGAGGCAAATTGATAGCCTACGTTGAGCCGCTGTGGGCTGTCTGCCTTTTCCTGCTGTCACTGATAATGACTGTTAGTTCCGGGTATAATCCTTTTATCTATTTCAATTTTTGACGGAGCGATACTATGTCAATAAATAAAAACAAAAATATTCTAATGCTCCTGTGTATGGGCATACTGGTGATTATGTGCGCCAGCATCATCCTGCGTTTCGGTACGCGACAGGTCTTGGTGAAGCGTTTGCACATGAATAACGCGGTGACGCAGACTATACTCTTTGACGCGCCTCAACTCCAAGAACTTCACGCAGTCTCCAACCAAGACGTAAAAATACCTTGGGAAGAGTTATATCCCTTTGCCGATGGGAAAGATGAAACTATAACCAGATACCTGCGTACTGGGAATGAAGCTCCTAAACAGAAAATAACCAGCAAAATCGAAAAATGGACAACGGAATATCTGCTTGGCTACTATCCCATAGTAGAGCTGGGGCGACATTTGGAAGATATAGTCGGTTGGCGGATTATTAACCCGAAATTAGACGTGTTGAAAATGGCGGATGGCTATCTGACATACCGCTATCCTAAGGTCGATGTGGGGGAACACATCGAATCTCTGAAGTATCTCAACCAAACAGCTATCGACAATAATTCCAAACTACTGTATATTCAAGCCCCATTCAAGGTTAATAAATATGGGGATAAGGACATAAACGGTCGGCTTGATTTTTCCAACGCCAATGCCGACGAGCTGTTGCAAGGGCTGGCGGAGGCAGGCATTGACACCTTGGACTTGCGAGAGGTTCTCAATGAGAAGGTGGGGCGAGAACATTTCCACGAGCTGTTTTTCCGCACCGACCATCACTGGAAACCGGAAACAGGGCTGATGGCGGCGGAAATTATCGCTCGCCAACTCCAGGCCGCTTACGATATTGACGTGGATTTCAGCCATTTTAACCTCGCTGATTACGAAGTAACAGTATATAAAGACTGGTTTCTGGGCAGTCAGGGCAAGAAAGTGACACTGGCGCGTACCTCTCCCGATGATATTGCTTTGCTAAAGCCGAATTTTACCAGCAAGGTGCATGTGTATCTTCCGACTAAGAGCATCAATGCCGACGGGGATTTTAGTCTAATGCTGGAGATGAGACACCTCGATAAAACCGGCTATTACACTGATAGTCCTTATAACACCTATATTTACGGTGATCAACCTCTTATGGATATTAACAACCTGCAACTCGCTGATTTTCGGGAGCAGAACGTGCTTATCATTAAGGACTCCTTTGCCAATGCCATGTCGCCTTTTCTGGCCATGGGTTTAAAGCATCTAACCGTTCTTGATCTTAGACACTTTAACGGCAGTGTGGCCAAATACATTGAGACAGCCAAACCCACTGTCATTCTGGTACTGTACAATCCGGCGGCGGCTTCGCAAAAAATAGTTTGGGATCATTCGTCGTTGTTTGACTTTCGGTGAGTAGGATAAAAAGGGGCCGCTATGGATGCGGCTCCTTTTTTTGCTGATAATTGCCGTTAATAGCAGATAAGTGCGTTAATTAGATGTTTTGACCTTTAAAATTGGTTTTTTCCCGGAAAAGATTTGTGATATTAGTGCAATATGCTGTATTATTTGTTGTAATTGCGATAGGTAATGTAATGTATTGCAACAATTTGCAAGTATAAAAATAAATTTACCTATTGACAGAAACATCGCTATAGAATACAATTTAGCACGAGGGATGATTTGCCTTTAAAGTATTCATTCCATAGACATTAAGCGGGGCTTATGCAGTCTTTGTACGCGTAAGCCCCTTTAGATTTTTTAGAGGGAGCGATGCAAATGCTACGTGGCATGGTATTTATTGATCACATGAATTTCAACATAGCTCTGAATAGTCTCTACAAGTCGCAAGGTTTACTCACTCCACGACTAGATTACAATAAACTGTTCAGAGCTATTGTTCTAAGGGAATAGTTGTCTAGCCAATTCTCCAAAGCCGTCCGGCGCCATGCTAGACGACTTTTTCCAGCACATGTTGAAAGGCGGCAAAAATCATGCCCGATAAAAAGATGCTCGGTATTTTTCCGCGAGAAAGCTATGTAAGTACCCTGCGTAAACTGGCCGAGCTTAACCGCATTACGCTGCTGACGGGCGTGCGAGGCAGTGGGAAGACCGCTTTGTTGTCTCTTTTGGCGGAGCGGCTCAAGGCGGAGGGGCTTTCCTCCGAACAGCTTATTTCCTTGAATTTTGATGATTTGCGTTTTGGGGAGCGGCTGGACTCTGAGGCCATTCGCTATTACATGGAAGAAAACCTGCGCGAAGGGCTGGACACCTACCTGTTTTTGGACGAGTTGAATAGCGGCGCCACCTTTGAGGCGCTGGTGGGACGACTTTATTTGAATCGCCGTCTGCATATATATATTGCCACCTCCCAAAGCAGTATTTTAACCGGCGACCTATCCACGGTTCTTTCCGGCGGTTACAGCGAAGTGGCGGCGTTGCCTTTGTCTTTGTCCGAATTTCGCCGCGCCATGACTGACGCGCCTCATCTTGTCGAGACTAGCTCGGAGGGTGCTTCTGCCGTGGATAGCAAAGAGGAACAAATTTTAGCCGCCTATCTCAAAAATGGCGGTTTGCCGCGAGTGGCGAAACTTACCGCTCGGGGGGAAAATGTCAGGGACTATCTGGAGGGGCTGTTTTACACCATTTTGGGACGGGACATATTGGAACGCTATCCCCTGCGAGATTTTGCCTTGCTGAAGGAAATGCTGGCCACAGTCTCTTTTGACCCCACACGCCTTGTTTCCCCCGGCAGCGCGGCGAAACTTCTGTCGAAAGAAGGTCTGCGAAAGGTCAGCGCCCATACCACCGCCGACTACCTTGAAGCGTTGACGGCGACGCATCTCCTCTATTGGGTGCCGCGTGTTGATTTAAAGACGGGGCAAACCTTAAAAACCGCCGGGAAATACTACCCGGCAGACTTAGGTCTGCGCAATCTCATCTTGCCTCAGGCCAGACTTACCGACGCCGCCGCCATGGAAAATTTGGTTTATCTGGAACTGCGCCGCCAAGGCTATCATGTCACTTTGGGCAAACTGGGAACGGCTACCGTGGATTTTGTGGGCAGCATCGGCGAACGAAAAATATATATTGAACTAGCAACAGCGGAAAATCTCACCGTCAAACTAAGACCTTTAGAGCAAATCCGGGATCAGTACCCGAAACTGGTGTTAATGCTGGGAGAGCCGCCTGTTTCCGACCACCAAGGAATTAGGGTGCTAGGAGTAGGGGAGTTTTTGGATTATCAAACGGTAAAGCAATGACTTTTGGCAATAAACAATAAAAAGCAATCATGTCACCCTGCCCATGATTGCTTTTTGTTGTTTTTATTTACTGTTAGAATCCACAAAGCATATTGCTCAAAAAGAGACCGGAGTCTTGTATCAGTACGCCGTCTATTTGAGGGAATAATTGACCGCGTAATTCGTGCAATTCAAATTTTCGCTTTAAGGGCATATCTTTGGTTTCGACGATAAACTTGCTTTCGGCACTGTCGAATCCATAAAACATCCCACTAAATAACGGCGCGCTGAGCAGAATCGGATATTTTAGGCTCGGTTCATAAGGCACAAAGGCATCGAAGGGGGAATAGGTGAGTTCTCCTATGGCAAAATTCGGCAACCTATATACATCCCCTAGGGATTCACCGCCAATACCACCGACGGAATGTCTCTCCAGAATTTTTTCGGCCTCAGGAAAAATCGCCGTTATAATTCTGACCGGCAGAGAAAACATGGGAATGACGGCACCGGTATCTACCAAGGCATGAAGCCCGTACAATTCGACGATGGGTCTTTGGTATTTCTTCAGCATAGGCAATTCGATTTTGGCCATTTTATCACCCCCGTCGTTACGTTCGCTCTGTCGCCGGCAAAAAAACTCTCATGTGCTTGCACGCATAGCATCTTGAATATAAAATAAAATTTGTTTATAATGATGCTAAGATGCCATCGCCTCCTCTACGGCGATGGCCAGCTGGTCGGCGCAGGAGGTGCCGCGAGCGCCGCAGGGATTGCCCTTGAGGATCTTCACCGTCTCCTTGGCGTCGGCGCCCTCCAAGAGCTTGCTCATGGCTACCAAATTACCCGGGCAACCGCCTACAAATTTTACATTGTGCAGTTTCCCCTCATCCAAGTCAAAACTAATAGCTTTGGAGCAAACCCCCTGCGGAGTAAAATTATGTTGCGTCATAAGCCATCATCCTTTCCATAAATAATTTAATAGAACAACAAAACAATAAATCAACCGGGATTCCAAAGGGCTAAGCCCTTTGGCAGAGTGTGAGACAGCGTCTCACGGTTTTTTACTAGGAGGCAGTATGTGGGCAGTCATTGTTAATACTTTGGCCATCGTGGCCGGCAGTCTTATCGGCCTAATGCTCAGGCGCGGCATACCAAAAGGGGTAGCCGACGCGCTCATGAAAGGTCTGGGGCTGTGTACTATTATCATTGGTTTACAAGGAGCTGTCAAGGAGGAAAATATTTTGCTCCTGATTGTGGCGACCACCACGGGAATTTTTATTGGTGAAGCCACTGACTTGGACGGCAAGGTAAATCGCGCCACCGAGCAAATACTGCAAAAGTTTAACCACGGCACGGGAGACACCGGCAAAATCGCCCAAGCCTTTGTGACCTCCTGCCTCATTATGAACGTAGGCGCCATGGTCATTGTGGGTTCACTGAATGCCGGTCTTGTTGAGGACTATAATATGCTCTATACTAAATCTTTGCTGGATTTTGTCTCCGGCATCATGCTTACCACCACCATGGGCATCGGCGTAATGGGATCGGCAGGCTTCACCTTGGCCTTTCAAGGGGGCATCGTGCTACTGGCCGAGTATATTGCCCCTCTCGTCTCGGACACGGTTATAGCGGAGCTAAACACCGCCGGTTGTCTCCTAATTTTCGCCATCGGGCTAAACCTAGTGGAGCTAACCAAACTGAAGGTCATCAACTACTTGCCTACCCTTATTATGGTTCCAATTTTAATTTTTGTTTGTCAGTTACTGGAGTAAAAATCATGTCGCGATACGAATGGCTAAAATCACCCTACCGCGTCATACGCCCATGAACGTCGTTTATATTCGTTTGGTTAAAGAGGCTTTGGAAAGTGAGGGGATATTGTGAAAGACCTTGATTATTATATGTCGCTTCCTTACCGGGTGGAAATATTTCCCGATGCAGACGGCGGTTATGCTGCTAAAGTTTTGGATTTGCCGGGGTGCATCACCTGCGCTCCGTCATGGTCTGAGCTTTTATACATGATTAACGATGCCAAAAAAAGCTGGCTGGCTACGGCGTTAGCATGTGGAGATGTCATTCCCGAGCCTGCGTATCAAGAAAGACTGTCAGCCTAACCACTTCACTAAATAAAAACTAAAAGAAAATATCGCACTCAAACATCCTATCCCAAGGAAAAGTTACGCGCAAGCGACTTATGTCTGCTAAGGGAGGGATGTTTTTTTGCGCGAATTTTTTCAGGGCGACGGTGGTGCGTTCTCCTACCTCCGCGGCGGCGCCATCCAGTTTTACATAATATTGCCAGTGTCCTTCGGCGGCCAATTCATCTAAGATTTGAAAACGCACTGCCGCTTGATAACCCCAATCATCTAAGTAACGACGCATGAGAACGCGCCCCAGTCCAGCTTTGTCCATTTGCCCGGAGAGCATCCCTATCCCTAGGGCGAAGCCGGCGCTGTTAGTGGCAGTGTTCCACCCCCCATAGGATTTTAGTCTTCCTAATAAATTACTGTTTTGCAGTCCCTGCATGAGGGCGTTATCGGCGCCGTTAGCAAAGGCAATATCGGCGATACCCACGGGATAGCCTTGGTCTAGATATTTTTTGGTCATTTTCACAAAAGGAGCCGTGCCGTAGCGAGCTTTGCCGTCGTTGACGATGGGCGCGGCGCCGGGCGAGCGATGATATGCGTCGCCGGTGTAGCCGTCGGGATTGGTATTCACTAGGAGTACCAAATCCGCCTTTTGTGGCCTCGGCACTGTCAGTCCGCCGCCCACGGTGACAGCCTCCTTCAGGGACTTCCCAATGGACTCGTCGGAAAAGGCAGGGACGGTTTTTTCACCCATACCGGTATTATAATCAAGGAATACAAAGGGCATTTGCCGCCGTAAGTTATTTATGGCTCGCGTAAGCAGGAGCAAATTAAACTCGTCGATACCCGTGAGGGTTTGAAATTTTTCTTTTTCCAGCTTTTTCTTTTCGGCATAACTAATAAGCGCGAGGTTTTCCCGATGGGTTTGGCAGAAGGGGGCATTGTCGTCTTTGCCCACCACAAAATAATCAACAATTCCTGCCCCCGTCAGATCCATAATGGCTTTGGTGGCCGCTAGGTTCTTCTCCCTGCGTCCCAGCCAGTCGCGCCAGACATTTTCAGGGATAGCTCCCTTCAGTTTTTCCAGTTCGTTTTTCTCTTGCGCCAAACGGCGTTCCGACTCGGCCTTATCAAGGGCAGCAGTGTATTTAAAAATGGCCTCGCCGTATTCCTGATAGTAATCCGGCTCCTCTCGCCCGGCATACAGGCCGCTTTTCGGGGTACGCATAAGGGAGCCGAAGAGATACAATTGCAATTTAGGGTGTTCTTTTTTTAATTGCCGGAATCTAAGCACGCGACCTTGAATAACCTCCGTCGGGATCTCGTGCTTACGAGAGGCCATCAAGCCGCCATAAAGGAGGGAATCGGTGGAAAGGACAGCGGCTTTGGCATCCGAAGCGTTTTCTTCCAGCCAATGCCACAACTCCTCCGGGTTGCCCGGCTCATCGACTCCTTGGGCGATAAATTCCGCCGGCGGCATGATGACCTGCGCGCCGGCCGCCTCCGCCACCTCCGCCGGTTGCGCGGCACAGACAGAACGGCTGTCATGAGGGATAAAAATTATTTCCTCGGCTGCAACTGTTCTGGGCGAGGTCACTCCCGTATTCACCGTAAAAAGCGCCGTTAGGATTCCCAGTCCCAAGCGGCGCCATATTTTTTTTAACATATCGTTATACTATCTCTCCTTTAATGTTTCGAGAAATAAGTAGCTATGGCCAGCATAATGCCAATGGCCACCAGCATTCGCCAAAAAGCCTCATGGATTCTATCATACACTATTTAAGCAAAAATTACAACGGTTTTTGGGGAGGCTTTTTTATGGCAAAAATTTACGGCTACATCAGGGTATCCACCAAGGAGCAGAACGCTGACAGACAACTTATGGCCATGGAACAGGTGGCCGACTAGTACGAGTTGTCGGGGGGTTCTTTTTCTCGACAAATTATGCATGGTAGTGTTATAATACGGCTTGTAGCAAACTTGTAAATGGAGGTGTGTACCATGAATGAGAAAACTAACGGCAAGACCATGCCTGTAGGCGTGGATGATTTTGCGAAAATAATTCAAGGTGGATATAGCTTTATAGACAAAACCCGTTTTATCAAAGAAATACTGGACGGACACAGTGG
>JAFVEM010000058.1 GCA_017476005.1 Selenomonadaceae bacterium | reverse complement strand
GGTTATTACGATAAGTGCATCGATTTCATGCGCGGCTTTTTAAGTGCCGCGTTAAAGTCCAATAGTGCCTTAGATTTTGCGGTGCTGACGGGCGTGACGCGAGTATCGAAGGAAAGCATCTTTAGCGGCCTGAATAACCTTAGGGTTTGCTCGGTACTCAGCGAGCGTTACAGCGACATTTTCGGTTTTACCCAAGCGGAAGTGGATACTTTACTTGCGGTTTGCGACCTTTCGGAGAGGCGGGAGGAAGTAAAAAAATGGTATGACGGGTATATTTTTGGCAACCAAGAAATCTATAACCCTTGGTCGGTGATTAGTTTTATTGACAATAATTGCAAGTTTCAGCCTTACTGGCTAAACACCTCGGGCAACAGCATCCTAAAGGCGCTGCTGGCGAGAATCGATACTCGCAAGGCCGGGGAGCTAAGGGGCTTACTCACGGGGAAACCCGTTACGGCCCCTGTTCGCGAAAATATTATCTATGCCGATCTCAATTCAGATCGCAATACTCTTTACATGATGCTCTTAACCGCCGGTTACTTAAAGGCGGTGAAAATCTGGCAGGATGAGGACTATGACGAGTGGGCGGCGCTAGAGATACCGAACATGGAAATAAGGCGCGCTTTCCGCTATGAGATACTGGACAATATTACCCCACGGCAAGGCCAGATTGTCTTGAAAGATATGCTGGCGGCCATGACGGAAGGTAGGGCGGCGGATTTTGCTCAGTTCTTGGCGGAGCTACTGCGAGATTTTGTAAGTTTCCACGACAGCGGTAAACAACCGGAAACCTTCTACCACGGTCTGTTGCTGGGGCTATCGGTCTGGCTTACCGGCAAGTACCGGGTAGAATCAAACCGAGAGTCCGGTTATGGCCGCTTTGACCTAGCTTTCTTTCCCCTCAAGGAAAATACCCCGGGAGTTATCCTAGAATTGAAGGCTGTAAAAGAAGAAGCAGCCATGGAGGAGGCCGCCAAGACGGCGCTCCGGCAAGTCGAAACCAAGGCTTATGAGACGGAACTCAAGCGGCAAGGGGTAAAGCATATTTGGCGGTACGGCGTCGCCTTTTGCGGCAAAAAGATGTGCCTAGCGGAGGGAGTGAGCGATAATAGTGGAAACAGTGTCTTCACAACCGTTTGATATTAAAGGTTATATGGATTCATTGATGTCTAATCCGGAGGCCTTGTATGTGATTTGTCCCCACAACATAGGGGATTTTCTCATAAACGGCGGTTTTTGTTCCGCTTTACGGAAGCGAAAACAAAAAAAATTTTGTGTTTTGATAGCTCGCAAGGCTATGGAGAAGTTAGGCATCACCTTTGTTGATGTGCGAGAAACGGTATATATATCTACCGAGGACATGGGAAATATCCAGCTGTACATAATCGCCAGTTCCCGGTACGAAACAGATCGCTATATATACGGCCACTTCAAGCTACAGGGGGAGGATTTTATCTGGGACGAAGAGCGGTGCTTCTTTGACAGATACCGTTGCAACGTGTTCCACTTGCCACCGGACACTCCCCTGCTAGCACCTTTGGTGTTGGAACTGTCCTTGCGAGAGAAAGAGCAACTGCACGGCAAATTTCGCCTGAACTCACGCAAGACCGTAATTCTGGCGCCCTACGCTAATTCCACGGAACAGTTACTGTCAGAGGAGGAATGGCAGGAATTGGCGCTTCTCCTGCGCCAAAGGGGCTTTGTGGTATATACCAACATTGTCGGCGATAAGGAAGCGGTCATTCCGGGTACGATGCCCCTGCAAGTGAGTTTTCGCGAATTACATTATTTGGCCGATAAGGTATGCTGTGTGGTGGGTCAACGTAGCGGCTTGTTTGATTTTCTCCTGTTTACTCCGGCCAAAATAATTTGTCTGCTAAGTCCTGACAGGTGGCATGACAAACTGGAAACGAACTATCCGCGAAGAAACATTTTTACCCTGTACTACGGGATTTTTTATGTGCCGTATTTAGAGGAGTACCGAGCCAAACATAACATCCCTGCCCACCAAATCGTCAACATGAATTTTCCTCATGTCAATCCCGACGAAGTATATTATGAGCGACGGGAGCTTTTTGCCGCTATTCTGAGTATTATGCAGGAACTATCATAAAGGGTGAATTTCATTATATGTATGACTATCTCATTATAGGCGCCGGCCTAACCGGTATCACCTTGTGCAAGAAATTGCGCGAGAAGGGCATACAAAATGTCATTGTACTGGAGAAAGAAGGAGAAATTGGCGGTCTGTGCCGTACACGTCTGATAAATGGTCACACCCTTGACATAGGCGGCGGTCATTTTTTTAACACGAAATATCCGGCTATTTTCGACTATGTTTTCTCTTATTTGCCCAAGGAGGAGTTTCAATACTACAAGCGTGTTTCAAAAATTAAATTAGGTGACTACACCATAGACTATCCCCTAGAGTCCAATATTTGGCAACTTACTTTGCCTAAACAAGTCAGTTTTCTCATGTCGATAATCAGAAACGGCGAATCCATGGGATTGAAGGAACCTCATAATTATGAGGAGTGGATCCGTTGGAAATTGGGGGATATGGTTTGCGACGAATATATGTTGCCTTACAATCAAAAATTATGGGGTGTTGCCCCGGAGGAAATGGATATAGATTGGCTGCATAAAATTCCTCGCGTCAATGTGGAAGAAGTCCTCCAATACTCCTTGCAACGGCAACAAGACACCAGCAAGTTCCCGGCGCATGTCAATTTTTATTATCCAAAGAGGGGCGGTTTTCAGCGTATAGTTGACGCCTTGGCTAAGGACGAGCGTGACTATATATGTTGCTCGGAAAAGGTAACGCAATTAGACTACAACGGGCAATATTGGAAAGTGAACGGTACACACAGCGCCAAGGCGGTTATAAACACTGCTCCGTGGCCTGACTTGCAGCGCGCGTTAGATATTCCGCCGGAGCTTCTAGCCGATTTTGCGCGCCTAAGGTATAACAGAATAGTCGTATCCCTGTATGAAAGCGACTATGAAGTAAATTGGCACTGGCGCTATGTTCCCGATATAAACACTCCCTATCACCGGGAATTTTTTATAAGCAATTTTGCTCCCGACAGCAAGCCGGGCGGCATCTATCGCGAAACAAACCTTCTGCGACATCAGGCCGACCGGAAAGCTCTGGCTGAAGTGACAACCGCAGCCGCATATCCCATCCCTGTCTTAGGGCATAAGAAAGCCATGGACAATATATTAAACTTCCTTGCCGAGCGCAAACTGTACGGAGTGGGACGGTGGGGGCGTCACGCCTACCAGAATGCCGACGTTGCCATGCTCGACGCCATAACTTTCGTGGAAAAAATAACCGGCTAAATAACAAAAATTACTAATAGGCACGCCGAAAAGCCTCCCTATACAGAGAGGCCTTTTGGGCTATAAATAAATTGCTGAAACGAATTATCCACGCCGCAAGGTAAAATAAGCGATTTCCGGGGGGCAACCTAGGCGATAGGGGAACCAACTGCCGTTGCCGGAGTGAACATAGCCATGGGAATCCCCTTGAATAAACATCCCTCGGTTGTACTTGAACATGGGGATAAGGGGGATGCCGAAAATTCCCAGCTGACAACCGTGGGTGTGTCCCGTAAGAGTGAGGACAGCCTTTTTCTCGGCGCCGTTGTCGATAAACTCCGGGTGATGGGCAAGGAGTACCACGACGGCCTCCTGGGGTATCTCTCGCCAAGCCTCTGCGGTAAAGGCATTTTTTTGCGCCAAAAACTCTTTGTCCCCTCGCTCCATGGGATAATCTACCCCGGCAAAAACCAAAGGACGCTCCCCCGGAACAACAATCTCGGCGCGATTAACCAGAACGTGGATGGCCGTGCCTTGCAAAAGTTCGCTAATGGCTTCGATGCCTCGATGGTGTTCGTGATTGCCGTGACAGTACCAGATACCATTCGGGAAATCCTTGGCGAAACTATCCACCGTTTTTATTGCTTGGGGATTTTGGCTCACATCGTCGAAGATGTCTCCGGTAATGACCAAGGCATCGGGTTTCCCCTTGGCTACTCGTGACAGTAGTTTTTGCAGTTTGTCCAGCGAAAAGAAAAGGCCGATATGCACGTCGCTGATTTGGGCGATGCGGTAGCCCCGGAGATTTTCCGGCAAATTTTTCACGGGGATGCCAAACTCTCGCTCCTCCGTGGCGTCGCTTTCGTAAAGCCCACCGTAAGCTCCTCCGGCCAGCGCCGCCAGTGGATACAAGGGAGCATAACTAAGGGTGTGCCGGAGCCTGCGGTCAAAGGGTACGGTGTCGCCAATGTGGCGCATTATCCCCCGGATACCGGCCACAACCAGCACTACCGCGGCGAAGATCAGCTGCGCCATAAAGGCCATGGCCACCAATCTAAGGCCAGCGGCGCTCCAAGACGAAGGGAAGCTGTCGCGAAAAAAAAGTGGGATAATAATAAGGCCGAGCATGGCCGCCACATCGAATATTAACACGGCGCGCTCAAGCATTAGGGACAGGGGTTCGTCGAAAACATAGGGAATGGCGGCCTTGGTGAGGACGCCCACCAGCCCCATTACCAGAAAGACCAAGAGGGCAAAAAATATCATCATGGGATTACACCTCAAGAAAGGGAATCAATTCTCATTGACACCTTATAAGACGCCATATTATAATAAGTGAAGTGGTGTGTGTATTCGTATCAAAATTTGACAAGTTATGGCAAAGGAGATAATTTATATGGCGCAGTATGCTTACGAAGAAGAGTCTCGCTATGAACTGATAGGCGGCGAGGAGCGCATGATGACGCAACCGGCGCCGAACCACAACATCATTGCCTCTTCATTGCACAGAATTATTGGCAACTACTTGCATGGCAAGAAGAAATGTAAGCTGATGGGCGAAGTAGATATATTCTTTGATGCCGACAACCATTTTATTCCCGACTTAGTTGTAGTATGCGACAAGAAGAAGATTCACCCCAACGGCATTTATGGCGCGCCCGACCTCGTGGTAGAAATTCTTTCTCCCTCCACGGCACGATATGACCGCTATACTAAAAAGGATATCTACGAGAAATTCGGCGTGAGAGAGTATTGGCTCGTCAATCCCAAGGACAAATCCATCGAGGTTTATCATTTGACAGACGGTAGGTTCCAGCCGGATGATATTTACCATGCCTATGATGAAATTGAGTGGTCGATGCTCACCGAAAAAGAAAAGGCTCGCGAAAAGCTGAAGCTCAAGGTTTCGCTCTATGATGATTTAGAAGTTGACGTGGCCGAAGTCTTTGAGGATATGGTGTAGAAACTTTTGTGCCACAAGGGTCATTGCCACCTTATAAGCAGCCTCTAGGCACTAAGTGTCCAGAGGCTGCTTATATTACATATTTTATTTAAGGTTGTTGCTATCTGCCCTTGGCTACCGTCTGCCGCGCTACCTCGGCGACGTGTTCGGCGGTGAAGCCAAATTTCTTAAAGAGCTGCCCGGCAGGCCCCGAGGCGCCGAAGCCGGACATGGTGACGGTGGCGCCGTCCAGCCCCACATATTTGCCCCAGCCGAAATCGCCGGCCGCTTCTACCGCTACCCTTGCCCGTACCTTTCCGGGGAGAATCTCCTCCCGGTAGGCCTCGTCCTGCTCGGCAAAGACATCCATACAGGGCATACTTACCACCCTGAGGTCGATGTTTTCTTTGGCCAAGGTTTCTTGCGCCGCAAGGCACAGCTGTACCTCCGAGCCGGTACCGATTAAAATCCCGTCCATGGTCGCCGGATTTTTAGCCTCCGACACCACATAAGCGCCGCGCAAAGCCTTGTCTCGATCGGAGCCGGGGAGTTGCGGCAAGTTCTGGCGAGTTAAGACCAAAGCCGTAGGGGTTTTCGCGGAAGTTATGGCGGCAAACCAAGCGGCCTTGGTTTCCGTGGCGTCCGCCGGTCGGAAGACGTGGAGATTAGGCTGCGCTCGAAGCATGGCCAATTGCTCAATAGGCTCGTGGGTGGGGCCGTCCTCGCCTACGCCGATGCTGTCATGGGTCAGCACATAGGTGACGGGGATCTTCATCAGCGCCGCCAAACGCACCATGGGTTTAATGTAGTCGCTGAAGACAAAGAAGGTTCCCACATAGGTACGCAAGCCGCCGTGAAGGGTAATACCGTTGGCCATGGCCGCCATGGCAAGTTCCCTAACGCCAAAATGCAGGTTGCGACCGGCGTAATTTTCCGCGCTGAAATCCCCGGCATCCTTCATGTAGGTCTTGTTGGAGGGGGCAAGGTCGGCGCTACCGCCGATAAGTTGCGGAACCAGATTCTTCAGTTTGTTAATGCACTCGCCGGAAAGGTTGCGAGTGGCTTGGGGTTTGTCCTCGGAAGCCCAGTAGTCGGCGTTTGCCTTGATGCTGTCGGCCTTGGGAGCGGCGTGGTATTCGTCCCAGAGCTGTTTTTCCGCCGGGTATTCTTTGGCGTAAGCCTCCATGAGTTTATTCCACTCGGCTTCAGCGGCGGCGCCTTTCTTAGAGAGTTCCGCAAAGTGGTCATAGACTTCTTGGGGAAGGTTAAAGGTCTTGTCCGGCTCCGGCCAGCTTAAGTTTTCTTTGAGAGCTTTCACGTTGTCTTCGCCCAAAGGTTCGCCGTGGGCGCTGGCCTTGCCCTGTTTGGCGGGGCAACCGTAACCGATTTGGGTTTTCACGGTGATAAAGGAGGGGCGTTTCTTGTCGGCTTTGGCTTCCTCGATAGCCTTGCCGATGGCCGCAAGGTCGTTGCCGTCCTCCACGGTAAGCGTCTGGAAACCGAAGGCTTCCATGCGTTTTTGCACGTTTTCCCGGAAAGCGATGTCGGTACTGCCCTCGATGGAAATTTGGTTGCTGTCATAGAGGACGATGAGTTTAGACAGCCCCAAGGTCCCGGCCAAGGAAAACGCCTCGGAGGAAATGCCCTCCATCATGCAACCGTCGCCGCCCAAGGCAAAAGTATAGTGATCCACGATTTGTTTCCCCGGCTTGTTAAAGACGGCGGCCAGATGCGCCTCGGCTATGGCCATGCCCACCGCCATACCCATGCCGGCGCCCAGAGGGCCGGTAGTGGCTTCCACGCCTACCGTATGGCCGTATTCGGGATGTTCCGGGGTAAGGGAGTCCGTTTGACGGAAATTTTTCATGTCCTCAAGGGTGAGACCGTAACCAAAGAAGTGTAGGAGGGAGTAAAGCAAAGTCGAGCCGTGACCGCCGGAGAGGATGAAACGATCCCGATTCGGCCAGCGAGGATTTTGGCCGTTATGGTTCAGGTGATTCGCCCAAAGTTCATAAGCCATGGCGGCGCTACCCAACGGCAACCCGGGATGGCCGGATTTAGCCTTCTCCACCGCATCAGCGGCCAGAACTCTGATGGCGTTTACGCAGGTATTGTCAATGTTACCCATGCTGTTCGCTCCTTTTCGCTCGAGGTGAATTATGTATTGGTATCGTTTCTTATTATACAGGATTGTTTTGCAAAAAGCTAGGGGGAATTTCAGTGAGTACCAAAAATTAGCTGTGCCAAGGTCACGACTGCTCTTGACGAGGAGCTGTGGCCGCTATATAATGTTAAAAAATGAAGCGATAAATGCACAAGGGAGGGGATCGCCATGACCCAAGAGGATGAAAACAAATTTATAGAGTTAATGGGCATGGTCATGCAGAAGTTTGCCACCGACCACATTCAGCCGCAATTCGAGGCCATGCAACAGTACATCGACGAGCAAAATGGGTCAATGAAGCAGGAAATAGCGGAGAGTCGCGAGGAAGTGAAGTCGTTTCGACAGGAAATGACGGAAACTCGCGAGGAAGTGAAGTCGTTGCGACAAGAAATGACGGAGACTCGCGAGGAAGTGAAGTCGCTACGAAAGGAAATGACGGAGACTCGCGAGGAGCTGAATACCAAGATTGACAACGTCCAGCAGGAGCTGAATACCAAGATTGACAACGTCCAGCAGGAGCTGAATACCAAGATTGACGATGTCCAGCAGGAGCTGGGAAATAAGATTGACAATGTCGGCACGGAAGTAAGGGGAGAAATTGCCGAGCTAAAAGAGGACTATCGGGACACTCGCCACAAGGTAAATACCCTCATGTCCTTAAAGCGCGACGTTACCATGACCTACAATGCCTACCGAGACGAACGGCCGGCGGCTTTCGCCTGAGGCCAAAATTTCTCTTGTCAAGGAATCTCACCTTGTGTTACAATCAGCCTATTAGTACAGAGTTGCCAGCCCACTTGCGCGCAGGTGGGCTTTTTTTATAGACCGGGAGCGTGATTACCATAGATTTCCAACCCTTAGAAAAAAAAGACAAACCCCTGCTGGACTGCTTCTTTCGCGCCAGACGCTACGAAAATTCCCATTTTAACTTCACCAATTTCTACATGTGGCGCAAGCCCTTCCATGTGGAATGGTGCGTCGAAGATGACGTTCTGTACATCAAGAGCCGCTGGCGCGACCATCAGCATATGATGCAACCCTTTGGCGCCCCGGAAAAAATGCCGCACGCCATCGAAAACATCCTCGCTTGGTTTAAAGAAAACAATCTGCCTTTCATTATGAGCGGTCTGGAAAAATCCTTCACCGAGGATTTAACGGCTTTCCCCGGGGTTGACTTCAAAATTATCCCCGACCCGGACAATTACGACTATGTTTATAACGCCAAGGATCTCATCGAATTGGGCGGCCGCAAGTACCACACCAAAAAGAATCATCTGAACGCTTTCCGTAAATTCTACCCCAACGCCGAGTATCTGCCCATCACCGAGGATATTATCCCCGCTTGCCGGGAGGAGCTTAATCGCTGGTACGAAGCGCGTCGCCCGGAACTGCCGGAGGATCCTTTCATCGGCTACGAGCTGTGCGCCATTCACGAAGTCTTTGACACCTTCAAGGATTTTCAGCTCAAAGGAGCGGCCATCAGCATCGGGGGACGCATCGCCGCCTTTTCCTTTGGGGAAGCGCTAAACGAGGACACGGCGGTCATTCATGTGGAAAAAGCCGACGTAGATGTACGCGGAGCCTATGCCGCCATCAATCAATACTTCGTGGCCGCCTATTGGAGCCACATGACCTACATCAACCGCGAGGAGGACATGGGACTGGAAACCCTGCGGCGCGCCAAGGAAGCCTACCGTCCGGTAAAACGCATCGAGAAGTTTACGGCTACGCTATAGATTGGGGTGCAGGGGGCTAAGCTCCCTGCTGGAAGTCCAGAGGGCGTAAGCAGACTCTTAGGGCTTTAGCCCTTAGAGGTCGCTTATACAAAGTAAAGCCCTTTGGTGGGGTTTGGGGCAACACCCCAACAAGAGACTGGAGGTGAGGAGTTTGCCAAACTCCCCTATCCCTTCGCGGCAGAGCCGCAAGAAAAAACGCCTATGGCCGTGGCTTATCATGTTGCTGGTGTTCTTGGTGGCCGCCGTGTCGGGAGCCATTTTTGCCTCCACCAGCCTGACGGACAAACCTAAGCCAAAGGCCGACAATAAAAAGGAAGAACTCTTAGTCGCCCACGACAAAGCCACCATCATGATAATGGGGGTGGATGAACGGGAAGACGACGTAGGGAGAAGCGACACGCTTATGGTGGCCACCATTGACCCAAAAACCGACCGCGCCTCCCTCCTTTCCATTCCTCGGGATACCAGAGTGAAGATCAGGGGACACGGCTACGATAAAATCAACGCCGCCTACGCCTACGGTAAAGAACCGCTGAGTCAAAGCACCGTGGAAAATTTCCTCGGGGTGGATATGGATTACTACATCATAGTAAATGTCCGCGCATTCCAAAAAATAATTGATGCCATCGGCGGCATTGATATCAACGTGGAAAAACGGATGTACTATGAAGACCCATGGGATGATGATGGGGGACTCCTCATCGATCTTTACCCCGGCAAACAGCACATGGACGGCAAGACAGCCGTCACCTATGTACGCTACCGGGACGAAGAGGGGGATATAGGCCGCATCACTCGCCAACAAAAGTTCATGCGCGCCTGTATGGATAAAGTAACCAGCCCTACCATTATTCCCAGACTTCCCTCTATCATCAGCGAAGTAATGGATTCTATTGACACCGATTTATCTGTCCGCCAACTCCTAGAATTTGCCGGTACGCTAAAAACGGCGCAACGGAACGGTTTAGATGCAGAAATGGTACCCGGTCGCCCACTCTACATCGACGGCATCAGTTACTGGATACCTGACGTGAGCAAATTGCGCTTGGCTCTCGCCAAGACCCTAGGGGTCACCGTCGATAGCAGTCTCAGAGCCAGACTGGATCGCGAGGCCAGAGAGTATGAAGACTCAATTCCGGCCGGCGCTACGGAGGTTCCCTCCGGCGACAATACCATCGGCAAGGCTGTCACCAGCAGCAAGATAGAGGCGTTAGAGGACAAGCGTAGCAAAAATAAAGACAAAGACAGCGAGCGAAAAGCCGACGTCAAAACCAGCGAACGAGATGGGGACGCCAAAACCATCGACCGCAACAGGAACACCGAGACTACCGAGCGAACCGAAGAAGATGATAACCCCACGGTTACCGCCAATCCGGAAAATGATTTGCGTCGCGAAGACCAAGCCACTGCCATCACCGCACCGGCCGACAGAAACTTAGACATCCCGGAGGATGCCTACACTCCCGTGGAGGATAATGCACCCCCCAGCCGCTCAGCCACCGGACGCAGGTAATTTTTACAGCAAAAAAGCCGCAGAGCAAATCTGCGGCTTTTTTAAGGAGGTACGGCTCATGCAAACGAAAAAGAAGACCATGCCGATTGGTGTGGATAATTTTAAGGATCTCATTGCCAAGAACTACTACTTTGTGGATAAAACCCGTTTCATCAAGGAACTCATCGACGGTCACAGCGCCGTGACTCTCCTTACCCGTCCCCGGCGTTTCGGCAAAACCTTGACCCTGTCTATGCTTCGGTACTTTTTTACTTTGGAGAGGGCGGAAGAAAACCGCGCCCTGTTTGCCGGACTAGATATTGAGAAGGCCGGGGAGGAGTATATGCAGGCGCAAGGTTCCCGGCCGGTGATATTTTTATCGCTGAAGGAAGTGCAACAAGGGAATTGGAGCGATGAGCTGGATAGTTTCAGGCTGTTTCTGTCAAACCTGTATCAAAACTATCTGTTCTTGTCAAAATCAGAGGCTTTGTCACAGGTGGATCGCGATTTTTTCGCGACCGTATTGCACCGTAAAGCCACTCTGGCGGAACTGGAAGCCTCTATCATCAACTTGTGCCGTTACCTGTATTTACACTACGGTCAAAAAACAATTCTCCTCTTAGACGAGTACGACGCACCCATTATTGCCTCATGGGAATATGGTTACTATAAAGACTGTATTTTATTTATGAAGCGTTTTTTGGGTGCCGCTCTCAAAACCAACGAGTACCTTGATTTTGCCGTTCTCACCGGGGTATCACGAGTATCAAAGGAAAGTATTTTTAGCGACCTGAATAATCTCAATGTCTGTTCCATACTATCCTACAAATACAGTGACATCTTAGGCTTTACGGAGGATGAGGCCGAAAAACTCCTCGTGGATAACGGCGTGGGAGATAAGATGCCTGAATTAAAAAAGTGGTATAACGGGTATCAATTTGGCCATACCGAAATATATAACCCGTGGTCGGTGCTTAAATACGTGGATAACGATTGCGACCCCTCGCCTTATTGGCTCAACACCTCCGGCAATGTCATATTGCACGAACTTCTCAAAAGGGTTGACGATAAGCGTCGCCGGGAACTGACCAGTTTGGTGCAAGGGCAAACGGTAAAGGCCGTGGTAGATGAAGGGGTAATTTACCCGGAGATAAAGGAAAATGCTAATTCCCTCTACATGATGCTCATGACCACCGGTTATCTCAAGGCCATTAAAAAATACCAAGACCAAAGACATCGTAATTGGTGTCTGCTAAAAATACCTAATTTAGAAGTGCAGACCGCTTACGAGCAGGAAATTTTAAACCATATCAGCGGCCGGGGCGGAGAGGTACTGCTCTTTGATATGCTAGACGCTATGACAGAGGGACGCGCCGATGACTTCCAATCCTGTTTGCAGCGAGTACTGAGGGACATGGTGAGCTACCACGACACCGCCGAGCCGGAAAGTTTTTATCACGGCCTTATGCTGGGGCTGACAGTCTTAATGGAGGGGGAATATCGGATAGAATCCAACCGCGAATCCGGCTACGGCCGTTTTGACCTGGCTTTCTTTCCAATAAATAAAAACTCCCCCAGCGTTATCTTGGAGCTAAAAGCCGCCCCGAAAACACCGGAGGAGGAACTAATGAAGCTGGCCGAAAAGGCTTTGGCGCAAATCGACGACAAAGAGTACATTACGGAACTGAAGCGAGAAGGTGTAGAAAATATTTGGCGTTATGGGGTGGCCTTTGGTGGGAAAAAGGTGGCGTTGGCTATGTAAGAAAGCGTACTCCCTATGTAATTAGGTCGCCCCTGAGACAGGCACTCGTTAATTACCCAAAATACCCTCGCCCTAAATCAAAGGCGAGGGTATTTTCAGTAACATCGACAACGGACTTACCTCTCTGTTGCCTGCATAATCGCATCTCCTTTCGTTATGGTTGTTGTAATGTTAATAACAGTAAATCCAAATTAGTAGAATAAAGAGGACACTGGTTGTCGGCGTACTCATCCAAATAGGCTTGACACCTTTCGACAATCTTTTTCTCATTCTTGACCAAAAATGCTTTAATGATAGTAGCAGAAATATCACCCTCAGTCTTGTATTCCTGTAAAAATTTTTTTGGCAACTGGAAACATCTTTGCAAAATGTAAACCGTGATGTCTATTATCTCTGGTTGTCCTTCTGTTCGGCAGAGGAAAATATTGATTTTTGGGCGTTGCCGCTGGGATATTAGACCGCAAAGGGACAGCAAAATCATGTTTTATTCCTTTGTACTTCATAGATATTAGTAGCAAGCAGGGACGGCCATCATCTTGTAGCATTTCTGCATCGATTTGTCGAAAGCGTTTCAACAGGATGTCGGATACGGTAATAATTTTCATAACAGCACCACACCATAATATAAATAGAAGCCCACTGAGGTGGGCTTCACATACAGGCGGACGATATTCTACGCCAAAGGCACCCCGTCGTCCACGGAGGTTCAACATACAAGCGGACGATATTCTGCGCTACAAGCCCCCGTCGTCCACGGAGGTTCGTCATACAGGCGGACGATATTCTACGCCAAAGGCACCCCGTCGCCCACGGAAGTTCAACATACCTTGAGGCTATTGTACTACATGAGATAAGCCTACGCAAGCTAAATTTTTATCTCTCTTGCTCCTGCTTGTCCTCATTATCTCCCTCAGCTACGGTGATAGTCGGAGTACCTTCACCTTCGTTCAGAGAGCGAGGTTCGCTGGCCGCAGGAGTCATGCCGGGCATATTCTGCCCATCGTTCACAGCGGCATCTAGTCTGCCGCCGATCTCTTCGTTAGCTTCAGCGGTAGGCTCATATTTCCGCATGAGGCTCGCTATTTGCCGCTCCTGCTCCTGTGGCGTAAGATTGGTGTGGTTTTGAATTGCTTCAATCGCAGTTTTAACTTCTTCGGGAGTGGTAGGATTGCCCTCATTCGGGTCGGGAACTACTACCTTGCCGGGGGTAAAAATTACATTATGACCTTCTCCAGCGGTAATTTTGGAGCTATCGGACACGCCTATATCCGTTCCTGCTACCATCTCCACATCGTGGACAGAGGAAATAACGGAGCCTTTCACAACGCTGATGGTGTTGGATTCGTCGGCAACCGGTGTTCCGCTGTTAAACTCGGTAGCGGTATTATAGGCCGTTAGCTCTACACTTCCACCCGTTGCATTGGAACCAGCAATATCAACGCTACCGCCACGCAAACGCAAATAGCTACCAGCGTTCAACGTTGAATCCGTTATATTTAAATTGTAATCAGCGGCAGCTTCATGGCTAATGTTTGGATAGCTGGAAGAACGGGATTTTAGCGCATTCAGCCTTAGAATATCGCCGCTGAGTGTGGCATTATCAAGATTTATTGTGCCGCCGTAGGCATAGATGCTACTGCCGGAGGGATTATCGGTATCCTGTGCGGTAAGGTAGCTGTTTTTGATGGTAATGGAATAATTGGGAGAATCGGCAGAAAACTTGAGGCTTAAATCGCCGTTGCCCTCGATACTGTCTCCGGCGTATAGTCTGATTTTATTGGCGGTGAGATTTGAGTCGGTAACATTAACATTGCTACCTTGCAAAGTCAGCGAATCAGCGGCACGAAGGGTCACTCCGTCGGCTATTTGAATCACACCATAATTTGCCAAAGCCGTGTCCACATTACTGGTGTCACTTGCGAGAAAAATAATGTCTCCCGTACTATTTAATAAATTTTTTAATGAATCGTCAGTAGCCTCCAACGTCGAAAGCGTCAAACTCCCCACGTCGATAACCGCCCCGGAGCCTACCACAATCCCACTGGGGTTAATAATCATCACATGACCGTTAGCTCCGGTGAGCGTCCCCATAAGCTCCGAGGTGATCCCCCCGGTAACATGATTGATGGCCGTAAGCCCTGACCCATTAAAAGCGAAATTTAGTGCTTCATTCTGCCTGACGCTAAAATTGTTCCAATCAATCAACGCATTACTGTTTACATTTATTGTGCCGCCGCTGGCCACGGTGCCATTAACGATACCGGTGACATCTCCGGCCTTCACATCGCCCCCGGTGGGCATAGCGAGCGCCGTACCGACCGAGAGGGCTAGGGCTACCGCCAACGCCAAGGCGGATTTTTTGCCCTTTTTCCATAAGTTCATTTTGCACACTTCCTTTGGGAAAAAATTTTATTCGACTAAAAATACTCTTGTAAAACTCATCAATACATGATAGTATGTCCGCAGGAGGTGAGACTCATGGGCGTGTCTATTACCGACCAACCCTTTCCTGTTGCTACGGGAATATTTGGCCAACATTTAGCCGAGGAAATGGACAACCTCAAAACCCTAAAGAGTGGCGATCATCCACTGCAAAAATGGATTGCCAAGATAAACGCCGCCAATATTCGTACTCTTCGCCCCACGAGACCGCATGGATATTAAAAAATATTTTATTTTCGACATCGCTCCAGATGCTCTGCAAAATTTTGACTGCGGAGAGGAATGGTCGATGTCTTATTTTTTGCGCTATGACGCTTTGGAAGCCTATCGTCAAGGGCAGGCCATGACCAATGTATTTGTGGATTGCGCTACCGGCTTGGTTTTGGGGTATTACTCATTAAAAAGCAACAGTTTCTTGCACAAATATGTTCATCCTTACTCCGGCTGTGCTGTTTCCGACACTGTCCCCTGTGTTGAGATTGCTCGTTTTGCATTGGATAAGCAATTTCAACGCCAAAAATTACCGGGCAGTGACATTAAATATTCCGAGTACCTAATGAGTGAGGCCTTACAAGACATAAACGATTTACGCGAATACTTGGTTGGCGTTAAGGCGGTGATGTTGTTCTCACTGAACAAGCCCAAGCAAATCCATTTTTATCATAAATTTGGTTTCAAGGAATTTGCTCCCAGCGATGGCATACACCAGTCTACTGAAGTAGAGGGCTGTTTACCCATGTATCTATTATTACCACCTATAGAAATAGCTCACTAATTAAAAACTAACACTAAGCATCACATGCCAAGAACGCAGGTTGTTCTTGGCTTTAACCCGTTTCATATATTGTCCTACAAATACAGTGATATCTTGGGCTTTACGGAGGATGAGGCTGAAAAGCTCCTCATTGATAACGGCGTGGGGGACAAGATGCCGGAATTAAAAAAGTGGTATGACGGGTATCAATTTGGCCATACCGGAATATATAATCCCTGGTCGGTGCTTAAATACGTGGATAAGGAATGCGACCCCTCGCCTATACCCCGACAGAGCTTATGCTCCGTCGGGGGCTTTTATGTCGGTGAAGGTTATTCCTCATCCACGCCGCTGATGGCAGGAGCGTTGTCGTTTGCGTCATTTACGTCGGTGGGAGTCGATTGATTCTCCGGCATGACGGGAGTGTTTCCTTGACTTTCCTTGTCTTGCGCGCCGCTTGCCTCGCGCATATTGGCGGCATAGGCTTCGTTTTCAACGATTAGCTCTTTGATAGCAACCACCTTTTCGTTCTGCGACAATGATTCGTCCTGCATTATAGCTTGAGCTTCTTCCTGTAAATTATTATTGTTGTTGGTATTGCCGCCGTTGTTATTATCGCTATCAATGTTGCTGTTGTCACTTTCGATAGTGAGTCCCGGCAGGATAACCTGTCTGGCCGTGGTTGTCAAAGTGCTGGTGCTGTCCATGGTGACATTGTTGCCAAAGGTGGAAGTGTCATCGTAGGTAAAGCTAATCTTGCTGAAATCGGTATCAAGCTGCGCGGCGAGGTTGCTAAGTTTTCTGATGGAGGCTATCAGGGCTACATCTGTATTCAGTTTGCTCCCGTTCGTTATATTGATGGCACCGGCCATTAGGGACAAAAGCCCGGCGTTAATGGTACTATTATCTATGGTTAGCACGTTGTCGGCGGTGGCGGTGTCATTCTCAACATGGGTGCCGGCACTGTCGTTATCGCCATGGCTTGATGAAAGAAGCGCGTCAATGTGTATATCGGCATAACGGGAATTCGTCGTCACCTCACGGGTTAGGTTCGAATCTTTAATGGTAACAACACCACCCGCCAAACTCAGTGAGCCGTCCCCAGATGTTGGGTTATCCGTGAGGGTGGAGTTTTCAATGTTTATGGTGTTGGCGGTGCTAAAGGTCTCGTTTGCGGCTTCCAGTCCATCTTTTTTCGTTCGGGTGTAATCACTTAGGGCATAAAGATGAAGTCCTCCTCCTGCAGCCCCACCGTTACTCAACTTTGAATTGTCGCTCACGGTTATGGAGGAAGCGTAAATTTGCAACTCATCCGCCGAATTTAGGGTGGAGTTGCTGACGTTCACCACATTGCCATCCCCCGTGGCTCTATAAACGCGTTCGTCATAACCGTCAGCGGTGTTAACGGTTCTTTCGAGAGTTTCGGCAGACCAAATTTGGATGTCGCCTTCGGTGGTTTTTACGGTAGAATCGCTGATATCGATGCTTCCTTTGGAAAAGATGTTTAAAGTTCCGTTGGCGGTTATATCGGCATCGCTAATTTTTACACTATCCCCGGCACTTAATGTAACGCCGTCGGCTATTTGTACCTTGCCATAGAGTTCTAGGACATCCTCGACACTCAGCCCACGATTGAGGGTTAAAACCCCGGAGGAGTCCTCCCAGTTTACGCCTTGCCCCTCGTGATTCAGCGCATAGATTAAATCCGTGTCGGAGGCCGCAAGGGTAGAAAGGGTCAGTCCTCCCACGTTAATGGAGGCATTACTGTCCACCACGATACCGTTGGGATTGACCAGCACCACATGACCGCCCGAGCCATTTAGTACTCCCATCAGTTCGGAGATATTGTTTCCAATGACGTGATTGATAACCACATCGGCATTGTTAAAAGCAAAATTCAGTGCCTCGCCGCTACCGATGCTAAAATTGTTCCAATCAATCAACGCATTACTGTTTACATTTATTGTACCGCCGCTGGCCACGGTGCCATTCGTAATGCCGCTAACGTCACCCGTCACCACACTGCCACCCGTGGGCATGGCCAGAGCCGTACCGACCGAGAAAACAAGGGATACCGCCAAAGCCACGGCGGATTTTTTGCCCTTTTGCCATAAGTTCATTTTGCACACTTCCTTTTGATTTGATTTTCAACTTGTCACAAGCCCTTACATAGGTTATACTGAATCCATTAAAGTATGAAAGGAGAATCATCATGGCTACCGCCGGATTAAGAATGGACAACGCCCTCTTTAACACTACTTTTGACGATGAACAGGAAAATACCGCGCAACAAATAAATTTTTTTGCTAAAGTAGGCAAAAATGCCTTGGCAAATCCCGACCTGCCGGTGTACTTTGTACGCGACCTGCTTATCGCTAGGGACGAACCTACAGAGCCGTTTGTACTGGAGGATTAGAACATGGAAATCAGACAATCGTTGAGTTTCCGTAAAACCTACAAGAAGTTGTCTAAACCCCAACAACATATAGTGAACGGCGAAATCCGTAAAATTATGGCGAACCCCGAAATAGGCGTTGAAAAGAAACAGGATTTGCGCGGTATCTTCGTACACAAATTCAAAATCCACGACCAACAATATTTACTGGCCTATACCTTTGATCCCATTACTTTGACGCTCCTAATGTTGGGTGTCCATGAAAATTTTTATCGGGATCTAAAAAATATTTTTTAACCATTATTTAAAAACTAACACTAAGCATCACATGCCAAGGACGCAGGTTGTTCTTGGCTTTTTCCATGTTGGTGTAGGCGTGGGCGTAGTCGATGGAGAGGGCGATGCCGCTCTTTTTGTCGCTGAAACGGTAGCCAATGCCATAGGAGCCGATGTTGCCGGAGTCGATTTCTCCCGGATTGGCCTCGTTGTTCAAGACTCTGGCGTAGTCGGTGAACACCACGAAGCGAGAGCCTTTGCCTATTTCCGGCGTATAGACTTCTAGGCTGGCCATATACCCCTTGTCGGCGTAGGCGGCGCGTTCCTTGAAACCCCGTACTGTGGAGATGCCTCCGGCACCGAACTGCTCTGTGGTGACGATGTTTTGCGTGGTGTATTGGGCACTGCCTCGCATTCCCACTATCCAGTCATGCGCTAATCGCCGCTGATAATTCACGCTGGCCTTCCACAGATGAAAATGTTTATCGCTGTTGGCGCGGTTTCGCGTCAAGTCTCCCCCGCTGCTGATATTGGCAGAGTACCCTACGCTCCACGCCGCAAATTCTTTATTGGAGCGGTGAATGTCGGCGTAGCTTACCGAGGCCATGGGTAGGTCGTAGCTAATACCGTCATTGATAACCGCCCCGGCCGTATCATAGACCGTGGTGTTATCGTAGTGCTTGTAATCCACGCCCACGTCTAAGATTTGCTTGTGAGCTTGGCTGTATTTGAAATTGTGTTGGTAGTGGAGACCGGCGTTTTCGCCTTTACCGGTGGCTGAAACGTCAATGCCGCCGAAATTGCCAATATCGCCTAAATCCACATCCGACCAACTGTAGGTAGCGTAGATACTGTCGCCGACTCTGGGCAAGTTAGCCTTATACACTGCTCCCACCTGCTTGACCTCCTCCCAATGTCCGGGAGAAGTCACAAAAGCGAGGCCAAGGGTATCGGCGTTGCCGGTAAAATCGTGGTTTTGGTAGGTGAATCCCATGCGCCAATCCCCGGTGTATTCGTTGCCGGTGTTGTTTGCGCTAAGGGTGAAGGTGTCTTTCTTTTTTTCCTCGGCGGTAAGGGTCACTTGATGCTCCTGATTTTCCTGCCGGACAAAATCTGCCTTCAGCTCCACTGCCTTGGTGTCGTTGGCCATTTGAATCTGCTGACCGAGGCGACCTACATCCACCTCTTTCTTTTCCAGCTCCGGCGCGAGGGCGCGCAGTCGCTCTTCCGACCAATGCTCCGTGGGCTGAGTCTTGACCTCTGCCACCTTGAGCTTCAGCGGCTCTTTAGCCTCCGCCGTGGAAAAGCCAACGGCGAGCGTTAGTCCAAGGCACAATGAGAGAAATAAGTTCGTTTTTTTCAGCACGTTTTGCATCTCCTTTTCTTGAGGGCGTTGCCCTCAAACTCCTACAAGAGGCTCTGCCTCTTGACTCCGCCAAAGGAGCTTCCGCCCCTCTGGACTCCCGTTTTGATTTTTTGCACGACAAATGACCCTCCGGCACTGCCTTAGGGCTAAATTTTAGCTATGCAATTATTGTGGGAATTAAGAGCTAACGTCCCCCCCCCCGATGGGGTGTGCGCTCATTATGGCCATGGTTTCCGACCTCCTTGCAAAATTCTGTCGCTTTCCTTTGAGCCTTACTTCGACCTAAGGGAGCATTATTCCTGCTGGCAGATAAAAATTTTTTTGACCGACTGAAAAAAATTGCCGTGTAGCGATTGTTGGCAGGTAGTCGATAATGTGCTAAACTGACAGGAAAAGAGGCCAAAGGAGGCAGTGGCTCATGCAAACGAAAAAGAAGACCATGCCGGTCGGCGTGGATAATTTTAAGGATCTCATTGCCAAGAACTACTACTTTGTGGATAAAACCCGTTTCATTAAGGAACTAATCGACGGTCACAGTGCCGTGACTCTCCTTACCCGTCCCCGGCGTTTCGGCAAAACCTTGACCCTGTCTATGCTTCGGTACTTTTTTACTTTGGAGAAGGCGGAGGAAAACCGCGCCCTGTTTGCCGGACTGGACATTGAAAAGGCCGGGGAGGAGTATATGCAGGCGCAAGGCTCCCGGCCGGTGATTTTTTTATCGCTGAAGGAAGTACAACAAGCTACTTGGGCGAAGGAATTGGATAGTTTTGGCCTGTTTCTGTCCGGCTTTTATCAAGATTACCTGTTTTTGCGCGAATCGGCGGCTTTATCATCTATGGATCGAAAATACTTTTCGGCAGTTTGGCAACGTCAAGCCTCGCAAACCGAGTTGGAATTAGCTATTGCCAATCTCTGTCATTACTTGTACCTGCATTACGGGCAAAAGCCCCTGCTCCTCTTAGACGAATACGATGCCCCTATCATCGCCGCTTGGGAACATGGGTATTACTCCAACTGTATTTTATTTATGAAACGACTTTTGGGCGCCGCCCTAAAGACCAATGACTATTTGGATTTTGCCGTTCTCACCGGGGTGTCGCGAGTATCTAAGGAAAGTATCTTCAGCGACCTTAACAATTTAGACGTATGCACGGTGCTATCCCTCCCCTACAACGATATTTTGGGTTTTACCACCGCAGAAGTGACGCAACTCATGCAGGATAACGGAGTGCAAGATAATCTCGCCGAACTAAAAAAATGGTACGACGGTTACAATTTTGGCGGAGTGGAGATATATAACCCTTGGTCGGTGATTAATTTTGTGAAACATGGTTGTGTGTTTGGTGCCTATTGGCTCAACACCTCCGGCAATGTTATTCTGCGTCGTTTGTTAAAAAACGTGGACAACGAACGACGTGAGGAGCTTGTCAGACTCCTTCATTTAGAAACGGTCACGGCCAAAATCGACGAAGGAGTTATATATAGCGACATAGAACGCAGCCCTAACGCTCTGTACATGATGCTTTTGACCACGGGCTACCTGAAAGTTACCAAACGTTATCAAGACCGCCGCCTCAAGTGGTGGTGCGAGCTAATGGTTCCTAATCGGGAGGTATTGCAAGCTTATGAGGACGAAGTCTTAGGACATATCGCCGGCGAAGGACGGGATGCTTTGCTGGAAAAAATGTTGAAAGCCATGGTCGAAGGCAAGGTCATTAGGTTCCAAGAACTTTTGCGAAAAATTCTGCGAGAAATCGTCAGCTACCACGACACCGCCGAGCCGGAAAGTTTTTATCACGGCCTTATGCTGGGGCTGACAGTCTTAATGGAGGGGGAATATCGGATAGAATCCAACCGCGAATCGGGCTACGGCCGTTTTGACCTGGCTTTCTTTCCAATAAATAAAAACTCCCCCGGCGTTATCCTAGAGCTAAAAGCCGCCCCGAAAACACCGGAGGAGGAACTAATGAAGCTGGCCGAAAAGGCTTTGGCGCAGATTGACGACAAAGAATATATCGCCGAATTTGAACACCAAGGGGTAAAAGAAGTTTGGCGTTATGGGGTGGCCTTTGGTGGGAAAAAGGTGGCGCTGGCTATGTAGGAAAGCGTACTCCCCATGTAATAGATCGCCCCAAAGACAGGCACTCGTTAATTACCCAAAATACCCTCGCCCAAAATCAAAGGCGAGGGTATTTTCATTAGCATCGTCATCGACAACGGCAATATGTAACTTACTCAAAAACATATTATTTATATATGTGATAAAAATTTTTCTTGACAATTAAAACCTTCTCCTTTACAATGAATCACGTTTAGCGGTGAAAACATATATATTTACTTTGTTTTGGAGGTGCAATCATGAGATTAAAGAAGGCTATCAGTTTGGCATTAGGCGTTCTGCTCGCTACCGGAGTGGTGGCCGGTTGCGGCGGGCAGGATACCGCCGGTGGGGATAACAAGGAGGCCAAGGAGTTTTTAAACGTGTCCTATGACCCTACTCGGGAACTTTACGCTGAATTTAACCAAGAATTTACCAAGGTTTGGAAGGAACGCTCCGGTAAGGACATGGTTTTCAGCCAATCCAACGGCGGTTCCGGTAAGCAAGCTCGCTCCGTTATTGAGGGACTGGAGGCCGATGTGGTCACTTTGGCCTTGGCCTATGACGTAGATGAAATAGCGCAAGCCGGGCTGATTAAAGGGGAATGGTTGAATAAATTTCCGGATAACTCCGCCCCCTACACCTCCACCATCGTTTTCCTCGTGCGTAAAGGCAATCCCAAAAACATCAAAGACTGGGATGACTTGGTGCGAGACGATGTGGCGGTCATTACGCCTAACCCCAAAACCTCCGGCGGCGCTCGCTGGAATTACCTCGCGGCTTGGGAATATGCGCGGCAGAAATTCGCCGGCGACGAGGCTCAGGTAAAGAATTTCGTCAAAAAATTATTCCAGAACGTAGTGGTGTTGGACTCCGGCGCTCGCGGCTCGACGACGAGTTTTGTGCAACGGGGACAGGGGGATGTGCTCATTGCTTGGGAGAACGAGGCGCTGATTACCCTGAAAGATTCTCAGGATTATGAGATTGTGGCTCCTTCCGTATCTATCTTAGCGGAACCTTCTGTGGCCGTAGTAGATGAAGTGGTAGATAAAAAAGGCACTCGGGAAGTGGCCGAGGCCTATATCAAATACCTTTACGAACCGGGCGGCCAAGAGATAGCGGCGAAAAACTTCTACCGTCCTCGCAACAAAGAAATCTTGGAGAAATACAAATCCCAATTCCCGGAACTGAAACTTTTCACCATCGACGAAGCCTTCGGCGGCTGGACGAAAGCGCAGAAGGAACACTTCGCCGACGGCGGCACCTTCGACCAGATTTACACCAAATAAAAAGCGAAACGGCAGGAGGTGTTTTAATTGGGAAAAGTCATACCGGGGTACGGTTTCACCTTGGGGCTTACCCTGTTCTATCTGTCCCTGATTCTCTTCCTGCCGCTGGCCGCCTTTGCCTTTTTCTCCGGCGGCATGGGCTGGGAGAAATTCATACTTAAAGCTACGGAGTGGCGCATTGTCCACGGCTATATCGTCAGTTTCCTCTGCGCCCTCGCGGCGGCGCTGGTCAATGCCCTCTTCGGGCTGATTCTCGCTTGGGTACTGGTGCGCTATCAATTTCCCGGCAAGCGCCTCATGGACGGTCTCATTGACTTGCCCTTTGCTTTGCCCACGGCGGTGGCCGGTATCGCCCTCACCACTCTCTATGCGGAAAACGGCTGGCTGGGGCAATTTTTCTACTCTGTTGGCATACCCACCGCTTTTTCGCCCGTGGGTATCACCATTGCCTTGATATTTGTGGGCATTCCCTTTGTGACTCGCAGTGTGCAACCGGTGTTGAAAGACCTTGACCCCCAAATAGAGGAAGCGGCTGACACCTTGGGAGCTACTAAGTGGCTCACCTTTCGCCGGATTATCCTGCCGGAGCTTACCGCCCCCCTGTTGACAGGCTTTGCCTTGGCCTTCGCTCGCGGTATCGGCGAATACGGCAGTGTGGTATTCATCGCTGGGAATATGCCCTTTGAAACGGAAATCGCCCCTCTCCTTATCATGACCCAGTTGGAGCAATTCGATTATCAGGCCGCTGCCGCCATTGCCATTGTCATGCTGGCCATTTCCTTTCTTACCCTGCTCGGCATCAACGGCTATCAGCGCTATCGCGCCGTCAAAATGGGGGTGTAACCGATGACCGGGAATCAATCCAGCGGCGAAACGGCTCTCAAATGGCTCTTAATTACGGTGGGGGCTGTCTTTCTCTTCGTCATGTTAATTTTGCCCCTTGTCCTCGTCGGCTATGAAGCCTTGGCTAAGGGCTATGAGGCGTATCTCAAAGCTATCGCGGAGCCGTTTACCCAAAAGGCTCTTTGGCTCACCTTGGAGGCGACGGTTATCGCCGTCCTCCTCAACACGATTTTCGGCTTGGCCTCCGCTTGGCTCTTGACCAAATTCGATTTTCGGGGCAAGGCGGTTTTAGGCTCCTTGATTGATTTGCCCTTCGCCATTTCGCCCGTAGTGGCCGGTCTTTTCTTCATCATGCTTTTCGGTCGCCTGAGTCCCTTTTACGATACCTTGCAGGCTTGGGAAATATCTGTGGTCTTCGCCGTACCGGGGATAATCCTCGCCACGGTGTTCGTGACTTTTCCCTTTATCACGCGAGAATTGGTGCCGGTAATGGAGGCTCAGGGACGTTCGGAGGAAGAAGCCGCCGCCACCATGGGCGCCGGTGGTTTTACCATCTTTCGCCGGGTGACGCTCCCCAATATCAAATGGGCGCTTATCTACGGCATCATTCTCTGCACCGCCCGAGCCATGGGGGAGTTCGGCGCAGTGTCCGTAGTCTCCGGCCATATACGGGGCAAGACCAACACCCTCCCCCTGCATATCGAATTACTGTACAACGAATACAATTTCACGGCGGCCTTTGCCGTGGCCTCGATTTTGGTTATTCTCGCCGTGGTGATTCTGGTGTTGCGAAACATGGTGGAGTGGCGAGAAGAAAGGAGGGCGGACAATGCCCTATGAAGTGGAACTTAAAGACATTAACAAGCATTTCGGCGACTTCAAGGCCTCGGACAGAGTGAGTTTCGGCGTTAATCGCGGTAGGCTCATTGGCTTGCTCGGCCCTTCCGGCAGCGGCAAAACCACTATTTTACGCATGATAGCGGGACTTGAGACACCGGACAGCGGCGATATCTTCATCGCCGGTCAGCGAGTGAATAATCTTGCCCCCGGCAAGAGAGGCATCGGTTTTGTCTTTCAAAATTACGCCCTCTTTCGTCACATGACCGTTTGGGAAAACATCGCCTTTGGCCTGAGGGTACAAAAGGAGAAAGAAGCGGCCATTCGCGCCAGAGTGGAAGAACTGGCGGAGTTAATCGGCCTCTCTAAGTTCACCGGCCGCTACCCCATGCAACTTTCCGGCGGACAGCGGCAACGAGTGGCTTTCGCCCGAGCCTTAGCGCCCAAGCCCAGACTGCTTCTCTTGGATGAGCCTTTTGCCGCCATTGATGCCAAGGTGCGCAAAGAATTGCGCAGTTCCTTGCGAGACACCATTCACAAATTGGGCGTCACCAGCATCTTCGTGACCCACGACCAAGACGAGGCAGTGGAAGTAGCGGATGACATCATCATCACCAACAAGGGACGGGTGGAACAGGCGGGAGTGCCGGCAGAAATCTACCAAGCTCCCCACACTCCCTTCGTAGCCGATTTTATCGGCGAATCCGTTCATGTGGAGGACTACACTCGTTTCAAGGGTTTTGAAACCACGGAAAGCGGCGAACACCCCGGCATAATTCGCCCCGAATTTATAGATTTGGGAATTGACGAAAAAGAAATAGTGATGCCGCTGGCCGCCGAGGAGGGAACAGTGCGCGGCACCTACTTCCGAGGCAGCAGTGTGGAGGTGGCGGTGGAGGTCAAGGGACAGATTCTCAAAGCCAACCGCAGTCTGGAAAAACCGCCGCTTCGCGAAGGCGATAGAGCCTTCGTCCTCATTCACCGCATATACAGTTTTGCCGGCGGACGCACACAAGTGGTTGAGAATCAATCAAAGCGCAAAGAATATGTTATTATATAAATATTGGTGACTGTGCTATGCAAATACGGGAGGAAAAAGCAGACATCCTCATTATTGGCGGCGGAGCAGCCGGATGCTTTGCCGCCATTACCTTAGCCGAAGAATATCCGGGACTGTCCGTTATTTTGACGGACAAGGCCAACATTAAGCGCAGCGGTTGCCTCGCGGCGGGAATCAACGCCCTCAATGCCTACATTACCCCGGGACACACCCCCTTGGATTATGCGCGTTACGCGGCGGAAGATGCGGCAGGGATAGCCCGAGGCGATTTGCTCCTCTCCATGGCCGAGGGACTGAACCGGGTAACCGCGAAAATGGAAAAATTGGGGCTGGTCATCCAGAAGGATACGGAGGGCAACTATGTGACTCGCGGCCCTCGCAACATAAAGATTAACGGCGAGAATATCAAGCCCCTACTGGCCGCCGCCGTAAATAAAGCCGCGAATGTCCGCGTGTTGAACCATGTAAACATGGTGGATTATCTCTTGTCCGAGGGAAAAGTCAGGGGCGCGTGGGGTATTGATATAACCCAAGAAAGAATTTACCTCGTTGCCGCCGGAGCCGTTATCTGCGCCACCGGCGGCGCGGCGGGATTGTATCGCCCCAATCACCCCGGCCACTCCCGTCATCAGATGTGGTACAGCCCCTTTAATACCGGCGCAGGCTACGCCATGGGACTGCGCGCCGGCGCGGAAATGACTTCCTTGGAGATGCGTTTCATCGCCCTTCGTTGCAAGGACACCATAGCTCCCACGGGTACCATCGCCCAAGGGTTAAAAGCGGCGCAAATCAACGCCAAGGGAGAGGAATATCAAAAGACTTACGGCAACACCACCGCCCAGCGAGTTCATGCCGTGGTAGCCGAAAATCTGGCCGGTCGCGGGCCTTGTTACCTAAAGACCCAAGGCATTACCTCGGAAGAAGAAAGCAATCTGGAAAAGGCCTACCTTAACATGGCGCCGGCGCAAACCCTGCGTTGGCGAGAAACGGGACTTTCACCCCGAACGGTCAATGTAGAAGTGGAAGGCAGCGAACCTTACATCGTGGGCGGCCACACCGCCGGGGGGTACTGGGTAGCTGAAAACCGCGCCACTACCCTCGCGGGACTGTTTGCCGCCGGAGACGTGGCAGGAGGCGCCCCCCAAAAGTATGTGACGGGGGCTTTCGTAGAAGGAGAAATAGCCGCGAGAGCCGCGGCAGAATTTGCTTGCCAAAATCCGCCCTCCGACGCCACCGCAGAAATAAAAAATAGCGTCGTGAGCGCGGTCAAGAAATATTTTACGAAATCACCGCCTAGTACTTTTGATGCCGACAGCTTGGAGGAAGCCATGCAGAGCGTCATGGACGAATACGCCGGTGGGATTAAGACCTGCTACCGCTACACGGAAGCGAGTTTAAAGTTGGCCGACGCCCACCTAAAACGTCTCGCAAAACTCAGCGATTCTCTCCGAGCCGCGGATTTTTACGATCTCATGAAAATATTTGAACTAAGGGAACGCTTGCTCCTGTGTCGAGTGCTGGTCAGTCATTTGGCGGCGCGGAAGGAAACACGCTGGCCTTCCTTTGCCGCTCATTTGGATTACCCGGACAAAGACAGCGCCTACGAAAAATATGTGAACTCCAAACTCGTGGCCGGAGAGCCGCAAATTATTTTTCGTCCCTTGGTAAAATTACCGGGAGGTGAGCCGCAGTGAGCATCGCCATCGAAAAGGAAAAGTGCGTGGGGTGCGGCCGTTGCGCGGAGGTCTGCCCCGGCAATCTCTTGGTTCTGCGAGACGGGAAGGCCGGTATTAGGGAAGTAAAGGATTGCTGGGGTTGCACCGCTTGCGTGAAAGAATGTCCTCGTCAGGCCATTTTTTATTATTTGGCGGCTGACTTAGGCGGCGCCGGGGGGAGACTTTATGCCCAAGACAGCCCGGACACCCTCACTTGGATTATGAAGTGGCCGCAGGGAACGGAGGACATTATTACGGTAAATAAAAACAAATCGAACGAGTATTAGGAGGCACGATACCTTGGAGCATTTGGACAAGCTGGAAGCCGACAGTATTTACATTCTGCGAGAGGCTTATAAAAAGCTGGGGAAACTGGGGATGCTGTGGTCTATCGGCAAGGATTCCACCGTTCTCCTCTGGCTCACCCAAAAGGCTTTTTACGGACACTCCCCCTTTCCCTTTATCCATGTGGACACCAAGCGAAAAATCCCGGCCATGATAGCCTATCGAGACAAAATCGCCCAAGAATGGGGACTGGAACTTATCGTACACACCAACCAAAAGGCCATAGATGAGGGGATGGGGCCGGAAAAAGGACGGCTCGCCTGTTGCAAGGCGCTGAAAACCGATGCCTTAAAAGAGGTGGTTCACGCGTATGGTTTTGACGGCTTAATCGTAGGAGTACGGCGAGACGAGGAGGGATCCCGCTCCAAGGAAAGAGTCTTCAGCGAACGACAGGCGGACGACGCTTGGGATTACGCCAATCAGCCCCCGGAGCTGTGGAACCAGTTTAAAACAGATTTCCCCAAAGGTCATCACATCAGAGTTCATCCCTTGCTGGCTTGGAACGAAATTGATATATGGGAATACATCAGACGGGAAAACATACCAATAATTGATTTGTACTTCGCTAAAAACGGAAAACGCTACCGCAGTTTAGGTTGCGCCTGTTGCACCGGACAAATTGATTCCACAGCGGACACCTTGGATAAGATTATCGAAGAGTTAAAGCACACCAAAACCGGGGAACGCGCCGGCCGCAAGCAAGACCAAGAAGATTCCTACGCCATGCAGAAACTCAGAAAGGAGGGGTATATGTGAGCTTAAATATCGTGGTGGTGGGTCATGTGGATCACGGCAAATCCACGGTGCTGGGAAGGCTGCTTTATGATACCCGTTCCCTGCCCTTGGGAGCAGTGGAAAAGGTGAAGAAAATCGCCCACGACACGGGAAAACCCTTCGAGTATGCTTATCTCTTGGATGCCTTCGAGGAAGAACAGCAGCAGGGGATAACCATTGACACCACCCAAATCCAATTCGCCACGCGCAAACGGGATTATATCATCATCGACGCGCCCGGACACAAGGAATTTTTGAAGAACATGATTTCCGGCGCGGCCAACGCTCAAGCGGCGCTGCTCGTGGTGGATGCCAAGGAAGGAGTGCAGGAGCAATCCAAACGCCACGGCTATATGTTAAGTCTCCTCGGCATTCGCGCCGTCTATGTTCTCATCAACAAAATGGACTTGGTAGGTTATGACCAACATACTTTTAATGATGTAGCCCATGACATGAAAGAATTTCTGGCATCTTTAGGGGTGTCGCCCTTGGCCTATATCCCCGTATCCGGTCTGGAAGGGGACAATATTGCCCAGCTGTCGCCCCACACTCCTTGGTATAAGGGAGAAAGCCTACTCGCCGCGTTGGATCTTTTGCCCGAGGGACGGGAAGCAACGGAAAAGCCGTTGCGCCTCCCCATACAGGACGTTTACAAATTCGACGCGCGACGCATCATCGCCGGACGGCTCGAAGCCGGAACCATTGAGCCGGGAGACGAAATCGCCATTTACCCAGCAGGCCGGACTACGGTAGTCACCGCTCTCCCCCATTGGCGTGAAAATGATAAAAAGACGCAAGCCATCGCCGGCGAGTCAACCGGTATTCAGGTAAGGGACGAGTTTTTTAACAAGCGAGGGGAGATAATCACCAAAAAAGGCGAAAAGCCTCCTCTGGTGACTCGCAGTCTTCGCGCCTCGCTCTTTTGGCTGGGCAAGGAACCGCTGCTGTTTCATCGGAAGTACAAGCTGAAACTGGCCACTGCCGAGGTGGAGGCAGAACTTGGCGCCATCGTCAAAATAATCGACGCAGCGGAGCTGAAAAAGCAAGAGAACCGAACGGAGATACGTCAAAACGACGTGGCGGAAGTGGTCTTGAAACTCAAAGAAGAAATAGCCTGCGACCTTTTTACCGAGTGTCCGGCTACCGGGCGGTTTGTCTTGGTGGATGGCTACGATGTGGCCGGCGGCGGCATTGTATTGGCGGCGGAACGCGAGGACGATAAGCTGCGAGAAAAGACCATGAAATATATAATGGAGCATTTGCCCTATAACGGTGAGCTGACCGTAATCGTCGAAGAGGGGAAGGTAGCGAGGTTGGAGCGAGTGGAGAAGGAAGTCTTCAGCGGTCTCGACGGAGCAGGAATATAACGGAAATATAAGGAGAGCTAAAATGTCTATCGACTACAAAGAGCTAAAAAAAGGCGGCTTTATGCGGCAAAAGCAGCGTGATTGCTTCTCCATGCGCTTGAAAAGCGTGGGGGGACGTTTTACCGCCAAGGAACTGGCTACGGTACAAAAAGTAGCGGAGGATTTCGGCGCAGGATATATCCACCTCACCTCAAGACAGGGCATCGAAATTCCCTTCATCAAGGCGCAGGATATAAATAAAGTAAAGGAAACATTGACGGCGGGGGGAGTGTCCGTCGGCGTCTGCGGCCCGAGAGTGAGAACCATCACCGCCTGTCAAGGGAACGCCGTCTGCCCTTCGGGACTGATTGATACGGCCAGACTGGCGACGGAGTTCGATAAGCGTTACGGGGGGAAGGAATTGCCCCATAAATTTAAATTTGGTTTTACCGGTTGTCATAACAACTGCCTCAAGGCGGAAGAGAACGATATGGGCATCAAGGGGGGAATGTTCCCTCGGTGGCAAGCGGAAAAGTGCGTCTATTGCGGCGTGTGCGAGGCCACCTGCGCTTATGGCGCCGTTAAGGTAGATAAGGCGGCCAAAAAAGTCACTTTTGACCAAGAAAAATGCGTTTATTGCGGCCGTTGCGTCCAAAGTTGCCCCACGGACGCTTGGCAAGGGGAGGCGGGCTTCGTGGTTTCCTTCGGCGGACTGTATGGTAATCGCATCGCCGTGGGCAAAAACGTCCTGCCTCTCATCTTCGACGAAAACAAACTGTACGCTTTGGTGGATGCGGCCTTGAGTTTTTTCGAGACTCACGCCAAGCCGGGAGAGCGTTTCCGTCACACCTTGGATCGAGTGGGGTGGGAGCGTTTTGAGCAGGAATTGCAACAGTCCATCGCCTGATATATGAAATTTACTATAAAATTATGTTGTAACGGAGGGTGTATTTATGAAAGTAACGGTAAACGGGCAGACGTTGGAGCTGGAGAAACCCGTCAATATCGAAGAACTCTTGGTGCTGGCCAAGGCGGAACAGCCGGAGTATGTGACGGTGCAGAAAAACGACGAGTTTATAAAGCGAGAGGATTTTGCCATTACCACGGTGGCCGATGGCGACAACATTGAATTTCTGTATTTTATGGGAGGCGGCGCCGCATGGGACTAAGCAATGAGCAATTGGAACGCTACTCTCGCCACATCATCCTCTCCCAAGTGGGAGGGAAGGGACAACAGAAAATCTTAAACGGCAAGGTGCTGATTATCGGCACGGGAGGATTGGGAGCGCCGGCCGCTATGTATCTTGCGGCGGCCGGCGTAGGCACCATAGGACTGGTGGATTATGACACGGTAGATCTCTCGAATTTGCAACGGCAGATCATTCACCAGACGCAAGACGTAGGAAAGGCCAAAATCATTTCCGGACAGGAAACCATTGCCGCCATGAATCCCGATGTCACGGTACACACTTACGACGAAATGGTGGCCGCCGCCAACATCAAGGACATTATCAACGATCAGGATTATGATTTCATCATCGACGGCACCGATAATTTCCCGGCCAAGTTTCTCATCAATGATGCCTGTGTCCTACTGCAAAAACCCTTCTCCCACGCGGGGATAATACGCTTTGAGGGGCAGACCATGACCTATGTTCCTGGTCAAGGGCCTTGTTATCGTTGTGTGTTCAAGGAGCCGCCGCCCAAAGACGCCGTACCCACCTGCCGCCAAGCCGGAGTGTTGGGCGTGATGGGGGGCGTTATCGGCACTTTGCAAGCCACGGAGGCTCTAAAATATATTTTAGGCGTAGGCGAGCTTTTAACGGGCTACCTTCTCACCTACAACGCCCTCACCATGAATTTCCGCAAAGTGAAGCTGCCCCACCAGAAAGACTGCGCCATCTGCGGCGAGCATCCTACCATAACGGAACTTACGGACTACGAACAGCCCACCTGCAATCTAAAAAATAAAAAGGGTTGATAATCCATGTTAGTATTAAAAAAAAGTGATTATGATGCTATCGTTGCATACGCCCAAAAACACGCTCCCTTAGAGATCTGCGGACTTTTGGGGGGAATCATCCAAGACGGCAAGAAGCAAGTTGAACAGGTGTATTTTCTCACCAATGTGGATAAAAGCGCGGAACATTTCTCCATGAATCCCCAAGAGCAGTTTGCCGCCGTCAAGGATATGCGCCGGAAGGGTGTGGGGCTGCTGGGCAATTTTCACAGCCACCCGGCCACTCCCTCTCGTCCCTCCGAGGAAGATAAGCGACTGGCCTACGACACCGGCGCCAGCTATCTCATTCTCTCCCTATGCGATAGGGAGCCGGTGCTGAAGAGTTTTTTGATTGATAAGAACAAAAACGTAACGCAAGAGGAGTTAGTGATACTATGAGCTGGCAAGCAAAGGAACGTATCGACATCACGGACGTGGTCTGCCCCATCACCTTCGTCAAGACAAAGGTAGCCCTAGAAGACCTTGCGGACGGAGATATTTTGGAAGTAAGACTAAACGGCGGAGAGCCGGTGCAAAACGTCCCACGCAGTCTGAAAGACGAGGGGCATAAGGTCTTGGAGCTATCCCCCAACGACGATGGCACCTATACATTATTGGTGAAAAAAGGCAATAATATAACGGCATAAAAAATTCCTTTTAAAAAAATGACTGGGGGCTATGCAGATAAGTTTCTGCACAGCCCCCAGTTTTTAGCGTTCAAGCAGATGATTCATGTAGACGATGTTTCGATAAATTCTTTTTGGTACTCCGTCAGGGACTTGATAAAATACCCCACGGCATAGATCCGATAGGCCTCTCTAATCCTCAAAGACCTCGGCCACCTCTATAAGCAAATCGTCGTAGAGGGAAATTTTCAGGGACATTTTTTGCTGTTGCGCCTCTTTTTGCGCCGCGTCCAGCCCCTCCCATTCCTCCTCCGTAAAACGATGATAAACATTGTCCAATACATATTTACCGTCTTGCAGGAGATATACCATTATATTTTCAGCTTTAGGATCGATTATCCAATATTCTTTAACGCCGCTAGCCTCGTATTTGTCCTTCTTAACGCCAAAATCACGGGAGGCCGTAGTAGGCGAAAGAATTTCCACCACAAAATCGGGAGCGCCTTGGATGCAGTTCAATTTTATTTTGCGGCGATCGCAGACTACCGCCAAATCCGGCTGGAACCAGCTTTTATCGTCGAAAACGACTCTAGGCTCGACAAAGACCTTGCAATGCTTGCCCTTGAGAAAATTCCTTATTATAGTGCATAGATTCACCTGAATATTTGTATGAGGAATACTGGCGGCGAACATCCGCACCTCCTGCCCGTCGATTAACTCGTACTCCTGTTCTTCCTCCATAACCTGAGCCAGCATATCTGTCTCTCCTTTCCATAACACAATATAAATATAAGCCCACTAGCGTGGGCTTTACATACTCTGCAGTCATTCTACTACACGAAACCAGCCTATGCAAGTAAAATTTTTATTTTTCTTGCTCTTCCTCATTATCTTAGCTATTCATTATGCGCGCTTTATATTACATTTTCTGTAAGAATCATAGCATATAATGCAGTATAATTCACTTTTATCGATGAAATTTAGTCGATAAATCATGTCAATAAAAGGCAAAAAGACAAAAAAGCTGACTTGTATGATAACTACCTACCTAATTGTCTTCATATGCAGTACCTGCTATAAAAATCAACCAGATTTTTTTGGTAAACAGCCTCCCTTTCTGCAAGTAGTATAGAAAAGGGAGGTGATAAAGATGACGGAGCTTTTATCCATGATAGGCAGTTACGGTTTCCCCATGGCGGTGACGGCGTTTTTGCTGGTACGCATTGAAAGCCGTCTCGCAGCCTTAAACGACAGCCTCCAAGCCCTCACTCAAGCCATAGCGGTGCATCGGTAATTAAATATTGTCAAAGCCCCGGCAGTATTCAGCGACACTGCCGGGGGCTTTTATAAGTGGAGTGTTCCACGACGTGTAAACCCCTTGGTTTTTATAGCCTGTTTCTAGTTTGGTCATGGCAAACAATGACAAACTTCCATTGGTATTTACACTTGAGTCTGACACGAAAATTTTACCACCAGAAATTTCGTTACTACCGTTGCACATGACCATTAGCACCGGTGAGCGTCATTTTTCTGCTTGTTAATGTTAATTTGCTGAAGTATAATGTTCGTGGAGGTTTTGCCACTATGTTTTGCACACCGCAACATTATCCATCGGCCAAAGTGATCGTTCCGGTGGCCAAAATACGAAATTATCTTCTAAAGCCCGGAAGCAAACACTACCACGAGTTTATAGACGTGGGCTATACCCCTTCCAAGCATGTGCGACTGTTTAAGGATATAGAGACGGAATTTGATATAGATAAAGCCTCGGAATATCGTCAACTGCCTACGGGAATACAGGGCTTTTCTGTGTACATGATGCTAGGTGTGACCAAACAGCGACAATTCATCACCTGCTGGAAAATAGTTCCGTATGATAATAGGCCACAATTCGTTACTGCTTACAGAATAGGAAAGAGAGGTGACACTCATGTTTAATGAATACGAAGAAGTACGTATTAAATCTACAGGCAAAACGGGATTGATTGTAGATAAAACAGTTACTGAAGATGGCAAGACGTGGTATGTTGTAGAGGACGATGTACAGGAATCGGACGGTAAATGGCCTCTATACGATGTCTGGGAAGATGATTTAGAATATCTGGAATTTCCCGTTGCTGTGTAACCTTATTTAAAAACTAACACTAAGCATCACATGCCAAGGACGCAGGTTGTTCTTGGCTTGGTTTCCCCATGGCGGTGACGGCGTTTTTGCTGGTACGCATTGAAATGCATCGGTAAGTAAATATTGTCAAAGCCCCCGGCAGTATCCAGCGACACTGCCGGGGGCTTTTTTGTAGATAAAAATGAAAGTTTTTTTAGGAGTCAATCGCAGAGCTGCATCACTTTTTTGCTGAGTCGGCAGGAATTGCGGTGGGGAGGGTAGAATATGGGGAGAGAAGCCGGAAGTCACCTACTCGTCCCCAAAAATATCCTGATGAGTTCCGGTGCGGAAAAGGTCAAGCACCAAGATCGTCTCCGTTTTTTGATACACAAGTAACCAATCAGGAAGGACGTGACACTCCCGGCGGCCTTGCCAGCGTCCTTTGAGGGCATGGTCTTTGTGTTTGGCAGGGAGCGGCTCACCTGCGGCCAAGGTGTTTATAACCTTGGCCAGTAAATCCATTTTCAGTCCACGTTTTTTGGCCAGCTTATAATCTTTGCGAAACTGCGCCGTGGGCTTGATCGCGTATTTGTTAGTACCCATTTTCCTGCTCCATCTCCGCATTCAGCTCGGCAAACAACTCTTCGGCGCTGGTGTACCCCTTAACGGAGGTGTCATAAGCCAGCCGCTCCCCTTCGAGCAGGGCGGCAATGGTTTCCTCGTTGGGGCGATCCACGGCGATGTTAAAGGGGATTTTTCCTAAGCGCAAGGTCTGACGGAGAAAAACATTGACAGCGGTAGAAAAGTTCATGCCCACTTCCTTGAAAAATTCGTCGGCGCGCTCCTTTAATTCCCTATCTAGGCGAATGCTGACATTCACGGTGGCAGCCATAGACATGCAAATCATCTCCTTTATATAAACAAGTCAATTATACGGCATTAGCCGCTAAATTTCTATACATTGCACGAAAAAAAGAGAAGGTTAGGTGAAAAACATGGCCGGAGTCGGCTTTGAGTTAAAAAAATTGTTTCGAGCGCGCACGGCAGCTGGGAAGCTGAAAGCGTATTCTTATTCCGCCATTGTCACCGCCGGCCCCTTCGCCCTGCTTACAGGGATGGTGCTGGCTATTCAGGGCATTTTTATGCTCTTCGGCGTGGGGGGAGAGGAATCCCAAGAATTTGTGGGTTCCGTGGTTTATGCCTTTGTCTTTTCACAAATTATTTCCTGTGGTTTTACCATGATTTTGACCCGTTATGTGGCGGACTGCCTGTCGGTGGAGCGGTATCAGGATGTCACCTCTTCACTCTTTGGCATGGGAGCCATTATGACCGCCGCCGGTGGGATTCTCGCCTCGGTCTTTTTCTGGGGGAAACCCTTGGAATTTTTTACTAAACTCCTAGGCTATCTCTTCTTTGCCCAGCTCATGCTGGTGTGGGTGCAAAGCGTGTATCTTTCCGCCGTGAAGAAGTACAAACGGCTTTTGCTGAGTTATCTAGCCGGAGCGCTGCTCAGCATCGGGTTGACGGCGCTGTTTTTCGCCGGGGAATTTTTGCCTTCGGTACAGGGGGCTTTGCTCGCCATGGACATCGGTATGGGGACTATCGTCCTCCTATTCTTCCTGCACATAACGGCGCATTTCGGACTGCCTAAGGGAGGTCTAAACTTCGCCTTTCTCCCCTACATTGAGAAACACTGGCGGCTCCTAGCCATCGCCATGTGCTACACCGCCGGCATCTTTATCCCCAACGTCATCGTGTGGCAAGGCCCTTGGGGAGTGACGGTGGGAGGGACTTATCGCTATGCTCCCGTGTATGATGTGGTGACCTTCTACGCCTTTCTTTCCATTTTACCCTTAATGACCCTCTTCGTGGTGTCGGTGGAAACCAGCTTTTACGAGCGTTACCAAAAATATTTTGCCTATGTTATCCGCAAGGGAAACTTCCGGGAAATAGACGATGCCAGAAAAGATTTATTACATACGCTGTGGTTTGAGATGCGACATATTGTGGAGTTCCAGCTGGTATGCACTCTAGTCTTTTTGGCGCTGGGGAATTACTTCCTATCTTGGGCAGGTATCACTTATCAGCAGGTAAATATGTTCAACGTCATTCTCATGGGAGTTTTCTTCACCGGAGTTCTGCAAGTCATTTATATTTTAATGGTGTATTTTGATTTCCAGCAGGACGTGTTAAAAGTGGCCTTAAGTTTCCTCGTGGGCAATCTGGTCTTTGGCCTCCTAGGGCTGTACTGGTGGGGAGAAAGCAGCTACGGCTTCACCTTCTTTATTGCCGCCGCCGTAAGCATCGTCTATGGGCTAAGCCGCTTGAGCCACTTTGGCGACCGCATCAATTATTTTGTTTTCTGCGGTCAACCCATATTCTACCAACCTCCCAACGGCCCCTTCACCAGACTGGCCAAGGCTCTGTACGGGGACAAGCTGGTAGATATGGAAAAACAGGAAGAGAACAGGTGAAAAATGTACGAAATAAAAGTAAAAGCCGCCTTTGAGGCGGCGCACAGAATTGTGGGGTATCCCGGAAAATGCGACCGCCTCCACGGTCATAATTGGACAGTGGAGGCGGCGGTCTGCGGTGAGGAACTGGATGCCTTGGGAATGTTGATTGACTTTAAGGAACTGAAAGCCGCTCTCAAAGAAATTTTAGCGGAGCTGGATCACCAATATTTAAATGAGCTGCCCCCTTTTACCCAAGGAACAAATCCCACCGCCGAGAATATTGCGCAATATATATTTACGGTTTTAGAAGAAGCAACTTGTCTGGGAAATAATTGTCGCCTAGCGGCTGTTACTGTTTGGGAATCACCCGATTCCTGCGTTACCTACCGGCGATAGGAGGTACGGTTTTATCATGTCCTACTCGGAAAATGTGATGTTTTTGCGACGTTTCTTGTCTGAGCCAAAGAAAATCGGGAGCATTTTGCCCAGCTCACATTTTCTTGCCCATAAAATGCTAAATAATATTGCTTGGGATAAAACATCTAACATTTGTGAACTGGGAGCCGGAACTGGAGCTTTCACGAAGCATATTGTAAAAAATCTAAAAAGAAGTTGTAAATTTTTGCCTATACCGGAACAACACACGGAAGCAACGCCGATAATTTCTCCGGCTTTCTCATCCCAGTAAACATAACAAACACTATCATCATCATATTTTATTTTATGGTGAAAATAGTTATCAATATGGCCATTTCCACAACTGAATCTCTGTAGTAGTGAAAGTCTTTCTTCATTCAAGGTTTCCAACAAATACTCATTTTTCATGAACTATAATCCCAACTTGCATACTCTTCATAGCGTTTTCGTGTTTTTTGGCTCTTGCCAGCAGGAGATCGCTACCTCGCTCTCCTTTTGGCTTGCGCATCGTCCTGAAAAAATCATCCGTTTTCTCGGAAGCAACAACAAAAGGATAGTCGATACGTTTCGACATGATAGCCATTTTAGACACCACCTATTCAATCAAAAATCAGCCACCGACAATAGCCACCTTATCCAAAATCCCGGAGAGCGCCGCTATGGCCAGTCCGTAATTCGTCATAGGGACTTGCGCCGCCTTGGCTAGGCCTACCCTATTAAGTACATAGCGACGGTTAAACATGCAGGCGCCGCAGTGAATTATGAGGTCGTAGCCCGTTAGCTCTTGGGGAAAATCTTGGCCGCTGACCACTTGGAGGGAAATTTGCTCCCCCAAGTGGTTTTTTAGCATCCGAGGAAGTTTCACCCTGCCTATATCCTCCTCCAGCGGCCTGTGGGTGCAAGCCTCCGCGATGAGAATCTTAGCGGTCGGCGAAAGGCATAGCATTTTTTCCGCTCCGGCCAAAAAATACTTAATGTCACCTTTAAAACCGGCCAACAATACCGAAAATGAGGTAAGTAGGCTCTTCTCCGGTTTGTTCTCATAGACCATACGAAAAACTTGGGAGTCGGTAATGATGAGTTTGGGGGGAGTCTGCAGCGCCTTAAGAGTAGCTAAGTAATTGTCGGCGGTAGAGCAGGTCACTAAACATTTTTTGTCAAGTAGTTCGCGCAGGGTCTGCACTTGGGGCAGTATCAGTCGCCCCTTGGGAGCCTGAATATCTTGGGGCATAACCAGCAGCACCATGTCCCCGGCGGCGCAAAGGTTGCCGGTAATGCTCGCTTCATTATCCTCGGAGAGAGCGGCTACCAAGGCATCTCGCAAAGCCTCCACTCCCTCACCCGTCAGCGAACTGACTCGCCAAACTCGGGGCAAGGTCGGCCACAGCGTGGAAATCTCCTTGGCTTTAGCCGCGCCGCCGTCGGAGAGTATATCTTTTTTGCTCACCACGGGAATTATGGGGGTGGCGGCCTTTTGCAACGCCGCGACCCACTCCCTTTCCCTTTGGCTCACGGCTCCCTCCGGGGAGAAAAGGACAATGGCCGCATCCGCCACCCGTTTGGCCTCATGGGTCTTAATAAGTCGCTTCTCCCCTAAACTGCCCTCATCATCAAACCCCGCCGTATCCATGAACACCACCGGCCCTAAACCGGCTATCTCCATAGCCTTATAGACAGTGTCCGTAGTGGTGCCGGGGGTTGCCGACACCACCGCCACCTGCTGCCCCGTCAGGGCGTTCAAGAGAGATGATTTACCGCTATTGCGCTCCCCAAACAAACCAATATGCACCCGGCTGCCTCGGGGCGTGTCCTGTAGGCTCATATTTGCCTCCGTTTGCTATAGAATATTGGGGCTTTACTTTGTATAAGCGACCTCTAAGGGCTTGCGCCCTAAGAGTCTGCTTATGCCCCAAACCCCACAAGGGGCTAGCAGCCCCTTGACCCTGCAATAAATACTTATTGGTTTTCTACATATTCTATTACTTCCTTCAAAAAGGCCAAGGCCACTGTCTCCGAGATTTTAACCGTTTTTTCTTCGCCAGTGAACCTCCTGATTTTTTGCTTGAGGGCGCTTAATTCTTTATTGGCCTCCCCGGGAGAGGTGCGAACGAGGCGCAGGAGTTGCAACGCCTCGCCGCCTCCGGCAGCCAGTTCCCTAAATAGTTTTAACTGGGGAGTACATTCTTTTAAGGCTTTGGGGGAAAGCCCCTTTTCCAGACGCTCGCCCACCCTGTCCATGTTCTCAAAGCGCTGTCTTAGGTCGAACCATTTGGCGTCGGACTCGATACCGCCCGCTTTCCACGCCGCCCAAAACTCGTCCATTTCCTTACGCAACTCCGGGGCGTCGGGCTGGCCTACCCTTGCCCAGCTGTTTTCCAAATGCCTCGAATGGGTCGCGAATTGCTCCATATCGGCGGCGAGATTGCCGTAGAGCTTACGCAAAGCGCGATACCAAGCCACCTCCGGCTGATACTTCTCCGGGTTTTGGGCGTATTCGGCGCCGGTGGCCAAAGCTATTTTGGAAAGCTCCTCGTACTTCATGGGATTGAAGAAAATGGCCGGGATTTCCGCCTCCTTGGGCAAATTGGCAACGGCGCCCAAAGCCAGCTTGCTTTCCATATAATCATTAACGGGATAATTCCACCAAATCCCCAAAGGACGATGACAAACCTTATCCGCCAGTTTCTTTTCTTCGTCGCTGATGCCATCCGTTACCACCCCGTTGCCGGTGTATAGCGCCGTCACCTCCGGGTGAAGCATCCAAGTGAAAGCGTGGGTATAGGGCTTGGTTCCTTCACTGTTCACCATATCACTATAATAATATTCTGTACCGACTGTCAAAAAAGGCAATACATCGGGGTGAATCTCGCGAAAGCCCCGTTCCACATCGTTGATAAACTTGGCTTGATTCTTGCCATCGGCGGCGTTCACGTCGCTTTTCTCCGTCATGCCCTTAATATCGTCAAAGAAAATGGCGAACCGGCGCACCCCCAGCTGATACATATCCTCCAATTTCTGCCGGAAAATCCCCTGATCCGTCACGGCGGCCAGTCCCTCGTACTGCAAATCCGCCCCCGGGGAAACAGCAAAAATAAATTCCACCTGATTTTCCTTGGCAAAAGCCACCAGTTCGGCCAGTTCCCGAGCCTTGTCCGCCGGATAAGGCTCGCGCCAGCGTTCTTTATGATAAGGGTCATCCTTAGGCGCATAAATGTAAGCATTAAGTCCCTGCTCGCCGCAAAACTTCAGCATATCCAGCCGCTCCTCGTGGCTCCAAGGAGTACCGTAAAACCCCTCCACCACTCCTCGCAAGGGAATGGGGGATGCTTTTGATCCCAGAGTAGGATAAGCCGTTAAAAACATGATTAAAGCAATACAAAAAAATATTCTTAACATATTGTCACCTCCACTAATACCTCCTCCTCTTCACCGACGAAGGAAAGCCCATTTGTTCCCGGTACTTTACCACCGTGCGCCGGGAAACTGATAATTGACGTTTGGCTAGGAGCGCGGCGATTTTTTGGTCGGAGTAGGGTTTTTGGTTGTCCTCGCCGTCTATTATTTCTCGTATTGCCGCCTTCACCTGCCCGGCGTTATACTGCTCTTCCCCCGGCGAGGCTAGGCTGGCAGAAAAAAATTGGCGCAGCGGCACTACTCCCCAAGGTAGGGCTAAATATTTATTGGCGACGGCGCGGCTTACCGTTGATTCATGCAGTCCCAAACTCTCCGCTACTTCCTTCATGGAAAGAGGCTCTAGCGTCTGCAATCCCTTGGCGGCCAGCTTCGGCTGGTGAGCGAGGATGTTTTCCACTACGCGACGCAGGGTCTGGCGGCGTTGTTCGATGCTTTTGAGGAGCCAAGCGGCATTTTCCAACTGGCGATGCAAATATTTTTTTATGGTTTTATCCGCGGTTTTAATTTGTCCCAAGGTGGGACTTAAAAATAATTTTGGTAAATACCTGTCGTTTATCACTACTTGATAGCCAGTTTCCGTTTCCTGCCACACTACGTCGGGGATGACATAGACGGTGTTTTCGCTACCGTAGGAACTACCCGGTTTGGGATTTAAGGTTTTCAGGGTGTCCACGGCGGCTTGCACCTCGCCCAAGGTGGCTCCCTCCGCCGCCGCGATTTGTTTAAGTTTCGCCGCCGCAACCTCTCGCAAATATTTGTCGATAAGAGCCGCCACCAAGCCGTCATAAATGCCCCTGCTTTTGGCTTGCAATCTGAGGCACTCGGCGAGATTCCTCGCGGCTACCCCTACCGGCTCCAACTCCTGCAAACGCTTTAGAATCCCTTCCACCTCAGTCTTAGCTGCGCCGGTGGCTTCGACAATTTCCTCTGTCGTCAACGTGAGATAACCTCGGCTGTCAATGCTTCCCACCATGAAAGTAGCTAACTTTAATTTATTTTTGTTACGAAAAATAAAGCGTACCTGCGTCATCAAGTAATCAGCCAAGGTCATACCCTTGGGGGCGGTAAAAATCGGCTCCCGTTCCTCCCGGGTGGGCAGATAATGGCGCTCATCCGCATCCAGATACTCGGCAAGGGCGGCAAGTTTATCCTCCTCGCCGCCCTCCTTCGTTTCAGCCAATGCCTCTTGAGGGTACTCAATCTCCAAAGCCGGATTTTCGGCGTACTCCCTTTCCATCAATTCTCGCAAGTCCGGGGTAGCCATTTGCAGAATGCGAATGGCCTTTTGTAATTTAGGGGTCATCAGGGGCTTGGGCGAAAGTTTAAACTCCAGTGTTTGCTCCATACTTTCGCACCCCCCTGCTATATAAACCTTTGAGCTTACCCCTCAGCCATAGCGGCGGCGATAGCGGCGCCAAGGCCGGAACCACCGTTGTCCAGAATCGTGTCAACCTCGGCGGCGTCCTCTCCGAGTAACTCTTGCAGGGTCGCCATGATGCCCTCTTTGGCTCCCGGCATTTTTTCATAGACGGAACCATCCACCGCAATATGCTGACGGCCTAACTTACCCTCCCCAGCCAGTTGCCAGAGAATCCCCACGAAAGTGGCGGTGACTAGGCGCACCGAACGAGTGAGAATGACCTTGGCCAGCTTTTGAATGTCGGCGCACTCCGCCGCATCCGGCTCTTTGCCGACGCGGCCGGACACTATACGCACCACTTCGCTCTTGTCGGGGCTGGAGTCGGCGATAATCCCGGACATATCGATGCTGGTGAAGCCGTAACGCCACCGGGCATCATCATAGAGAATGGCCAACCCCATGCTGAAAAGCTCGCCCATATAGCGGCCGGAAACCATTTTCTCCAAGCGTTGCTCCCCGGGTTTTTCCGAGGCTTCGTCTAACATCTTATCATAACGGTTAGGGGCAAGTTTCGAGAATCCGCCGGATTCCAAATTTAAAATCATGGGAGGCTCCGCCTTGTCGGCGTAAGGCTCCAAGTAGCAAGTATTATGCCCCGTGGCGTAAATGGAACCGATGCGCGTATCGTCCTGCTTGTAAGCCGCCGACAAGAGCACCGCCACCGTATCATTGATGACCGCCACCGGCTCCACATTATCCACACCCTTGCGCTTTAAGGCATCGCGCAAAAGGTCGTTCACTACCTTGCCTTCCACGCCCTCCGTGGCAAATTCCTTCGTCCAAATAATTAACTTGGCGTTGTCAAGATTGGTTTGTTCCGAAGGGAAAGAGAAGGTGTGACCCAGCAAAAATTTCGTTTGATGGTCGCCATCCACCGCTTCGTCAATAAGGCCGGCCAAAAAGTCAAACATATCTTCGCATTTGGAACCTAAACCCACATAATCATAAATGCCATCCACTTTCAAGGGCTTGCCCACCCGTTTGACCACTTCATATTTGCCGGCGCCCTCCAAGCGAATACGCAAAACGCGCACATTGGTGCCGCCAAAATCCAGCGCCAAATACTCGCCCTTTTCTTTTCCCGTAGGGAGTCCCACATAGGATTTCAACATTCTCAGGGAAGAATCATCGGGATTTTTTAAGCCCAATTTCAAATCCTGCCGGAAATTAGCGGCAATCTCCTTCAGTGCCTCCGTCCCTACCGTGAACTCCTTGATAACCTCCGCGAACTTGTCCTGCTTAAAAGCCATTTTTCTCGCTCCTTTTTTTATTGGGGTTTCACCCCAAACCCCACCAAAGGGCTTTGCCCTCTGGACTCCCAGCAGGGAGCATTGCCCCCTGCACCCCTTTATATTTTTATTCGTTTGTTGCTTCCCTAGCGATACGCACCAAAACTCTGGTGATGCGCGTGCCTTCCATTTCTCCCACATAAAATAAATTAGCCTGACAGGCGGCCATTTGCCCTATCCTCGGATCGCCCCCTATCTGGTCGTTGAGCCAGCCCCCCACCGAATCAACGTCTTCGTCCTCGACTTTAATGTCAAGTTCGTCCTCCAAATCATCAAGGAGCAGTTTGGCATCCACGGAATATATTCCCCGTCCCAAATCCTCCACCGTGGGACGCTCTTCGTCAAATTCGTCCTGAATATCCCCCACGATTTCCTCGATAATGTCCTCAATAGTCACCATACCGGCGGTGCCGCCGTATTCATCCACCACGATAGCCAGCTGAGAACGGCTCTTTTGCATGGTCTTTAATAGTAAACTCACGTCCATGCTTTCCGGCACCATGAGAACTTTCCGCGCCATCTTTTTTAGAGAAACTCGCTTGCCGCCGTAAAGAGCGCTCATAATGTCCTTAACGTGAAGGAAACCCACGATATTGTCCTTGTCCTCCCGACAAATGGGATACCGGGTCAATTTTTCCTCCATGATAACGGCAATATTTTCTTCCCAAGTGTCCTCCAGATACAGGCAAATCATATCCGTGCGAGGCACCATTATTTCTCGCACCGTCAGCTCCGTGAAATCAAAGACGTTATCCACAAAATCCACTTCCGTATCGTCGATAAGTCCTTGTTTATGACTTTCTTCCATGAGCAACCGAATTTCCTCTTCCGTATGAGCCGACTCGCTTTCCTTGGCGGCGTCAAAGCCCATGAGCTTCAGCACGCCCCCCGCTAGGTGATTTAAGAGCCACACAAAGGGCGCCATCAAACGACCAAAGAGGAGCATCGGGAGAGCCACCCGGCGCATGATGCCTTCCACGTTCTGAATGGCCAGAGACTTCGGCGCCAGTTCCCCCAAGATAATGTGCATGGCGGTGATAATGGCAAAACCCACCATCAGGGAAACGGTATGCCCCAAAGTCTCGTCCAGCCCCATGAGATGCGTCACCGGCAGGATAAACATGGCCACAAAAGGTTCGCCGACCCAGCCCAGCCCCAAGGATGCCAAGGTGATGCCCAGTTGAGTAACGGAAAGGGAGGCATCCAGATGATCCGTCAGCTCCTTGGCGTACTTCGGCCATTTCTCCCCCTCCTGCAACAAAGTTTCCAGCCTAGAGGGGCGTATCTTCACACAGGCAAACTCCGCGGCCACGAAAAAGCCGTTCATAAAAACCAAAAACAGCACCGTAAACAGCCGGGTTAATATGGGCACTACGTCCAAAAAAATTATTCCTCCTTTATTTTGGGGCTATTTGTGGCCTTGCCCCAAACCCCACCAAAGGGCTTTGCCCTCTGGACTCCCAGCAGGGACTTACGCCCCTGCACCCCTTTATATTTTTTATACCTCGTATGGATCCCCCAGTACTTCATATATATCCGGGGGCGGTTCGTAGTTGCGATTTGCAATACTGATGTTGCCGGTAAGAGCAACACTTTTCTGTTGGGCTTGGGCTAAGTCCGGCTCGCCTCCCTTGTCGTTGCAGGTCATGCGACAACGGGGAAAATTGGAACAACCCCAGAAATCGCCGTTTCTGCCTTGGCGCTTCTTGAGTACGCCCTTATGGCAACGGGGGCAGACATGCCCCTCGGAAGTCTTGATTTTCACCTCACTGGCCTTGGCGCACAGCGCTCGGGTGAAGGCGATTTGACTTTGGAGAAATTCGGCCAGCGTCCCCTCCCCCTCGGACATGGAGTGTAATCTATCCTCCCAGATAGCGGTGGAGTCGGGGTAGGTCATCTCGTCCGGCAAAGCATCTACCAAGAGATAGGCGGCCTCCTCCGGCACCAAAAGTTTCTTCTTCCCCTTTTCCTTGAGAAAACGGCGACCAATGAGGTCTGAAATGATGGTGGCGCGAGTGGCTTCGGTGCCGATGCCATAGACATCCTTCAGTTGCTTCTTCGCCTCCGGGTTCTTCACATACTTGTGAATTTCCTTCATGCCGGCGAGGAGCGTAGCCGCCGTGAAACGGGAAGGCGGCGTGGTGGCCTTGGCCTTTATCTCCCCCCGGGCATATTCTACCCGGTCTTTCTTGGCCATGGGGGGGAGGGTTACGTTTTCTTCTTCCTTGTCGTTTTCTTTCGACCCTTCCTCCTCTTTTTCCTGCTTTTTGGCCAAATACATTATCTTCCAACCCAAATCTATTTCCGTGCGCCCCGTGGCGGCGAAAATTTCGTCCTTGTAGCTTACCTCCAATTTCGTCTGGTCATAGACGTGGAGGGGGTAGAACTGCGCCAGATAATTTCTGGCCACCAAGAAGTAAATATCCCGTTCCACCGGGGAGAGGCCTCCCAAGGGGGCTTTCACCCGGGTGGGAATAATGGCGTGGTGAGCGGATATTTTTTTGTCGTTCCACGCCCGGCTCTTTTGACTTGAGTCCGCGCCCCTCGCCCACTGCGCCAGCTCTTCATTCTCGGCGGCCATGAGATTCGCGATAATGATTTTTCCGTCGGCGAATTGGTTGGTGGGCAAATATTCGCAATCGGAACGGGGATAGGTGGTGAGCTTTTTTTCGTAGAGCTTCTGGGCGGTGTCGAGAACCAATTGGGGAGAATAGCCAAACCGCTTCCCGGCCAGCACCTGCAAAGAAGATAGGGCAAAGGGCAAGGGGGGCGACTCCTTCTTTTTGGTCTTTTGATAGGCGGAAATTGCCCCCTCCAAAGGCGGCTCGGCAAATGCGGCCAGTTTTGCCGCGGCGATTTTCTTAGCGAGGAGCCGCCCCTCGCTGTCCAAGCCCTCTTGGGTGTCTTTCGGTTTCCACAACGCCGTAAAGGAGCCGTTCTCATGGTTAAACTCGGCCTTTATTTGGTAATAATCCACGCTCTTAAAATTTTCAATCTCCCGTTCCCGGCGCACCACCAAGGACAAGGTAGGGGTTTTCACCCGACCGATGGGAAAAGTCACGTCGTGTCCGGCGCGGCGAGCCGCCAAAGTATAGGCTCGCGAGAGATTCATTCCAATGAGCCAGTCGGCTCTGGCGCGAGCTAAGGCCGACTGTTTCAGGTTAAAAAAAGCCCCGTTATCCCGTAGGTCGGCGTTGGCCTTTTTGATACTGGTTTCGTCCAAGGCGTTCAGGAGAATACGCTTCACGGGCTTTTTATTTCCCAGATAATCCAGCACCTCATCCACGAGGAGCTGCCCCTCCCTGTCGGGGTCGCCGGCGTGAACGATCTCGTCGGCCTTGTCGATTAGTCCGCGCAAAATGGCAAACTGCTTGGCGCACTTGTCGTCAACCAAGAGTTTCCATTCCTGAGGAATAATGGGGAGATCCTCGGCCAGCCAGCGTTTGAATTTGGGGTCGTACTCCTCCGGCTCCGCCTGCCGTAAAATATGACCGAAGAGCCAAGTGACAATCCCTTCGCCGGTTTCAATAAAGCCGTCGCGAGGGCGGTGAGGCTCCTTGAGGCACCTAGCCAGCTCTCTGCCCATGCTTGGTTTTTCGGCAATATAGAGACGCAAATTTTTCACCTCATAAAACAAAAAACCCTTCGAGGGGTAAACTCGAAAGGCTTTTCCATATATAATCCGCTCCCGGAAAAATTGCTGGTGACGCCTATGGGATTCGAACCCATGAACCCGCCGTGAGAGGGCGGTGTCTTAACCGCTTGACGAAGGCGCCGAAATTGGTGACGCCTATGGGATTCGAACCCATGAACCCGCCGTGAGAGGGCGGTGTCTTAACCACTTGACGAAGGCGCCGTCAGCATTTCGCAACCGACACGGGTATTGTATTACAAGTAAATCAGTTTGGCAAGAATTTTTTTGTGCTGGCGAAAAATTTTTTGCTTATCTATTTTTATCATTGACATTCACACATAGCGTTCTATAATGATATTGATGTGTTATAACCACAGGAGAGGAGGTCACGACATGACTTACAACAATTTGGCCATGAACACTACTGACGAGGCTTTGATTACCCACTACGCAGGGCGAGAAAATATTAGCGTCCCTGACTTCATGCTTCGGGCAGCAAAAGAAAAAATCGTTAGGAGTGCGTCTCACCCAAAAGCACGAGATGAAATGACCGACGAAGAATTTCATGCCTTACTGGAACAAGGCTATCGTGAATCGCTAACCCAAGAAGGAAAACCTGCAAAGTCGGTATTTGCCAGATTATATAAGGAGCTTGCTCTTGAAACGGTATAATTTAAAAATTCATGCTTATGCGGAACAGCAACTTGACGATATAAAAGAATATCTTTTACACATACTTGAAAATCAGCAAGCAACACTGAATTTTTTGGACGAGACAAGTACGGCTATAGATTCACTCCGAATTATGCCGGAAAGGATTCCACTTGTTCGATATGAGCCGTGGTGTTCTCGCGGCTTACGTTGCATGGTAGTCAAAAATTACCTGATATATTTTTGGATTGACGAAACGGCACAACAAGTCAATATTATCGCTGTCATTTACGGTAAACGTGACCAAGCGTCATATCTTGAAGGCTTAATGACGGATTGAGAGAGGGAGGTGTACGAAGGGAGGTGTACGAAGGGCGGAGTAAGTACCACAAAATGCAACACAATATAATATAAAACACCAGTAACTACGGTCTTTATTTTATACAATTGCAAATTGCAACCATAATTTGCGTTAAATTTGCAACACAAAAACTGCAAACAAAAAGGAGCCTCCCGTAAGAGAAGCTCCTTCGTTTTTTGGCGTATGCGTCAAAGAGCAGTGTCCTCATGCCGCCGCCGCCCCACCGTCCAAAACCTTCAAGCAATCGCGGAAAGCAAGTTCCGGAGCTTGTCCGGTAGCAGACAATACGACGGTACGACCGGGGGTAAGACCTAATTGCACAAGAGAGAGTAGGCTGTCGGTAGTTCCCTTGCGACTGCCGGCGGTAATGCTTATATGACAGCCGGTTTCTTCGGCTATCTTTATTATCTTCGCGCATTCGCGGAAGCAAATATTCTGTTTGACTAAGCCAACCACCGGGGCGAGGCGCATACCTTCGCGCATATTCTCATTGCCCATGGTAATCACTCCTTCAGGCTGACAAAAAAACTGAGCCTCTAGGGGAAATCCTTCTCCCCTCTCAGCTTGGCCAAGTCTAACACATAGTTTTCTCTTTGGCAATACCAAATTTGTTATTGATTCTATTCGCGATTGTTATTCTTTGGTCGGCTCGCCGCAAAAGCTCATTCTTTCCGCCACTCCCCAATTTCGCAGGCATGAACTCTGGTCAAAAATCCTCCATCAGCAAAAAATCCTTTAGCCTATAGTGTTCTACCGTGCTGGTAGAGTAATCGAGTTCGTCATTAGTAATGATAATCTTTTTGACGGAATTGTCCAAGGAATTAAAAGCCGAAAATTCTCGCTCGTAGGCCTTGTCTTCGACTACGCTGTAGGCGACTTGTATGAGATATATCTTACTCCCCTTCACGGCTCTAAAATCAATTTCGCGTCCATGGTTATTAAAGACCGTTACCTCGTAGCCTCGATACAACAATTCGTTTAACACGATATTTTCCAGATTATGGGTCAAGTCATAACGATTAGCCTCCTTCCTAATGCTATTAAAGGACACATCCTCGTTATAGAGTTTGCCGTAGTAACTAAGTTTTGCTTTGGTCTTGGGCGAATATAACGGCAGTTCCTGCACCACATACGCTTCCTTCAAATAGCCGAGATACTTAATCACGGTAGGTATCGAGATAGAAACCCCTTGTCCCTTCAGATAGGTAGCGATGGAATTAGCGCTGAACACCCTAGCGTTAGAGACTAGGAGGAAATCTACCACTCGTTCAAAAATCTCTGTTTTGCGTATGCGATAACGATTTTCTAGGTCATTATAGATAATCGTGTTATTCAGATCGCTGAGATACCGTCTTTTCGCGGTCTCATTTGGTTGCTCTATAGCCGCCGGGAACCCACCCCATATCAAATAATCGTTGACGGTGGCCGGGCGACCAAGCTCCCTCGCATACTCTGCCACCTCCCGATATACGAACGGCCTGACGCGAAAAGACACATACCGTCCCGATAATTCTTTGGTGAACTCTCGCGATAGCAGTTTCGAGTTACTACCGGTCACAAACAACGAACAGTTAAGCCGTCTGAGAGCGCGACAAGCGACATTCCAATCCGGCAAATTTTGCACTTCGTCTAGGAATAGGTACAATTTTTCGTCAGAAAGCTGTGACTCTATATACTTAATGAGGTTATTAGTATCAGAAAATTCTTTAGAAACGTGCCAAAGTTCAAAGTCAAGGAACAGACAATGTTTTCCGGTCTGTTGCAGTTCCTCCATGAACTGTCGCATCAAGACGGACTTACCGGAGCGTCGTACCCCGGTAATCACTTTTATCAAATCGCTGTCCTGGAAATCTCTAATAGCGGACAGATAATGCTCACGCCGTATCATAATCCCACCCCCTTACATTCATTCTACTTTAAGATTTTAAGCTAGTCAAGAAAATTATAAAGTACTACTTTAAGTTTTTGCATGTGGAGAGAAAATTTTAAAATAAAGGTCAACAAAAAGCCCCCCAACGAAATGTAGGAGGCTTTTGTTTTTTATTATTGTTATCAAAAGTCAATACGATAAAGTTTGTCGGCGCGGTCATCGTAGAGAATTACGTCGTTACCCGTGATAGTCCAGAGCGCGAAGGGACGCAAATTTATTTTTGTGTCGGCTATTATTTGGCCGGTGGCTTTGTCGAAAATACGCAGCTCCCCTTTGGAACAGGCATGAATCACATAATTGGCCGTTACCGCCCAACCGCGAGGCAGTTCGGTCAGCCCCTCATAGCGGCGCAATTCTTTGCCGTCCTTATCGAGAGCGAGCAGATAATGTTGGTCTTTGTCATTTTCTCGGATAACGTAGCGCAGGTACCATTCCCCGTTATCGACGCATATAGGCGAGAGTCCTGCTTTCTCAAAACCGGGTTGCTTACGCATATCCTCCACTACGGTGCGCGTCTCTTTCTGTTCCCCGTTTTCCAGCTTCACCAGTTCAAAAGTACCGCCGCGCATACGGTAAAATTCGCCACTTTCGGCATCACCGGCCATAAGACCGCGCCATTTATCGCCAATCTTAACGTCGGTACCGTCATAAATAGCCAACTTACTATCGGCTGACGGCCAAACTACCACTTTACCGTTGGTAGCCAAGGAGGCAATATCGCCGCTTTGCCCTAGGTCGGTGAGATCTGTGATAGTCTCGCCTTTCATCGTCACTTTCCGCATGTGTTGATGCTTATCCGCTTCCCCGGCGCTGTCGGTGTGAAAGAATATCTCCTGTCCCAAGGTAACAATTTTGCCGGTGCGAATAAGTTTTTGGAGATCCACCCCCGTCAATTCATAGACTTTCCCTTCGTGATCGCCGAACTTAAAGACCTCCGTGGGGGCGGTGGCCACCTCGGCTCTGGCCGGAACTTCCATTTTGGCCACGGGCTTTGCTTCACTGCCATTACCGCCTGCTTGGTCATTTCCACAACCGGCAATAGGCAAGAGTAACATTCCCACTATCGCTAATACCAGCTTTTTATTGTTAATCCCCAATGCTAACCCCTCCCGATAAAAGTGAGTATCTATACTCGCGAATCTCTGAATCTCTACACGGCTCTGTTCTACAAAAAATCGCTAAATCCTGCCGCGAAAACTGTAGTTTCTAGTTATTTCACACGGCACTCGTCTGCCAATACCCTTTTTTATTGGAGCCAACGCGCTGAAGGCAGTCTTTGGCTTTCAACTCAGTCAGGATTTTACGCACATAGCCGTCGCTTAAGGCCGCCTCTTGCACCAAATCCTTTATCGTATAGGCCGGATTGCGTTTCAGCAAAGTGAAAATTTTCCGCTGTGAATCATTCAGATCGCTTGTCCCGTCCGGTAATGGTTTCACGGCTTTATTAAAAGGCAGAGTCACATTGATATAGTTGGTCATAATATCAAAGGCCTGTTTGCCGTAGGTGCCTACTATCAAGGGAATGCCATGACCGGTTTGTTCCACATAATTTAATTGTCCGAATATTTTTTGTAGCTTTGCGTTTACAGGACGGCTAATGCCTTTAAAAAATTCCTCTTTAGAGAGAGCTTCCGGCAAACCGCCCGTAGATATAATCTCTATCCTATCTTGATAAATATAGACGGTGGGTGGATTCTGAAATTCCCATTTTGTATGCAGACACGCATTAATCCACGCCTCCCTAAAACACAACATATCAAAGAGCTTTTCCTCCACCCTGCCGTGGGTTTTGATTTCCACCGCCGTATCGTTAATGGATTCCATGTAGTTTAACACTTGATCCATGGCTACGAGCAAGCATTTGTAGCCATATTCATTCCTTCTTACAAGCTGGCTTTTATCTCTACCGCGGAAGGTGGCAATTTTGATGGAGATGTCGTTTTGATCAGCCAAAAGACCGGCCATGATATTATATTGGCCATTATCCAGTTTTAATCCAAGATTAGTTTCAAAAAATTCGTTATTGTTATTGATAGTAAGATTATTGGTGACAAAAAGTCCTCTCAGCATTTTAAAAGACAGCTTTTGCTCCCGATTTGGTTGTTGGGAAATTGTATCTACTTGATGCACCTTAAGCATTAACGACCGAAGCTGCCGAGGAGAAAGTTCTCGATCTTCGTCCGCCGAGCGAATATAATATTTGCCGTGGGCGGAATAGGGAATATCCTGTCCCTCAACATATACCTTGATGACATTTTTTTCTTCCATAAGTTCAAGGCTGATGGTGGGGATTACTTGGGGCTTCAGATGATTGGCTACCGCCTGTGAAATATCTCGCAAGGTACTATTCCCAATTTGCTGACCGATAACATCACCGTTGTCCTTCACCCCAAAATAAAGCGTTCCATACCCATGTTTATTCAGCATGGAGCCTAGAGAGATAATGCCTTCTTTTAGTTCTCCCGTAGTCTTTTTAAATTCCTGTACCTCCGTTTCGATCCCTAAGTTCATCGCTTTCACCCTCCTTTGGAACCCGATGAGGGTATTATATCATAGCCTAATTTTATTTGCTACTTTATTTGCTACTATCGAGTAGCAAATAAACCTATGACAAGTTTTTACAAAGACACGGCAGGATTTTCCACTCCTAAAGACGAATACCCCTCTAGGAGTGATATTGATGAAACGAAAAATTTATTTTCTCCTCGCCCTGACACTTGCCATAGATAGCGTAGCCATGGCCGCGCCGGAGGGCGAAGGGGCGGAGAAGGCGATGGAAAGTGGGGTACTGCCCCCCTTGGCCGCCGATATGTTGGTGATTTTGGGCTTGGTCATGGGGGTCATTTCCCTCATGGTGGCGGCCTATGTGTGGGCCGGACTTCGCCAGACCAACGAAGCGGTGGCAAAATTTTCCAAACTTAATTCCGAGGTGAGGAGCCTCCGGCAAAAGGTGGAGACTCTCGAACGGCTCATGCCAGACGACCTTTCCTCCCTCGGTTCTGCCGCCTCATCAGGGCCTGTCCCGGCTGTACCCGACGCTAAGCCCATGGAAAAAAGCATCTGGCAAGCCTTTGTTGACGATTTCAACAAACTGGCCAAAAGCATGGATGTCCCCAAGGCCTTGGAGGCTTGCGACCGTTTTGTACAGACCAAAAAACTCTTTCTCCTCATTTGCCTCGAACCTGCCGCCATGGACGGCAACGTCCCCACCCCCAAATTCGCCGAGGTTGACGGAGTGGCCATGTCCGCTTTCTGGGCTTGGAAATCCACGGAAAACGACGGCCGCTTCGCCGTCGTCCCCAATCCTCTCCATCCTTACGACAAAACCAGCCACGACACCGGCGGTCTCAAAGAAACCTTCGCCTCCAACTTTGAAGACGGAGTCTATAGCAAAGTCGAGGTAAAACTCCCCGCCATCTTCCGCCGCGAGGAAAACCGCTGGCTAGTGGAACAGCCGGGGTTAATTCGTTTGGAGAGGTAGTTTTTTATTTTTTCTCTGCCGCCTTCGCGGCTGTCCCCCTCTAAGAGGGGGATTTTTCTTGTTGACATAACGCCCATTATGCCGTTTCCACCGCAAAACACAGCTCATCATTGGCAAAGCTAGCATAAAAATCTTGCGGAGATATACTGCCCCGTTTTAAACCCTCGGCTAGGTACAGCAGGTTTTCCACGCCGATAGCAGCTCCCTTGATGTTGTTATGGGTGGAGGAAATGTAATTTAGTTGGTTCCTAAAATTACCCTTGAGAAATGAGGTGATAAACAGAAAGGTGAATTTATCTACCTGCGCATCGAACCGCTTCCACCATTCGTTACAAACAAGCTCGCTGATACCTGAGGCAATCAGCTCCATGAGCTTTATTGGAAGCCAGCATCTCATACATGACAAGCCTAGGGAGCCTTGGTCGGCTGGAATTACCCCTAGCGCGTTGCAAAACCTTTTCCCCGGCGCGAGTAAGGGAATATGTCTGTAATTTACCTTGATACCCCTCGCCGCGATAGGTGGCAGTGAAATCACCCTCCGCCGTTTTCACCCAGCCCATCTGGGACAACCAGCTGGCTATCCCACGGGCATACTTATCGGAATCGCCTTAACCCAGGTTTTGAATCCAGCCAAATGTTCTCGTCGCCATCGGTTATGTTCCTCTCATAGTTGGTAATAAGTACCTCGCGAGTAACGCAGTCGATATTTTGTGCCTGATAATTACTATTGTTATAATCGTAGTTTATCGCATGAACATTATACGAGCGCATCCATTCGGCAAGTTCGGTGTTGGTCTGCCCTTTATGCTCCACCACGTTCGACAGAGCAAATTTCACTCCGCGCTCGCTCAACTCATCCAAAATGGCAAATAACCTAATATCGTCCTCCCGTGACCATCCTTTAAAGCCGCGCTTGCCGTCGTTATAGCTACCGGTGGTTATCCTATAGGGTGGGTCGGCATAGACAAAATCACCGGCCTCGAAAAAAGAATAATCCAGCTGAGAAAAATCTTGACTGGAAAAATTTATACCATTTAATTTTTTATGGAATTTAATTAAATTTTCTTTCATCTGAGGATTGAAACTGCTTCGTTCCCTGCCGAAAGGATTGTTAAACTCATGACTACTGTTAAAGCGAAACTGGTAGTTGAAAGAATAGCACATTAGCACATACAGCTCTATGGGATTACGCTGGGCAATTGGAATGGCATTATAATGGGAGCGGAATTTTAGATAACTCTCCTTGTTCGTCATGCTTAATTCCCGAGTGTCTATTATCTTGTCTATCTCGCCCAAAAGTTCCGTTATTTCTATGGCCTGAAAGGCGCGGAAAATATCTATCAAAAAAAAATTTATATCGTTGGCATAAATTTCAGCGGCGGTGACGTTAGCGAAAACATCACCGCCACCGGCAAACATATCCAACATTTTATTGATGTTATCAGGAAAAAGGGGGATAAGCTGGGGGAGCATCTTGTATTTGCCGCCAATGTAGTTAAAAGGGGATTTATCGTATTTTGACATCTAGGCTCACCCTGCCTTTTCAAAAAAATATAACTGTTCCATAACTCCTTGCGGTTTCGTACCGGCATTATTATAGCGTCTATACTCTATATCAGTGACATGGAAGGAACCGCGAGTGGCGTATTCCCTACATAGTGCCGACAAGTCATCTCTGGAAAGCAAGCCTTCGTTGTTATAACTTATGAGAACATAGCGTACTTTGGAGCGTTCGATCATCCGCCTGAAAGCCGCTTCCACCTTCCTTGCTTGGCAAAAATCAGAACGTTCGGCTTAACCCCGGCCACAATGTCACCCAGCAAATTTGTTTTGCCGCCAATGTAGCGCAATCTTTATCACCTCACCGCATAAATTACTCTTCCGCCGCGAAGAAAATAAATTTATTTCTCCCAACCATCCAACGCCGCCTTGGCTGCCAGTTGCTCCGCTTGCTTCTTGCTGCCGGCGGTGCCTTCGCCTAGTATTTTCCCTTGGAGCTTTACCGCCACGGTAAAGCTCTTTTCGTGCGCCGGGCCGGATTCTCCCGTCAGCTCGTAGGTGACTTTGTAGCCCTCTTTTTGCGCCAGTTCCTGCAAGACTGTCTTGCTGTCGCGCCATTCTTCCGTGGCGCCCACTTCGTCCATCTCGCCGGAGAGTTGCCGCCAAACATAATCTCTGGCCGTTTCCCAGCCATGATCCAAGTATATGGCGCCGATGACCGCTTCAAAGGCATCTTCTAAGTTCGTTGCCCGATTTCTGCCGCCGCTTTGTTCCTCCCCGTGGCCAAAGAGGAGCATCTGACCCAGCCCCAATTTTTGCGCCGCTTTAGCCAAGGTGGCTGACCTGACCACCGCCGCTCTGGCTTTGGTGAGTTCTCCCTCCGTCAGTTTCGGGAAATGCTCATAAAGATAAGTGCTGGAGGCAAGCTCCAGCACTGCGTCACCTAAATATTCCAAGCGTTCGTTATGTTCCGCGCCGCGATGAGCCTCGTTGGCATAGGAGGCGTGGGTGAGCGCCCTGTCCAGCAGGGTTATATCCCGAAACTTTACCCCCAGCCTCGCCGCCAGCTTTTCCAGCCTCTCGCGTCGTTCGTTATCTAATTTCTTACTCATTTCTACGCACTCAATCGGCAAACTTTTTTAAGACCAAACAGGCGTTATGGCCGCCGAAACCGAAGGAATTAGACATGGCCGCCCTGACCTTCTTGGCCTTACCCTTGTTCGGCACATAATCCAAATCCATGCCCTCGTCGGGAGTTTCGTAATTGATGGTGGGTGGCAGGAAATCATTTTCGATGGAAAGCGCCGTAGCGATACACTCCACGCCGCCGGCGGCGCCCAAGAGATGCCCCGTCATGGATTTGATGGAGGACACGGACACGTCTTTGGCCGCTTCGCCCCAAACTCGCTTGATGGCCTCCGTTTCCCCTTGGTCGTTAAGATGAGTGGAGGTGCCGTGAGCGTTGATATAATCAACCTCATCAGGCTTTAGTCCGGCATCTTTCAGCGCCCGCTCCATGCACTTGCTCTGATATTCGCCATGGGGCGCCGGGCTGGTCATGTGATAAGCGTCGGAATTAGCGCCGTAGCCTACCACTTCGGCATAAATGTGAGCGCCTCTCTCTTTCGCATGTTCCAAAGTCTCCAAGACCACGATACCGGAGCCTTCTCCCATAACAAAACCGCTACGGTTCTTGTCGAAGGGCCGCGAAGCGTGCGCCGGGTCGTCGTTATGGTCGGTGCAAAGAGCTTTCATGGCGGCAAAACCGGCCACCGCCGCCTGCGACACCGCCGCTTCCGTACCGCCGGCCAACATAACGTCGGCGCCGCCACGCTGTATTTCCCTGAAGGCTTCCCCGATACAATCGGAACCGGTGGCGCAAGCCGTCACGATACAGCTGGAAGGGCCGTGGAGCCGGTAAGCGATGGACACCTGCCCCGCCGCCAAATTGGGAATCATCATGGGAATGAAAAAGGGACTGATGCGACTTGGCCCTTTGGCAAAGAATTTTTCGTACTGGCTGTGCATGGTTTCGATACCGCCGATACCGGTACCCACGAAAACGCCGATACGCTCCGCATCCTCTTTTTCAAGGTCTAAAGCGGCATCCTTAATGGCCAGCCCAGCCGCCGCCACCGCAAACTGGGTGTAGCGATCCATGCGTTTCGATTCTTTCTTGTCGATATAATCCTCCGGCACGAAGTCATTAACCTCGCCGGCCACCTGCGCCGTATATTCCGTCGGGTCAAAATGGGTAATGCGGCCAATGCCGTTCTTCCCGGCTTTTAAAGCCTCCCAAAAAGCCTCTTTGCCGATACCGATGGGAGTAATGGCTCCAAGACCGGTGATGACTACCCTTTTACTCAAGACATTATCTCCTCTCTCATTGGGCTGCTACCGCTTCCGCCGTCAGCTGGGCAAAAATCTCTTTTACCGTCATAATCTTGTCAATGCGCGGCATATATTCCCCGGTGAACACTAAACCCGTTTCCACATCTCCCTGTTGCGCCCTAGTTAAGGCGCGGATGATGCAGAAATTATGCTTGCAAGCCTTGAGGCAAGCGTCGCACACCTTGGGCGGCACCGGGCCTTCCATCACCCTTTTGGAAAAGGGAGTGCGTACCGCCCGGCCGGGGAGTCCCACGGGGCTGTTTATGACTACCACATCTTCGGGTCTCGCCTTCAGGTAATACTCCTTCAGCGTCGGCGCGGCGTTAGACTCTACGCTCGCCGCGAAACGAGAACCCAGCTGGACGCCGTTTGCGCCCATTTTTATCAGATCAACGATGTCTTGACCGGAAAGAACTCCCCCGGCGGCAATCACCGGGAGCTTCACGGCGGCGCGTACCTCCGGGATAATACTCCGAATGGAAGTATCGGTCCCGAGGTGCCCCCCCGCCTCCTTGCCCTCGACGATAACCGCCGATGCGCCAAGACGCTCGGATATTTTCGCTAGTTTGGCTGTCGATACGATAGGTACTATGGGCGTGCCGGACTCCTTCCCCAAGCCGAACATATCTCTGGAGAATCCGGCTCCGGCTACCACGAGATCAATGCCTTCGCTGATGGCCGTCTTCACCACTTCCGCGAAGTCTCTGGCCGCCACCATAATATTGATACCGATGATACCGGAGGTAAGCGAACGGGCGAGGCGTATCTCGTAACGAAGCTCATCGTGGGACATACCGGAGGCGGCAATCAGCCCGATACCGCCCTCCTGGGCCACCGCAGCAGCGAGCCTCGCGGTGGAAAGCCTAATGGCCATACCGCCTTGGACGATGGGTATTCTGGCCGTCTTGGCGCCTATTTTCAGCTCCGGTAGCTTCAAGGTAACTCCCCCTCACTTTTACCTTGAGAAAATCCCGCGAACCAAACAGCCCGCGGGATATTCAAAGGCAAGACGCACAAACTTATTTGTTCTGGTCTATGTAGTTCACAACGTCCTGAACCGTCTTGATTTTCTCTGCGGCCTCGTCGGGAATCTCGACGTTAAATTCCTCCTCGAAGGCCATGATGAGCTCCACGATGTCCAAGGAATCCGCCCCCAGATCATCGATGAAGGTTGACTCGATAGAAACCTCGTCTGCCTCCACGCCCAGCTGCTCCACTACGATATCACGGACTTTCTCAAAAGTCGCCATTACGCATTCACCTCCCCCAGAGGATCTTTTGATAGACGCGATTGGACTTTATTCCCTTGCGGAAAACTTCGCCCACCTACTTGCAGGTATATACATACCCAGCTTTTTTAAGCTGCGGTAAACTAAGTTATTCACATCACCATGCCGCCATCCACGTTGATGACCTGACCGGTAATGTAGGCGGCTCCGTCGGACACGAGGAAAAGCACTGCATTTGCCACATCCTCCGGCTCGCCCACACGCTTCAAGGGGATGGATTCAATCATGCCCTCTTTCAGCTTGTCGGGAAGCACCGCCGTCATATCCGTGCCGATAAAACCGGGAGCTACCATGTTCACCGTGATGCCGCGCGCAGCCAGCTCCTTGGCCACCGATTTGGAAAAGCCGATAACTCCGGCTTTGGCCGCCGCGTAATTAGCCTGTCCGGCGTTACCCATGAGTCCCACCACGGAGGCCATGTTCACAATGCGTCCGGCGCGTTTTTTCATCATAATCTTGGCTACGGCCTTGGTGCAATAGAAAACGCCCTTGAGGTTCGTATCGAGAACGGCGGCGAAATCCTCGTCCTTCATCCGCGCCAGTAGCCCGTCGCGAGTAATTCCGGCGTTGTTCACCAGAATATCAATGGTGCCGAAAGCCTCCACCGTCTTATTTACCATCTCTTCCACGGCGGCGCTGTCGGCCACACTCGCTTTCAGCAAAATGGCTTCGCCGCCCCTGTCTTCAATCTCCGCCTTGACTTTTTCCGCCGCCTCGGTGTTGCCGGCGTAGTTCACGGCCACTTTTGCGCCCTCGGCGGCCAGCTTCAAGGCCACGGCGCGACCGATACCCCGAGAGGCTCCCGTCACTAAGGCCACCTTGCCTTCCAAAAGCATATTAGCGAACCTCCCTTAAATAGTCAAGGGTTTTCTGTAAAGTATCCCCGTTTTCCACATTTAGACTGGTTAGTTTCCTATCAATGCGCTTGTTGAAACCGGCAAGGGTTTTGCCGGGGCCGGCCTCCACATAAGTATCCGCCCCCATATCCATCATGGTCTTAACGCAAGCTATCCACTTTACGGGGCTGGCGGCTTGCTCCACCAAGTTTTTCTTGATTTCCCGGGCTTCAGTTTCCGCCTGACCGTTGACATTGGCCACCACCGGGAACTTCGCGTCGCGAATGGTGACTTTATCCAGTTCCGCCGCCAGTTTCTTAGCCGCCGGTTCCATCAAAGTGCTGTGGAAAGGTGCGCTCACGGGGAGTATTACCGCTTTTTTGGCGCCGGCCGCCGTCAAAAGCTCCACGGCTTTCTGCACCCCGGCGGTAGTACCGGCGATAACGGTTTGTCCCGGGCAGTTGAAATTCACCGCTTGCACCGCTCCCACGGCGGAGGCTTTGGCGCAAGCGTCGATGATTACCTCGTCCGCAAGACCGATGATGGCCGCCATGCCCCCTTCGCCAACGGGGACGGCCTCCTGCATGAATTGTCCCCGTTTATGCACCAAGGACACCGCATCCCGAAAATCTAAGGCTCCGGCCATAACCAACGCGGAATATTCGCCCAAGCTGTGACCTCCGGCCACATCCGCCCGAATACCTTCTTCCTCCAGCAAAGTAGCGGCGATAACGCTCACCGTCAAAATGGCGGGCTGGGTATTGGCCGTCAGACGCAACTCCTCCTCCGGCCCCTCGAAACACATTTTTTGGATGGAGTATCCCAAAGCCTCGTCGGCTTCCCGAAAGAGTTTTTTGGCCGTCTCGTATTTCTCGTAAAGGTCTTTGCCCATGCCCACAGCTTGAGCGCCTTGCCCCGGAAACAAAAAGGCTAATTTATTCATATATAACCTCTCTATTTTTTGGGGTTTCACCCCAAGCCCCAGCAGGGGGATAGCTAAAGCATAAGCGACCTCACGGAGCTAAAGCTCCTAGAGTCTGCTTAAATCCCTCTGCACCCTTTAATTAAGGGGTCAAGGGGAAATTATTTCCCCTTGTGGGGTTTGGGGCAAAGCCCCATCACTTTTCTTTAGTAATTGGCTTGCAAGTTTTGCACTGCGTTGGAAAGTCCTCCCACTATGTCTTCGATAATGGTCTTGACGGGCTTGATGTCCTCAAGGAGACCGGCGATTTCGCCGATCATGACGGTGCCGTTCTCCACGTCCCCCTCGTGGGTGGCGCGATGGAGACTGCCAACTCCCAGCTTCTCCAGCTCTTCGTTGGAGGCGCCGGCGGCTTCCATTTCCTCGTATTTGCGCGTGAGTTTATTGGCAATACTGCGAACGGGATGGCCTAAGGTACGCCCCGTTACCACGGTGGAGCGGTCTTTGGCCTTTAAAATAATTTCTTTGTAATTGGGATGGGCGATACACTCTTCGCTCATAACAAAGCGCGACCCCATCTGCACCCCGTGGGCGCCAAGGGCAAAAGCCGCCGCCATACCGCGCGAATCGGCAATACCGCCGGCAGCAATCACCGGCACATCCACCGCATCTACCACCTGCGGCACCAGCGCCATGGTGGTAATCTCGCCGATATGTCCGCCGGACTCCATGCCTTCCGCGATAACCGCATCCGCGCCGCCCCTGACCAACCGTTTGGCGAGCGCCACGGAGGCAATGACGGGAATGACCTTGGTGCCAATCTCTTTCAAGGCCGGCATAAACTCGCCGGGGTTCCCGGCGCCGGTAGTCACCACCGGAACTTTTTCCTCCACTACCACGCCCATAACTTCCTTGACGAAAGGACTCATGAGCATGACATTAACGCCGAAGGGTTTGTCGGTGCGTTCCTTGACCTTATGAATCTCACTGCGCAGGGCATCCGGGGGCATGTGACCCGCGCCGATTATTCCCAAGCCTCCGGCGTTGGACACCGCCGAAGCCAGCTCCGAGGTACCGATCCACGCCATTCCCCCTTGGAATATGGGATATTTTATGTTCAGTAGTTTACAGATAGGATTATTTTCAAACATCAACACGTCCTCCTTCGCCGACGCTACCAGCTTCTTCTCGCAACAACTCTTCGTCGATGGCCAACATTTGGCGAATTGCCTCCAACACGTTGCCTTTGACGTAATCATTGGCCACTCCGATGGCGCTGCAAATGGCCTTAGCATCCGACGATCCATGGCTTATTATCACGCAGCCGTTTACTCCAAGCAGGGGCGCCCCTCCGTACTCATTCGGATCCAGACGCTTGCCCAGTTTCTTTAAAGTGGGAATCAGGAACATGGCGCCCATTTTCGGCAAGAGGCCGCCCTCTTTGATGGCCTCTTTAAGCAGGTTTAAAATGGTCTTGGCCAGTCCCTCCGCGAATTTCAGCACCACATTGCCCACAAAGCCGTCGCAAATTACCACATCCACATTGCCCTTGGGAATGTCGCGACCTTCGGCGTTGCCCACAAAGTTTATCACATGTTGATTTTTGAGCAGAGCGTAGGTAGCCTTAGCCTGCTCGTTGCCCTTGGTTTCCTCCTCCCCGATATTCAGGAGACCCACCTTGGGATTTTTGATGTTGTAAACGTATTCGGCGTAAATGGAACCCATCATGGCTCCCTGCACCAAATGTTCCGGCTTGCTATCCACGTTGGCGCCGGAGTCCAAAAGGAGAGTGACGCCGTTTAGGGTCGGCATGGGAGTAGCGATAGTGGGGCGTCCCACGCCTTTAATGCGTTTTAAGATAAGCTGCGCCGCCGTCACCGCCGCGCCGGTACTGCCGGCGGACAAAACAGCGTCGCATACCCCCTCTTTCACAAGGCGAGTGGCCACCACGATGGAAGAATCTTTTTTGGTACGCACGGCATCCGCCGGATGCTCGTCCATACCGATGACCTCCCCGGCGTGACGGATGGAGAGAGGAAGTTTCTCCCACCCTTCATGGGCGGCGAGAATCTCCCGGATCTTCGCCTCATCCCCCACCAAGAGGATATCGGCGTCGTATTTTTCCGCGGCGCTCAAAGCCCCTAAGACGACCTCCTCCGGGGCATGGTCGCCCCCCATGGCATCTACCGCTATCTTCACCCAATTCACTCCCCACCTGCGACAGACTATTGATATTCTATTATAATGACCTATGAGAAAAATGCAAGTATGTTTTCAAAGCCGGAAGAAATTCATCATTTTCACCGTCAAATCCTTAGCGTCCTCGTTTTTGTGCTTGACTAGGTATTCAAAGGAGTAAACGTAGAAGAAGGAAGAAATGGGGACAAAGCGCCTATCCTTCTTGAAATTGCCCCAGAGGAGCAGTTTTTGGTAAATCTTTTCGATATCCTCCCGGCTGACGGCGTATTTTTTCACCAGTCGCCGCAGTTTGTAGTCGTCAGAGCAGTAGGCGTATATCTCGTCGATAACCTTAGGATTTTCGCTGTCCTCAAAGTAGGTCTTAATAAGCCGCCCCGTAACCCGGGAGCGTTTCATGGAATGAATCATCTCCGTCACAAAGAGCAGGATAAGCGCCAGGAGCAACAGGAGCAGTATATAATCCGCCACGTCATAGCCTCCCCATAAGCAAAAAGCCCCCACGAAAATCGTGGGGACTATCGTTATCAATGGTGCCGAAGGCCGGACTCGAACCGGCACGTAGTCGCCTACGGCAGATTTTGAGTCTGCTGCGTCTGCCAATTCCGCCACTTCGGCAACAAATTTCTCGCTGAGTATATTACAGAAAATTGGTCGTGTCAAGAAAAAATTTTTTTAGCTCCCTCTCGCGCAACAAAAAAGCCCACCGAAAGGTGAGCTTGCAAATTCCAAAGCTCCGTGGTACAATGAACCTGACCGACGGAGCCGGGTTCCCCGTATGAAAGGGGGAAACGCCTTGAGTACTTACGAGAAGCTGTCGCTTGCGATAGCCATCG
>JAFVEM010000057.1 GCA_017476005.1 Selenomonadaceae bacterium | reverse complement strand
TGGCCGCATTTCGTAAAGATAAGCTCCCATATCCGTCCTTTCCGCGAGCACATTGCTAAAACGGCCGGAGGCCAGCCCCCACGGGAATCATGCACTCGCACACCTGATGACGGCGAATAGTATAGCACGTCTGCCCCCCCCCGCAAGACATTTTCGGCGAAACAAATACGGTCAGGCTTTGCCGTCAAGCGGCGTAGTCCCGACCGCTTTTTTGTCTGGGCTAAAAATTAGACCATGGCAGGAAAAAATTAAACTGCGTCGAATAGAAAGAACGTAGTGTGTGGTAAAGGAGGTGAGAACATGCAGGAACCTAGTATTGCCTTTATGGCTTTGGGAGGCGGTCAACGAGTGGGCGCCAGTTGTTACTACCTGCGGCTGGGCGGCTCCCATGTTTTGCTGGATTGCGGTCTGGGGCTAAACGCCGGAGTGCCTTTTGCCCCTAACCTGTATAAATTGATTGAAACGGGGCTGATGGATAGTTTTAACCAAATAGGTCAGATTTTTATATCCCACGCCCACTGGGATCATGTGGGTTACATGGCTGACTTTGCCGCCCAGTGTGGGCAGCCGGTGTTTTACCTGACGGAAATAACCAAGGTACTGTCTCATTTTCAAATTAAAACGAAAATGAAAAGTCTGCGTAAAAGGAAAATCGGTTTGGATGTAGATTCCTTTTTTGCCCAGCGTGTAGTCGGCGTTAGCTACGGGCAGGAAATACCCTTTCGGGATTATCAAGTTTCTTTCCTAGAGGCCGGCCACATCCCCGGCGCCATGATGACCCTCTTTACCGTTGGAAACCGTCGCTTGCTTTACACCGGCGATTATTCCCTGAAGCCCACGTCTTGGACTAGCGGTTGCAGTATGCCGGCGGAGGAGATTGATGTCCTCATTCTGTGCGGCCTCCATGCCCGTCACCCTTACGTCGTACGGGGAGCCAATGACCTTGAACGCATCGGGCGGCGGATATATGAAAATTTGCTGTCCCATAGGTCGATATATTGTCGAGCCAGTCAACTCAGCAAGGGCATTGAGCTGATCCGCTACTTAGAAACCACGCCTTGCCGGGATTATCCCCTGTTTATTGACGACAATATTTACGCCGTTGTCCGCGCCATGGAGAGTTTGGGGATACCGGTACTCAGCAAAAATGTGGCTCCCTTAGGGGTGCAGCGCCATGACGAGGCTCATGCGGTGATTGGCACAGCCAAGTGGCCGCCCCGTGGCCATTATCGCACAGTGTATGGCGATTTCAGCCTCCATGATGATTTTGCGGCCACCGTTGATTTTATTAAGGAGATCAATCCGAAAATCGCCTTCATCGTCCATAGTCCGCCCTCGCGTTACCACGATCGGCGGACGCTGGAGCAGGAAATCATGGCTGATGCCCGGTGCCATACCCAATGCATTTTTGCCGAAAACGAGGATATTTATGAGTTTTAAAGAAGGTGTCCGTCAGTGTTAGATAAGCATAGCGAGTCCATGAGAAGTTTTTTGACTCATGCCGGGATGTGCCTGATAAAAAAAAGCAACCGCAGCGAGGATTCCAGACTGGAACTGGATGAGGAGATCATTAGGACTAATCGTCTGATAAAACTCCTTTGCCAGCACGGCCCTTTGCAACCGCGAAGGTGCGCCGATCTGATGAATGAAAAATACGGCTATGACTTGGGGCGGATGGAAATCATTGAAATGTTCAAGGGCTTCCGTATTTCCCAAGATGAACGCCCGGATATGCTCTCTTGGGCGGATGACTTGGGGCGGCTGTTCATGCGCACGCTGGAAACCGGCAAGGTGGAGGACTACGACGCCTTTCTCCTTAAACGGGATGAACCTATCAGCAAGCGACGGAACAAACATTTGGACATCCAAAATCGGTTTGCCTGCCTGAAATTGTGCGTCCTTATCCCGGAGCTGGGAAAAACAGAGCAGGGGGAGGTGGTGGAAAAATTCGGCCAAGTTTTTGCCAAGTACTACCTGTATGATATTTCCGACGGGCTGGCGGAGTATTGCAACGCCGGTAAAAATCACCACGCCAAGGCCGCCAAAGCCGGACGCGCCAGCGAAGATGAGACCGGCAAGCGGAAAATCGCCCAGCTGGAAAAGGCGCTGGAACGCTCCGACATGATGCTGAGGGATTTACAGGACGAGTTCGACCAGCGGCTGGAGGAAAGCAAGATAAAGGAGTTGGTGGATTTCTTTTCCCGGCTTAATTCCGATAAATACGGACGAATACTGGACGAACTCTTGAATATTCGTCGGGGAGTATCCCTCTTGAAAAAACAGCGTTACGAATTGCCACCGGAGATCGGCGGGCTCCTGATACTCACCCAGAAACTCACCCAGTTTGTCCGCGACAGCGGCATCAATCCCATTATGAAGCCCCAAGAGGTGAAGCAAGTAAAGGCTACGGATATAGAGTTTTGCGACTATGAAGGGAAACCCTTCGCCACCAAAGACGAGGCGAAGGCCATCAAGGTTATCTCTCCCGGCTGGATTTATACGGATAAAGACCTGCAAATAGCTCGTCCCAAAGTAAAGGAGGTAGTCGGTAATGAGTGATACATCCCAGCATAATGATTTATGTGTGGGCATAGATCTGGGGACAACCAATTCGGTACTGGCCACCATCAATATTAAGGCCAACGGGGATGTGGTCAGCAAGGTGGTGGATATACCTCGCGCCGTGGATATGTACAGCACCATGTCCGAGGCGGCCAAGTTCCAACAGAGCAAAAAACCAACCTTGCCATCTTGCGTTTACTACGATGAAGAACGAAATTATCAGGCGGTGGTGGGTGATTTTGCCAAGAATCGGTACTCTCTGCGGCCTCATCTGGTGGCTCGCTCCATTAAAAGCCAGATGGGAAACGCCTTGGCCGAGGGGCTGGCCGAGGGGGTTCCCGACCGCACTCCGGCGGAAATTTCTTCGCGTATCATTGAACACCTGCTGAAAACAGCCGGAAAAATTTATCGCACCGAAATTCACGATGCGATTATCACCGTACCGGCCAATTTCGACTCCGTCATGTGCAAAGCCACGCGAGATGCTGCGGAGCTGGCCGGGATTAACGTACTGAACGAAGACGGCTCGGAAAGACCCATTCTCTTATCCGAGCCGAATGCGGTGATTTATGATTTTATCAATCAGGTACACAACGGAGAAATATCCGACCATATTATAGATTTAAGTCAACCTAAAAATGTATTAGTGTTCGACCTCGGCGGTGGAACACTGGACATCACGCTGCATAAATTAGCCCGGCGTGAGGATAACCCCGATATTCTAAAAGTCAAGGAAATAGCCACTAATCGCTATACCTTGCTCGGAGGAGATGATTTTGACGAAGAGATTGCCAAGGCCATGTATCAGCATTACTTGGCGCAATATCAAAAACATCCGGATATAGTGCATAAAATCCGACGCGAAGAAAAGCCGGTGATGGCGCAACTGAGGAGTTACGCCGAGGAGCTGAAACTGGAGCTAAGTTCCAGGCACGGGGATGAATACGTCACCAGCGGCTGGGATGACGAAGAAGAGGATTTCCCCGTGGGAGGGACGATTAACAGCACCGGTTATGCCTATGATGATTCCTTTGTCACCACCGAAATAGAGAATATATTAGCCCCATTTTTGGGAAGCGACTTGGTGTTTGAAGATTACCGGCGACTTGCCGCCATCAAGGATACCAGAAATATTATTTACCCCATACTGGACGTGCTGGCCAAAGCCGAAGCAGAATTGGGGAAGGAGCAGCTGAAAATCGACGCCGTCATTATGAACGGCGGTATGTCGAGATTTTATCTCATCACGGATCGCTTGGAAAAATTCTTCGGCTTCCCCCCCATTGTGGCCCTAGACCCGGATCAATCCGTGGCGCGTGGGGCGGCGGTGTATCATTACTACCTGCATAAGTTCGATGCCCTGCGCGAGGACATGAAAAAAGTAGGTACCGACACCGTCGCCCCTCGGAGCGAATCACCTCGTTCGGCGACGCGGCCAAAAAGCGAGATCGAAAATCAGACGGCGCCACCTGCCCCTGCCTCGGAGCCTACTCCCTCCAAATACATCGAGTGGGGCAAACCGATTTTAAACGATGCGTTGTACTTAGGAGCGCGCAATGACACCCATGTGGAGATTATCCCCACCGGCGCCGAGCTTCCTTACACTTCGGAGATTATGACCGGATACCGCCTGATGCCGGGAAATGATCACATCGAATTGCCTATCCAAAGCCAAAATATTGATAACAGCTATCGCACCATGGCGCGAGGCAAAATTCAATTCAAAAACGATTATAAAGACGGCAGTTTTGTGGCCTTGCAGATCTATATGCGAGCGAACAAGGTAATTACCCTGACGGCTTGGACCAGTCAAAATGAAAACGGCAGCGGCAAAATCGAAGAGGGCAGCGTCGATATCGTCATGGGCGGCAGCAAACGAGTGGCCGGCGGGCCGCGCGTGATCGCCAGAATCGGCAGTAAACTGAATCCCGTGGCGGAATTGCAGGCCATCGAGCAGAAATGTCAGGCTTACGAGAGCGTCCGAGGGAAAAACCCCAACACCGTGCAAAAGAAACGGGTGGCGCTGGCCAAAGAAATCCGCACGCTGACCCAATCCGTAAGGGGAGCCGGCAATCCCAATGATTTTGCCGAGCCGATTCTGGAAGCCATTCGCAGGTATCCCAGCGCCGAATTTGTCCAGCGTTGTTTTATTATCGCTCGTCATATCGGCTTAGGCTGGACGCCGGAGCAGAAAAGGAGATTGGCCGAACTGTGCCTAGAGCAGGTCAGAGGGGAACTCCAAGGCTTTGATTTCGGCGGTTTTGGCTTCAGAGCCAGCACCGGCACCAAGATACAGGCGCTCTATACCCTGCACATGTGCGGCGAAGCGGAGGATATTGCCAAGATAGAGCAATTACATACCATCGATAAATTCCAATCGGCCTGTTTATATACCCATGCCAAAACCAAGACCCAAGTGGGGTGGATCTATGAGAAATTCTTACGGGATAGAGACAATGTCCTGCATCGTCGTAAATCCAACCTGCAAAACAGCGCCCATGCCATAGGCGTGGCCTTCTGCGACACCGACGCTCAAGAGCTGGACGGGGTGAATCGCAGTGTGGCTTTTGTCGAGCTAAGAGATTTGATAGCCGCCGGGCGGATAAATTCCACCGAGCTTATCTGTTGCGTAATAGCCATGGGTTGCCTAGGGGATCAACGCCAACGGGTAGCGATTGATGAGCAGGATCTATATATCGCCATGGAGATATTAAATTCCCTGCCGATTTATTACAACTACACGATATGTCAATACGCCGCCAAAGCCAAGGCAGTGGCGCTAAAACTGTTGCGCGGCGTCACCCTCACCGTAGATGACGAGCGGTTCCTCTTGGAAAAACTGAACGTTTAGCCAAAATGATAAACGAAATGAGTGACAATCATCTTCCCTCTGAATTGAACGGGTTAAACTTTCCGACATCAACGCGGTAGAGACGGAGAAGCGAGTGCTGGAGGAGGTGGGCGAAGGTTTTCGTCCCGATGTGGAAAAAGTGCTTCAGACCACGGGAATCACCATCAAAATGCGAGCCGGGGACATCTTGCGACTGCCGGCCTTCCTTCCCTTTGAGAGTGTGAATGGCAAGACCGTCCCCGTCAAAATAACTTTTTACACACCGGCCAGAATTATACCGTACCCATCAGCATTATCCTCTGGATTGCCGTGGGACGCATCCGCATCTACAATTATCCCGTATTAAAAATGATTTTGCCGGACGGCAGTGAAAAATGCGTCCGCTCGGACAATGAGCGGAGATTCTCGCTATGGCGTTCTTGCATAAACCTCGTCAAAGTAGCCGGTTGGAAGGGTATCCTCTTCGCCGTGTTGTTTTTCCTGTTCATGTTCCTCGGAACATTGGGCGCAATATTGATACCGGGCTGAATACAGCTAAGAAAAACATTGACAGGAAAAATAAAAAAATGCTATCATGGGGGCGTTGGCTTTCGGAGAAGTCTGAAGGCTAGGGAGAGCCTAACTTGGCGCTGGGGTGGTGGCTCCTTTTGAAGGTCGAACCGCAGTGCTTGGGTCTTGCGCAATGAAGCCCCGTGAACCCCGTCAGGTCCGGAAGGAAGCAGCGGTAAGCGGATCGCTCCATGTGCCGCGAGGGTGCCTGAGGACTGTGGTTCGACGTTTAAAAGAAGTGCGCGCTTCTGGGGCTGAGTGGGCTTTTTTCTTTAATATCCATAAAATTTTGGTGCAGAAAAAAGGATTAAAGATAATTAAGGTTTCCAAAGGGGATTATCCCCTTTGGCCGCCGGAGGCAAAATAATCAACTAATGGCGGTGAGGTGAATTTTTATGGCGTATGTCGCCCTTTATCGAAAATGGCGTCCCGGCACCTTTGCCGACTTGGTGGGGCAGGATCACATTGCAAGGACTATTTCCGAGGCCATTAAAACCGACCGCATCGGTCATGCCTATCTCTTTTCCGGCCCTCGCGGCACGGGGAAAACCAGTACCGCCAAAATTCTCGCCAAAGGACTGAATTGCGAGCAAGGGCCTACCCCCAGTCCCTGCGGCGTGTGCGAAAGTTGCAAACGTATCGCCGACGGCAGTTCCATGGACGTTTTGGAAATCGACGCGGCCTCTAATCGCGGTATCGACGAAATCCGCGAACTTAGGGAAACGGTGAAATTTGCTCCCACCGACAGCCGTTACAAGGTGTATATCATCGACGAAGTACATATGCTCACCATGGAGGCCTTTAACGCCCTCTTAAAAACTTTGGAAGAGCCGCCCTCTCATGTGGTTTTCATCTTGGCCACCACCGAAGCCCACAAAGTCCCGGCCACCATACAATCCCGGTGCCAGCGTTACGATTTTAAGCGTATTACCTTGGGTGAGATAAAGGAACGCCTCGCCTATGTGGCTAAAGAATCTGGCTATGATGCAGAAGATGAAGCCTTGGGGCTAATCGCCCTCCAAGCTGAAGGGGGTATGCGCGATGCCTTGAGCCTCCTTGACCAGTGTTCCAATCTGGCAGAGGGCAAGGTCACGGTAGCGCAGGTGCAACAGGTTTTGGGGCTGGTGGGGCATGAGGCGATTTACCGCCTGACCGAAGCCTTGGCGCAGAAAGAGGCCTCGGCGGTGCTGAAAATTATCGACGAACTCATGCGAGAGGGCAAGGATCTCAGGCGCGTTTTGACGGAGCTTTCCTTGCATCTCAGGAGCCTGATGATTTACGCCGTGGTGGGTAGCGTGGCAGAGATGGATCTCTACAACGAATCCCCGGATATTTTACAAAAACAAAAGGGACTCTTCACCGGGGAGGAGATTATGACCCTCCTCAAGCACTTGAGTAGCGTCACAAGCGATCTGAAATGGTCGCCGGCTCCCCGTATTACCGTGGAAGTAGGTCTTCTTGCCGTTTGTCAAGGCTATGTGTCGCCTAAGGTTGCTGCGCCGCAACCTGCCGGGCAAAACGTAGCGTCGTCGCCGCCGGCTCGCCCCATTGCCCGGTCTGTAGCTCCTGCCATGGCCGCCCCACCCGTCTCCGCCTCCGTTGCTCCCCTCGCCAACGCCGGGGGAGAGGCTGTGTGGGAAGGTTTGTTAAAGGAGTTAAACGCCCGGCGCAAACGAACGGTAATCGCTTGCCTAAAAAGCGGCAAGTTGTTGAGAATGGATGAAAATCGCTTTATCCTCGGTTTCCCCAGCGAGATTCTCACCAGCATAGCCGCCAAAAACGCCGGTATCATCGAAAGCACCCTGCTTGCCATCACCGGCCGGAACCTGAAGCTCCTGTGTCAAAGCATGGAGCCGCCGGAGGAACCTCCCCCTCCACCGCCGCCACCAAAACCTAAGGACGAGGAACCAAAGGTTGACTGGGAGAATATGCCTAAGGAAGAACAGGCCGGTATGCACAAGGCCATGGACATCTTGGGCGGCACGTTGGAAGCTATCGAAGAGTAAAATTATTTGTTCACGAGAGGAGAACCAGCTAATGAGTGGGAATATGGGTAATTTTGGCAATCTCAATATGGCCGGGCTGATGAAAAAAGCCCAGAAGATGCAAAACGATATGAAGAAGGTGCAGGACGATTTGAAACGCCGCACGGTGGAAGTTTCCTCCGGGGGCGGCGCGGTAAAAGTCGTGATGAACGGCGAAAAACAGGTGCAGTCCCTCGTTATCGCTCCGGCGGCGGTAGATCCCGAAGACATTGAGATGCTCCAAGATTTACTCTCGGCGGCATTCAACGAAGCCACCAAAAAGGTGGATGAGATGATGACGGCGGAAATGGGGAAATTCACCGCCGGCTTAGGACTTCCTCCGGGGTTGTTTTAAGTCATGCCCTACATCGCGCCCCTTAACAACTTGATAGAAAACCTACGCGCCCTGCCGGGGATAGGCGCTAAAACGGCGGCGCGCCTAGCCTATCACATCTTGGACATGGACAAGGAAAAGGCGACAGCCTTGGCCGCAGCCATTATCGCGGCCAAGGAGAAAATAGGGTACTGCAAAGTTTGTTTCAATTTGAGCGACCAAGACCCCTGCCAAATATGCGCCGCCACCGGTCGGGATCGCAGTGTGATTTGCGTGGTGGAGCAGCCTCAAGACGTGGCCGCCATGGAGAGAATGCGCGATTTTAACGGGCTGTATCATGTTCTCCACGGTTCCCTGTCGCCGCTGGAGGGCATTGGGCCGGAGGATTTACGCATTAAGGAGCTTTTGGAAAGGCTCGCCGGCGAAGAGGTCAAGGAAGTCATTATGGCTACCAATCCAAACGTGGAGGGAGAGGCCACCGCCATGTACCTAGCGCGGCTCATAAAACCCTTGGGCGTAAAGGTAACGCGTATTGCCCACGGACTACCCATCGGCGGCGATTTGGAGTACGCGGACGAAGTGACCCTCTCCAAGGCCATGGAAAATCGGAGGGAGATTTGAATTTATGTTAGAGTTGGTAGTATCTTTTGCCGTTGGTTTTATGATCTTGGTCGTCATCATCAAGATGTTATCCCTACCCTTTAAGATTTTAAAGAAACTAATCGTCAACAGCCTTATCGGCGCTTTAATGCTTTGGCTGGTTTCCTTCCTAGGCGCCCCCTTCGGCCTCGCGGTGAATATCAATATTATCAGCGCGCTGATAGCCGGGACACTGGGCATCCCCGGGGTACTACTCATTTTAGCCTATACCAATATGCATATGTGAACAAGGGCAAGGGAGCGATGCGCTGCCTTGCCCGATTTTTTTTGAAAAGGGGACTTGTATGCTAGCCAAACTCACTCTACTCCTCGATACCAAAGAACTTGATTATCGCGCCGCCTCCACCCTGCAAGGTCTTCTCATGGAGCGTATCAACCCTGACTACGCCGCCTATCTCCACGCCGCCCAGTTTCACCCCTACAGCCAACAGCTAATAAAATCCCCGGAGGGGATGGTGTGGCAGATAAACACGCTGAACGAAGAAGCCTATCACGAGATAATAGAACCCTTGGCGCAAGGCTCGCCGGAATTTTATTTGCGTCACCAGCAAGTAAAACTTACCGTCTTGGAACGAAAAACGGAAATTTTGCCCAAAAGAAAACTGGTGGAGGATTTTTACGGCAAAGGCGCGCACAAAAATCTCACCGTTATTTTTCAGACACCTACGGCCTTTCGGCAAAACAAACGGTACATTATACTGCCGGAGGTGCGCCTCCTTGTCCAAAATCTCATGATGAAATACGCAGCCGCCGACGGCGATACCGCTCCCCCGGATGCCGACGCGCTGACGCAAATCATCCAAGATACCTTCATCACCCGGCACAAGCTTTCATCGCGTCTCTTCCCCCTAGAGAGTACGGTCATTCCCGGCTTTGTGGGGCAAGCTACCTTCCAAGTGCGCGGCACGGAAACCATGGCCAGATATTTAAGGCTTCTCCTGACCTTCGGCGAATTTTCCGGCGTGGGCGTTCGTACGGCTATGGGCATGGGTGCCATGCGCTTGCGCGACGAATAAGCGTGAGCTACCAATAAAGCTATAGCGTTAAGCAGGAAAACGGATATGCCACGCAGAAGTAAGAGAAGCAAGAAAAGAAATCGCATAATTTGTCAGGGAATCCCAAGGTGATATTCCCTTTGGCTGAGTGCAGGGGTAGCGTACCTGTCGGAGGTGGTGGCAACACCCCAAGACGAAAAAATTAACAGCCGAACCTATGGAAGGGAGTGATACTATGACGGAAGAAAAATTGAGGACGGCGGTGGCCGCGCTTCTGCATGACGTGGGCAAGGTGGTGTATCGCGTCGGCGCAAGTCAGGAGCGGCATCCTTTGAGCGGCGCCAAGTATTTGGACGAAAAGGTGGGGCTACAGGATGAGGATATACTGGCGGCGGTAAAATGTCACCACGCCGCCGAACTCAAAAAGGCCAAACTCGCTGACACTGCCTTGGCTTACGTCGTTTATATGGCAGACAATATAGCTTCGGCGGTGGAACGACGGGATGCCGAAGAAACCGACGAACAGGGTTTTGACAAGAAAACACCCCTCGCCAGTCTGTTTAATCTCTTAAACGATAGTCAGGCCAAGGGCGCCTATTCGGCGCGTTTGACCAATGTGGAGGAGGCCATAAACTTCCCCACGGAGGAAGCACCGCCTTTTGAGGCGGCAGATTATGGAAAGATACTTACCCGTCTTACGGATACAATCAAGGGACTGACGTGGACGGCGGATTATGTTCATTCTTTGCTAGAGGTTTTGGAGGCCACCCTCCTCTTCGTGCCTTCCTCCACCAATCGGCGCGAGGTAGCAGACGTTTCTCTGTATGACCACGCAAAGCTGACGGCGGCAGTGGCTTTGGCCATGATTGATTATCTGGCGGCAGAGGGTGCTAACGATTACCGGGAGAAACTTTTTCTCAAGGGACAAGATTTTTATGACGAAAAGGTTTTTTTGTTGACGGTATTGGACATATCCGGCATTCAAAAGTTTATTTACACCGTAGCCTCCGATGGCGCATTGAAAAACCTCAGAGCCAGATCCTTTTATTTGGATTTGCTCATGGAACATGTGGCCGACGAACTGCTGGATAAGTTGGGGCTTCTCCGTACCAATCTCTTGTACTGCGGCGGCGGTCGGGCAGATTTTATTTTGCCCAATACCGAAGCTACCCGGGGCTCGCTGGCCGCTTTTCAACAAAAAATTAACGAGTGGCTAAGAGAACATTTTGACATTGCCTTGTACCTGTCCATAGGTTATGCTCCTTGCAGCAAAAACAACTTGCAAAATTCTCCCCCCACCAGTTACGCCGAGCTTTATCGCGCTCGCGCCGAGGGACTGGCCTACAACAAATCCCATCGTTACACCGCCGAGGAGATTTTGGCGTTGAACGCCCAAAAAAAGGCGGATCATGCTCGCGAGTGCAAAGTTTGCCGTAGCGTGGGCAAAACCAACGAGGAGGAGCTTTGTACGCTATGCGCCGCGCTGAAGGTATTGGCCGGTAAAATCATGCGCGATGATCTTTCTTTCTTTGGCGTGGTCAAGGAGGCGGAGGAGGCCGACCTGCCTTTGCCGGGAGGCTACTTCCTCAAGGTGGGGACGGAGAAAGAGGCGCGCGCTTGGCAGAGGGATAAATTAATCAGGCTCTACGGCAAAAATCGTTTCTATGCCGGGAAACAGGTGGCCACGAAACTCTGGATAGGGGATTACCACACGGGAGAAACTTTCGAGGAACTGGCCAAGGAAGCTCAAGGCATCCCCAGACTGGGAGTATTCCGCGCCGACGTGGACAATTTGGGGTCGGCTTTCGCCTTGGGCTTCAGACACTCCAAGGGTGCGGATAAGGATAAATACGTCACCTTATCGCGTACGGCGGGACTTTCCCGGCAGCTTTCCCTCTTTTTCAAACTCCACATCAAAAAAATCTTGGCGCAGCCTCGCTTCACCCTCACGGGAAAACCGAAGGAATACCGCCATGCCGCCATTGTCTATTCCGGCGGCGACGATCTTTTCCTTGTGGGGGCGTGGGACGATATTCTGGAATTTGCCGTGGATTTAAGAAAGGCTTTGGCCGCTTTCACGGAGAACACCTTGACCTTGTCCGCCGGTATCGGCATTTATGAGGACTCTTACCCCGTCAGCGTTATGGCGGAGGAGACGGCACTTTTAGAAGAAAGTTCCAAGAGCTACCCCGGCAAAAACGCGGTTACGCTCCCCGGTGACGGTTACACCCACACCGTAAAAGGCGAAGATGGGCAAGACATTGTCATCAGCGACAACACCTATTCATGGGAGCGACTGGAAAAAGGGGTACTGGGGGAAAAATTTGCTTTGCTGTATGATTTCTTTGAGACAGCCGAAAACGAACGGGGCAAAAATTTCCTCTACAACCTGCTAAAACTCATCCGAGAACGCCGGGAGCGGATAAACCTAGCGCGCTTTGTTTATCTCCTGTCGCGCCTAGAGCCGAAGGAGGGCAACTCCAAGACCCAATACCGGGAGTTTTCGGCTAAGATGCTCCATTGGATGGAAAGCGACGAGGACGCTAGAGAGCTGAAAACCGCCATATTGATTTACGCTTATATCACCAGAAAACGGGAGGGATGAAAAGTGATAACCAACGACAATTTCGTGGACAAGGCGAAGGCCGTCATGGAAAAGTTGGGAGAAAACAAAGACAGGAACGGCAAGCCGCGTGATTTGGTGACTACCAGCAAACTGAGAAATATTTTGGCCATGACGGCAGACATTTATAACGATGTGCGCCTCCTCACCGAGGAAGATTTGCCGCAAAATCTTCGGGATAAGATTTCCTACCTCCGGGTGCGTTGTCTGTATGAGGCCGGTCGCACCAAGGAAGTAGCCGCTTTTGTGAAGGCGAGCAATATCTTGGAGTTTATCGCCGTCATCAAAACCAAAGAGAAATATATTTTGTTCAATCGCTATATGGAAGCCTTGGTGGCTTGGCGTAAATTCTTGTATGAGGGGGATAGCTGATATGTACGGAAAACTCAACATAACCGGGGAAATAGAACTCATGACGGGGATGCACATCGGCGGCTCCGATGCCTTTTCGGCCATAGGCGCCGTAGATTCTCCCGTGGTGCGAGACGCGCGCACGAATCAGCCCCTGCTTCCCGGCAGTTCCCTCAAGGGGAAACTGCGCTCCTTACTCGCTCGCGCCTACAACACCGACGGCGTAAAGAACCACGATGAGGACGCGCCGCTCATTCGCCGCCTTTTCGGCTCCGCCGGGAAAAACCAACCGGTACCCAGTCGCCTATTGGTGTCGGATATGTTTTTGACCGAGGACAGCATCGACACCGTCAAAAAACAAAACTTGTCCGGCTTTACGGAGATAAAATTCGAGAACACCATTAACCGCCTGACGGCGGTGGCCAATCCTCGCCAACTGGAGAGGGTCATTCGCGGCGTGTCCTTTGGCCTTGACATGATTTACGAAGTACGGGCGGCAGAAGAAATTACGGAGGATTTTCAGCTCCTCGCCGAGGGGCTAAAGATGCTCCAATACGACTACTTAGGCGGCCACGGTTCCCGAGGCTACGGCAAAGTCCGTTTTCGGAACATCGAGGTGGCCTGCGTGGTCGGTGACGTGGAGAATACCGACGAGCTACAGAACATTCTTTGTCAAGCCGTAGTTTTATAGCTTGTTATGGCTTGGGGTTTCACCCCAAACCCCAGCAGGGGGATAGCTAAAGCATAAGCGACCTCTACGGAGCTAAAGCTCCCAGAGTCTGCTTAAATCCCCCTGCACCCTGTAATAGATTTTTATATGAGGGAAACACCATGAACTACACGGTTTATAAATTGCATTTCCCCCAAGGAGTGCATTTTGGCGAAACCAAATTGGAAAGCTCCCAAATGACCTTTCAGGCGGACACGCTCTTTGCGGCCTTGGCGCAGGAAGCGGTGGCGCAAAGCGCTGAGACGCTGAAAAAATTGGTGGACTATGTGGAAGCAGGCGCGCTTTTATTCTCCGACGCTTTTCCCTACAAGGGGAAGGAATATTTTGTACCCAAACCTATGGTGAAGCCAAAGGTTAAAACCTCCGTGGAGGATGTGGCGAAGCGCAAGCGTTACAAAAACTTAGCCTATCTTCCCCTGTCCAAGCTGACGGATTATTTAGAGGGCGGCGAGATTACCAAGACGGATTTCGGCGTTCCTTACCTGAAAACTTCAGCCTGTATCGAGCCGGGGAAAGACACCGTACCTTATCGCATCGGCACTTTTTATTTCGGCGTTCGTCAGGAGGACACCATCAACGCTAAACCGTGCGTGGCCGCCGACGGCGAAGAAGTGGGGCTGTATGTGCTGCTTGGCTACGAGGATAAGAAAGTCAAGGCACTGACAGACGAACTAATGGATGCGCTTTCTTGTGTGGGTATCGGCGGTCGGCGTTCCGCAGGTTTGGGGCGGTTTGAACTCTACAACGGAAAATTTCCGGCCAAGGGCTTAGAGCGTTTGCAGGGAGAATACCAAACATACATGAATCTGTCGGTGGCACTGCCCCGGGAGGAGGAAATGACCGGGGCGGTGGAGGGAGCGAGCTTTTTACTGATTAAGCGGTCGGGTTTTGTGGCTTCCGCCACTTATGCCTCGGAACCGCGCCGCAAGCAAGATACTTTTGCTTTTAAGGCCGGTTCTTGTTTCCGCCAAAAATTTTCCGGCGAACTGAGGGATGTGGCAACGGGCGGAACCCATCCCGTCTATCGCTACCTCAAGCCCGTTTTTATGGGGATAGAAACATGAAAGACTATCTGCAGGAATACAAGGTGAAACTCACCGCTTTAAGTCCCGTCTTTGTGGGCAGTGGGCAGGAGTTTTCCAAAAAGGAATACGTTTTTTTGCCCCAAAAGAAAATCGGCGTACTGGATATGGATAAACTCTACAGTCTCGCCAGTCACAAGGCCAAACGGCGGCAGTTTGAGGAACTCATGTTAGACCCACGAGGTAATTTGGGGTATTGGCTGGACAGTCAGCGGCTGTATGAGGCGGCTACCAAAGACTGTATCGCCTACACCTTGGACACCAAAGGGGTAGAATTTCAGAAGGGCAAAACCATCAACGTCAAATCCTGCATCAAGGATGCTTACGGTAAGCCTTATGTGCCGGGCAGTACACTAAAGGGAATGTTCCGAAGTATTCTGGCCACGGCAGAAATTTTGCAAAACGCCAACCTAAAAGGTTACGCCCACGAAACTTTAGCGCGGGGTATGGCCAACGAAAGGAGCGGCAAGAATTACCTCCAGCGAACTACTGAGGGCATCGAAGCGAAACTGTTTCGCACCCTAAACCTTGACACCAAACATCCCACCGATGCGGTAAACGATGTCTTGTCCGGCCTTATCGTCAGCGACTCTGCGCCCCTTGACGTGTCCAACTTGGTTCCGGCGCAACAAATCGAATATCACAAGGACGGAGAAGAGAAGTCCCTGCCCATTTTGCGCGAGTCCCTGCGTCCCAAAACGGAGATAAATTTCACCATCACGGTGGATGAAAAGAAATATCCGCTGACCAAGGAGAAGCTTCTCAAGGCCATCACGGCTTTTGACGAAACCTATAGCGATAATTTCATCTCCGCATTCCGGGGTATAGACAGATTGCATCCTCCCCAAGTTTTCGTTGGTGGCGGCACTGGGTTTGTCTCCAAAACCCTTGTCTATCCTATCCAAGGCAAGAATGATGGGGTTGACACCACCATGAAGATTTTCGCAAACACCCTTTCCCGAAAAATACAGGAGACGCATAAACATTACAAGGACAAAGCCGACGGTATCTCCCCCCGTATATTAAAATGCACCCATTACGGCGGCAGAACCGTACTTATGGGGCTGTGCAAAATAGAAATCGAGTGAGGAAAATGGGAAAAACCCTCTTATTCTCCCCGGTGGGGGGAACCGACCCCATGCCGCAGACCAACTGGCACGACGGGTCTTTGGTGCATATCTGCCGAGTGTATCGCCCCGATATAGTTCATCTCTATATGTCGGCGGAAATTTTGGCTAATCACGAGGCGGACAATCGTTATCTGTACTGCCTAGAGGATTTGGCCAAACGGCAGGAACGCTTGGCCGAATATCACCTAATCGAGCGGCCGGATTTGCATAAGGTACAGGATTTCGATATTTTTTATCAAGACTTTCGGCAACTAATCCACGACATCAGCGCGAAAATGGAGCCGGAGGACACCCTGCTCCTCAATGTTTCCTCCGGCACCCCGGCCATGAAAAGCGCGCTCTTGGTCTTAACCACCTTGGGGGAATACCCCTGCAAACTTATACAAGTACGGACGCCTACGGGGAAAATGAACGAGCATCAGCACGAGGGCTATGATGTGCAACTGCTATGGGAAGGAAACGAGGACAACATAGAACCATTCGAGAATCGTTGCGAGGAAATTCATTGCCCCTCCCTGTCGCGGCTAAAGCAAGAGGAAATAATCAAAAAGCTGGTGCGCTCCTACGACTACGAGGCCGCCTTAGAAGTGGCGAAACTCCTTCCCGGGGAGGCCACGGAAAATTATCTGCCTTGGCTGGAGCTGGCCTGCGCCAGAATCCGCTTGGATTTGCCGCGTCTTAACAAACTGGACAAAGAGCTAATGAGCGATTGTATTCCTATAAAGGGTAAGGACACGGAAAAACAAAAAATTTTCGAATACGCCTTAAATCTTGCTGTCAAACTGGAAAAAAAGGAGTACGCCGATTTTGTGCGAGGGATTACGCCTTTAATTGCTGACTTGTTTGAATCGATAGTGCAACATTACCTGAAAATAAATATTCGCAGTTGTTATCGTGCCAATTCCCTTAAATGGGACGGGGCGCGTCTACAACAAAAATATCCACACATAGCAAAAATGTTGGAGGAGAACTACAACTATTGCGGAGGATTTCGTTACGATACGGTGTATTCAGACCACTTTAAGACAATTATTGTGGGAACCGTGAAAGAAGCAGGTGGCGAGTCGGATTTGGTCGTCCTAACAGAGAGGTTGCGTCATGTAGAAGAAACTATTCGTAATGAAGTGGCGCACGAAATTGTGTCTGTTTCCGACAGGGATATTAAGGCGCGAACTGGATTTACCGCCGATAAAATTCTTGACCTAATCAAGGATGCCTTCAAATATACCGACATCGTATTAAGCCCTGTCCATTGGGACAGCTACGAGAAAATGAACGAGCGAATAATCGCCCAAATTGACTAGCCGCAAAAAAATTTGCCCCTACCGTTACGGTAGGGGTATTCTATAGGTGAGATTATGAGTATTCTCTATATTTCCGATCCCGACACCCGGCTTGGCTTTGAGGCTAATCGCGTGGTGGCCACTTACGCCGACGGCACTCGGCACACGTTGCCGGCTGAGACCGTGGAAAGCATCACCTTCCTCACCCGGGCGCATATTTCCACATACTGTATGGAAGAATGTCTGAAGCGCGGCATCCCCGTGGCCTTTTTCTCCAAAGGGGGACGCTACTACGGCCGCTTGGTGTCAACGGTTCATGCCAACGCCGCCTTGCAAAGACAGCAGAGTAGGTTGTACGACACTGATTTCAGCATAGAACTGGCCAGACGTATCATTGCCGCCAAGGTACGCAATCAAATGACGGTGGCGCGGCGTTACGCTCGCGCCCGGTCGGCTAAGATGGATGACGCTGAAGGCGAACTCCTGCGCTATCTGACGAAAATTCCCACGCTGGATACCATCGAAGAAATAATGGGCTACGAGGGGCAGAGTGCTAAAGTATATTTTGCCGCTCTGTCGAAACTTATCGACCCGGCCTTTGCTTTTCGCGGACGCAGTCGCCGTCCGCCTCGCGACCCTTTTAATTCTCTCATAAGTTTGGGCTACTCCATACTCATGAATGAGATTTACAACGAGATCGAAAACAAAGGGCTTAACCCTTACTTCGGGTTCATACACCGGGACGCGGAGCGACATCCTACCCTCGCCAGCGACCTTCTGGAGGAATGGCGCGCCGTCCTCATCGACTCCACCGCCATGAGCCTCCTAAACGGACACGAATTGAGCGAGTCCCATTTTCGCTTGGGGGACGATGAACATCCCGGTTGTTTCCTCACCAGGGATGGCTTCAAAATTTACATCAAAAAGCTGGAGCAGAAATTAAAGGCTCGCGCCAAATACCTGCGTTACATTGACAACGCCGTCACTTTTCGCCGAGCCATCGCCCTGCAAATAGGCAAGCTGGCCGAGGCCATACGAGAGGAGGACGCATCCGGCTATGAACCAATCGTTATCCGTTGAAGAGGATGCCGAGGACATCTTGGAGGAAGATTATTTTTTCGGCGACACCGAATCTCGCGTCGGTTCGCACAAGTTATATGCGCTGGTCATTTACGATATCAGCGACAATAAGAAGCGCACTCAATTTGCCAAATATATGCAAGCCTTTGGCACGCGAGTACAAAAATCCTGTTTTGAGGTTGTTTTGGGTCAACCGGCTTACAACAAGATGATGAAGGGCATCGGCCGCTACTGCGGCGCCGAGGACAGCATCAGGCTATATCGTATCCCCGGCAAGAGCCAAGTGCATCAATGGGGAGTCGCCGGGCCGCTGGAAGAGGAGGATGTTATCGTGTTGTGAGTGGGGAAAACAACCCATTTTTCATTAAGCGTCAATCCAAAAAAATTCTCCTTTCTGGCAGGAGAATTTTTTTTGCGTGGAATAGGCGCAATGTTCGGTTATTCGTGTATGGTGGCTTTCGGCGGCTTTAGCGGCACATTCAAACCACTGGCAATGGCGTACATCGCCATTTGGTTCAGGCTCACGCCTTCTTTCCTTGCTGTCCAAGCTAGCGTCCTGTGTAGGCTCTTGGGAATACGCAAGTTGAACTTGCCGCTGTATTCGGTGTCGTCGTGCGGTTCCGGTATATCCAAGCCATCCTCCAAAGCAGCTTCTAGCCAGCACTTCTTGGCATCTTCCAGCATATCCAATATGCCTTGCCTAGTTTCAGCTTGGGTAATGCAGCCTTTCAATTCAGGAATGTAACCAACATAGCCGCCCTCCTTGGCGGAAACGATGACCTCTTGATAGGGTAAGGCCATATAATAAGCCACTGTCTTTTTTTCTGCCATAAATGTACCCTCCTCATATACCCCAGCCGCCTCATCACTTTGTCCACTTCTTCAAAGGTGACTGCCTTGGGATTGTTCCTTATCTTTTCCAGTAGCTTGTCCCACTTACTCAAATCCTCACCCCCACCGTCACAGTACCATATGTAATACTATCGGTCAAGTATATTTTTATTCCAATACTCGACAAAAAATTCTCCTTTTCTGGCAGGAGAATTTTTTTTTGCGTGGAATAGCAACAGAGGAGGGGGGTATGCTTATCAGATGCGCCGTAAAACCCCTAGCTTTAGCTATGGGGATATAAGGCGCGTCCGCCGAATTTGCGTAAGCAATTGAAGGCGGACAATTACTTTGTAACAATCTTGTAACCCTATCTTGTAGTGTATATAATACGAATAACCAAGTATGGGAGGTGATATGTGGTGAAAACTTACTGCTTCAAGCTCTACAAGACCAAGCGAAACAGAAAATTGCATAGGCAAATAAATGCCGCCGCTATGACCTATAATCACTGCATAGCCCTTCATAAGAGATACTATCGGCTCTATGGCAAGTCGCTGAAGAAATTTCAGCTTGCTAAACATTTGACCAAACTGAAGAAAATCTCGCGCTTTAGCTATCTAAAAGAGTTCGGATCACAAGCTGTACAAGACGTTGTGGAGAGGATAGACCGCGCCTATAATCTTTTCTTTCGCAACTTGAAGCATGGTGTCCGAACGGCACCGCCGTCCTTCAAAAAGGTTAAGAAATACAAGTCATTCACCTTAAAGCAAGCCGGGTGGAAGTTGGACGAGGTTCGTGGAGCAATAATCATAGGCAAACAACACTATCGCTATTTTAAATCCCGTGACGTGCAGGGAAAAATAAAGACCGTCACCATTAAACGCGATGCCCTTGGGGATATATATGTATACTTCGTATGCGAAACAGATAAGAACAAAGTTTTAGCCAGAACGGGTAACAGCGTCGGCTATGACTTTGGGCTTAAGAAGTTTCTCACGGCTTCGGATGGTGAAGATATAGAAAGTCCCTTGTTTTTCCTGCAAAATTCTAGGGCTATCAGGAAAGCAAATCGCAACTTGTCTCGTAAGAAAAAAGGCTCTAACAATAGATGCCGTGCCCGTCTAGCTTTGGCTAGACTTCACAAGAAGGCGGCTAATCAGCGTAAAGATTTTCACTTCAAGACCGCCATTGATATATGCGGCAGGTACAGTCTAGTTTGTTTAGAAGATTTGAATATAAAGGGTATGCAACGCCGCTGGGGCAGAAAAATCTCCGACTTAGGCTTTGCCGAGTTCGTAAACATCTTGAAGTATGAGGCAATCAAGACTGGCACAACAGTGGTAGAGATAGACCGCTACTACCCTTCAAGTCAAATTTGTAGCTCATGCGGCTACAAAAACCCGGAGACCAAAGACTTGCGAGTTCGGGAATGGACGTGTCCGAATTGCGGCGAGGAACACGACCGGGACAGAAACGCCGCTAAAAATATCGTGAAGGTTGGGGCATCAACCTTCTTTGGAGAGGCATCGTAAGACCTGCTTTAAGTAGGCAGTGCCGTTTGCATCCAAGAATCCCCCGGCTTTAGCCGTGGGGAGTATGTCAACGCGCCTTGCGCAAGGTTGCCTAGTTGCAACAGCGTTTTTGCGCCGCGCCTTACCCGTACTGGGTTCACGGCACTTTTTTCTCGGCAAAGGAGGTGAGAAGATGGGAATTTTGTTTTTGCGCCGCAAATGGCACTGCGAGGCCTTACCCGATGGGGGATACCAAGGCAGGGGGTTGAGAAAGTAATCTCCGCGAGGAGACGGAAACAAAATGACTGTGTATTTATTAAAAAAAGAAAAAAGAATGGTTGAGAAAGTAATCTCCGCGAGGAGACGGAAACCTTGCGCGGCTCGACGTGTACCGAGTCGCGTTACACAAGGTTGAGAAAGTAATCTCCGCGAGGAGACGGAAACTTGAATCCGCGTTGCGGTTTCCATACCCCGGCTTTGGTTGAGAAAGTAATCTCCGCGAGGAGACGGAAACTGGCCACCCTTAATCCACAGTCCCCACACCAGCTCCCGGTTGAGAAAGTAATCTCCGCGAGGAGACGGAAACTTTCGGGAAAGTTAACGCGAACGTGGGAATTTCACCTACGTGGTTGAGAAAGTAATCTCCGCGAGGAGACGGAAACAAGCTAGTCTCATCAAATACTGCAGAGACCGTGAAGGTTGAGAAAGTAATCTCCGCGAGGAGACGGAAACTCCTATCCTCCCCGAAGGGAAGGAAAATATTAAGTTATCCAGGTTGAGAAAGTAATCTCCGCGAGGAGACGGAAACTTTGCATATTTTCCGCTCTACGGAGCGGAATGGCCTATAGGTTGAGAAAGTAATCTCCGCGAGGAGACGGAAACTTTCAGATATGATAGTATTCCTCCTTGGAGTATTAGAGGTTGAGAAAGTAATCTCCGCGAGGAGACGGAAACTTATGTCATAGACTTTAGCCTTTCCGCAATACCGCGCCAGTGGTTGAGAAAGTAATCTCCGCGAGGAGACGGAAACTAGG
>JAFVEM010000004.1 GCA_017476005.1 Selenomonadaceae bacterium | reverse complement strand
TTTTGAGTGTAGTAGAGACCATGAAGCGCAAGGGCATGAATATTTTCAATGGAATACGCGAGATATTTCAGACAGGTCGGTCATTATTCAACCGGCCTAGTTTGAATGCCCTGAACTTAGGGTAGGCTGAACTGTAACCTTTAATCCAAATATTGATTTATGTCGGTGCGGTGCGCCGCGCTCCAGAAGAGCGCTTTTAAAAAGCCGTTGTCCAAGGCTACGGCGCGTTTGGTGACGTTCTCACCGGTGACGTTATCGATGACGCTGAGAAGGTAAATTTTTCTGAGGTTCTCCGCTGTCTTTTGCGTGGCAAAGCGGTAGGTACTCATGCCGGCCTTGACTTCGCTGCCGTCGGGGTTCTGGCCGGTGAATTTATCATAGACCAAGCAGGAGATGATGGCCATGTCGCCATTTAACGTGTAGGCGCAACTGGAGGGGTCAAGGTAATATATGGCGGCCACGTCGCGCCCCACTACCGGATAACGGCCGTAGAGCGTCTTAAAGCCGGGAAGCCATTTTTTCGTTTCTTCCTCATCTACCGGCACCAGTCGGTACTTGTACTCAGCCCCCACCTTCTGCACCGTATTGGATATGTCGTAGGCTTTCTCCGCCAGACACAGGCTGGACATGGCGATTAGCAACGCCAACAAAGTGGGCAGGATTTTTTTATACATGAATAAGGCCTCCCGTGTAATTTTATCGCGAAAACATTCGACTATGCATTATAGCGTACTTGCGGCGTTTTGGCTAGGGCATTTTGGGGAAAAAAACAAAAACCACCTTATATTTGGGGGCAGAGTGTGGTATAGTATAGCGGAAAACAGCCAGCCCCTACCGCAAGACTGAACCAGTCAGGGGCGGTCGCCTTTCGGCAGAGGGAACTGAGGACAACACGAGGAGAGATTTTTATTGGATATACAAGCATTGACGAAATTCGCCGCGAATAATCTAGGTATCATCTTTTTCGTACAAACTTTTTTATTGGTAGTCTTGCTTGGTTTCACCATCAACGCCTCTTGGAAGCTGAGCTACATGCGGAAACGCTACCGCAAAATGATGACCGGCGTGGAGGGGGGCAACCTAGAACGGATGCTCGTCGGCCATATAGACGAGACGAAAGCGGTGGCGGAGGAAAACAAACGGTTGCAGGAGGATTTGGCAACGGCTAAGGAGCTTTTGTCTCGCGCCACCACTCGCGTAGGGATAGTGCGCTTTCGCGCCTTCGAGGATATGGGGAGCGACTTAAGTTATGCCGTGGCCATGCTGGATTCTCATAACGACGGCGTGATTTTCACCAGCATTTTTGGCCGAGAGGTTTCGCGAAGCTACGCCAAACCGATAGTAAACGGCGAGTCCAGCTACACCCTCACCCAAGAGGAAACCCAAGCCTTGAAGGAGGCGATGGGGAAGGGAGGCGGCCGCTGATGGGGGACGGCTATACCATTAAAATAATTCCTGCGCAGGGAGAAACGGTACGCAGTATAAATTTGCCGGGCTACGCGTTGAAGATGGGGCTGGTCTTTCTCGGGTTAATGCTGGTTTTGGGCGCGGCCTCCTTGGGGCATACGCTGTACAGCCTTATTCACGAGGAACGCTTGGCGGAGGAGGCCGACGAACTCCGATTGGTAAACGGCATCCAGCAGGAACAACTGTTGCAATTGGCGGAGCGTGTCAACACCCTCCAAGGCAGGGAGGAAGAACTCATTCGCTTGGCGGAGGAAATTCGCCGTCTGTCCGCCGGCAGCAGTGACGCCGAAAAGGAGGAGGCCGCCGGCGGTCAGGGCGGCCCATACCCACAGGTTAAGGCCGATGTGAACAGCCTTAATGAAACCTTGTCCTTTATGGAAAATAATTTGACCAAACAGCGAGAGAGGTTGCAAGCCCTGCACAGCGAAGTAAGAGCCGAGCGCGATAAATTCTTTGCCCTGCGGAGCGCAGGTTTCTCGGCGGTAGGCAGCACTACTCCTTCCATTTGGCCGGCTTCCGGGGTAGTGACCTCTCCCTTCGGTTATCGCTGGGGCGGCACCGATTATCATCCGGGGATAGATATAGCCAACGATTTGGGAACGCCCATCGTGGCCACAGCGGACGGTGTAGTGACGGTGGCCGGGTGGAATGCCGGAGGATACGGCAACATGGTGGATATAGACCACGGCGGCGGCGTTATGACCCGTTACGGCCACGCCTCCCAAGTGATAGTCAGCGCCGGCCAGCAAGTAAGACGGGGACAGGTCATTGCCTTCATGGGCAGTACCGGTTTCAGCACCGGCCCTCATGTCCATTATGAGGTGCATGTAGGCGGGCAGGTCGTGAATCCGGTTAGTTATCTTTGACAGGGGAAAGAGTGAGTATATGTTCAGTGCAATGCGCAAGCGCATGGATCAAGCCATGGCGCCCTCCGGGGACGCAGAAACGGTCATCGGCAAAAGCACTCGCCTCCACGGCGAAATTACCGGCGAGGGCAATATCAGAATAGATGGCACGGTGGAGGGAACTATTTCCATCGAGGGCAACGCCGTTATCGGCGAAAGCGGCAACGTGGAGGGAGATATTAAGGCGGCCAATCTGGTGGTGTCCGGCACCGTCACCGGCAACGCTAACATCGAAGGCAATCTTTGTATTCAAGCCACGGGGCAACTGGTGGGCGATGTGAAGGTTAAATCCTTCAATATCGAAGACGGCGGCATTTTCATGGGACGCAGCGAAATGAGCCTTCGGGGGCTGAATATCCCGGCGATGGAATCCATTCGTCCCTCGGCCAGAAAAGCGGCGGAGGCACAAGCTACCCCCGCGACGGCCATTATCCCCGAGCCGGACAGCTATGTCGAGCCTACACTAGCGCCCCCGGCGCCGCCTATCGTACCTCCCACGCAAAACGCGCCGCGACCTCGCCAAACCAAAGGACGCTAATTTTTTTCAGCCGTTGCTTTGCCTGTTTTCATAAGGCAAAACGACGGCTTTTTTATTCTTCTGCCAAAAAATAAAATCAAAAATGAATCGAAGGTGGCAGGATTTTTGTTGTGTTTGGCGAAAAGGAAAAGCGAGCGGTATCATAACTGTTAAGGAAGGGAAGAGAGTTTATGGAGATGCTACTCGGTTTTGTGGTGCTCTTGGCCTGCTTGGTAGTGGGCGTTCGTCACGGCGGTATCGGCCTGGCGGTTATCAGCGGCATCGGTCTAGTTATTTTCACCTTTGGCTTCGGCTATCAGCCGGGCAAACCGCCAATTGATGTTATGCTCATCATTATGGCTGTGGTCACCTGCGCCGGATTCTTGCAGACTTCCGGCGGACTCACGGTTATGCTGAAATACGCGGAGAAATTTCTGCGTAGCAACCCTAAGCACATAACCATTTTTGCGCCCCTTACCACTTGGTTCCTCACTATCCTCTGCGGCACCGGTCACGCGGTCTATACCCTGTTTCCCATTATTTACGACATTGCCATCAAGCAAAACATTCGTCCCGAGCGTCCCATGGCGGTAGCCTCTGTCGCCGCCCAAATGGGGATTTGCGCCTCGCCGGCATCGGTCGCGGTAGTGTCCATTGTGGCTTTTCTTGCCGCCGCCGGCAGCAACTATTCTATCTTGCAGGTTTTGATGGTTTCCATTCCGGCTACGGGCTTGGGAGTGTTCTTTGCGGCGCTGTGGAGTTACAAGCGAGGCAAAGAGCTGGCCGACGACGAGCGCTTCCAAGAATTTATCAAAGACCCGGAGAACAAAGCCTACGTTTATGGCGACACGGAGAGCCTACTTGATAAAGAACTCCCCAAAGAATACTATCGCGCCATGTATATTTTCCTGCTGGGCATCGCAGTTATCGCCATTTTGGGAAATGTCCCCTCTCTCCTGCCTCATTTCCCCAACGCTAAAGGCGTGATGAAGCCTATCTCCATGGTGCTGGTCATTCAGATGGTCATGCTCTTTGTGGCCTCCATTATTTTGATCTCTTGCAAGGTGAAAGCCAAAGACGTAGGGGGCAGCCAAGTTTTCCGCTCCGGCGTGGTGGCTTTGGTATCCGTTTACGGCGTGGCGTGGATGGCCGACACTTTCTTCGGCGCCCACATGGCTTTCCTCAAGGAATTTTTGGGCAACGCCGTGCAAAATTACCCTTGGGCATACGCCATTCTCGCTTTCTTAACCTCCAAGCTGGTGAACTCGCAGGGGGCGGCTATCGCCATCGTGGTACCCATGGCGCTGAATGTTGGCATGGATCCGGTGCTGGTACTGTCCTTCATCTCCGCCTGCTACGGCTATTTCTTCCTGCCCACCTATCCCTCTGACTTGGCCTGTATCGGCTTCGACCGCTCCGGCACCACGCGCATCGGCAAATACATTTTAAACCACAGCTTCATGATCCCCGGTTTAATCGGCGTTTCCTCCGGTTGCGTGGTGGGTTACATCGTAGCTCATGCCATTCTTTAAAATGATTGACAGTCCCCACCTCTTTCGTGTATAATGGGTAGGCATGATTTTGGAGGGAGGGTAGATATATGGCAAACGAAGTTAAAGTCGGCAAGAACGAGTCAATCGACAGCGCCCTCCGCCGTTTTAAGCGTACTTGTCAGAAGGCCGGAACCATGGCTGAGGTGAGAAAACGCGAACATTACGAAAAGCCCAGTGTGCGGCGTAAGAAAAAGTCCGAGGCGGCTCGCAAACGCAAATTTAGGGGCTAAGCGTAGCTCCATATCGGCGTTATTCGGTGTGGCACCCACGTTCCGCAAGGTATGTGGGTGCCTTTTGTTAGGCGAAAAAGGAGGGGCTTCATGGATTTTGTGGTGGATATGCCTATCTTGCAGGTTTTGCTCCTGACCATTTTCTTCTTTGCCCTGTTCGTGGAGATAAAAACCGGCGGCCTAGGCGTAGGGGTTTTGTTGGGCTTGGCGGCGGCGGGAGTATTTTTTGGCAGTCAATACATCAAAGGGCTGGTTGACCTTTATCAAATCGGTATTTTCCTCGGCGGTATTCTCTGTATTATCTTAGAAATTATCATGCCCACAGTGGGACTTCTAGCCGGTCTGGGGATAGCGGCCATGCTGTACAGCGTGGTGCTGGCTTTGGGGGGCGATATTAACGCCGTCTATGCCATGACCATTTCCCTTGCCCTGTCCGTGGCGCTCTTTGCCCTTATTGTGAAACGCCTCCCCTCCAGTCGGTTGTGGCAAAAATTTGTCCTAGCCGACAAATCCACCAAGGAACGGGGCTACGTTGCGGCGGATTCCCGGGAAAATCTGGTGGGCAAAACCGGCTACGTTCTTACGGACTTACGCCCCGCCGGTTCGGCAGAAATAGATGCCGCCCCCATCGATGTGGTATCGGAAGGCGCCTTTATTTCCAAAGGCGAAAAGGTGACGGTGGTTGCCGTCCACGGCAGTCGCGTGGTGGTAAGGCGCAGTTAGTTTTTCTTTTTGCCTCCGGCGGCCAAAGGGCGCGGCTCTTTGGAATCCCGGTTGATTTTTAAAAACTTTAAATCTATTAAGGGGTGCAGGGGAATTTAAGCAGACTCTAGGAGCTTTAGCTCCGTAGAGGTCGCTTATGCGTTAGCTATTCCCCTGCTAGGGTTTGGGGCAACGCCCCAAGAAAAAGATTGGTTACCTGAAAGGTGGTTTATAAATGGGAGCGCTTATTGGCTCGGGATTTTTTTTGGTGCTATTGATTTTGGCGGTAGTGGTGTTTTTGCATTTTGTGCCTTTGGGGCTGTGGATTTCCGCCATGGCGGCGGATGTCCATGTGGGCATTATGACCTTGGTGGGCATGAGAATGCGTCGGGTGCCGCCGGGGAAAATTGTCATGCCGCTTATTAAGGCCAACAAAGCCGGCCTTGACGTGGCGGTAAATCAGCTGGAAGCGCATTATCTGGCCGGGGGCAACGTGGATAAAGTGGTGGATGCCTTAATCGCCTCCCATCGCGCCCAGATTGTTCTCCCCTTTGAACGGTCGGCGGCTATAGATCTTGCCGGTCGGGACGTTTTGGAAGCGGTGCAGATGAGCGTTAATCCCAAGGTTATCGAAACCCCTATCGTTTCCGCCGTGGCCAAAAACGGTATCGAGCTGAAGATAAAAGCGCGAGTTACGGTACGCGCCAATATCGACCGTTTGGTGGGCGGCGCCGGCGAGCCGACCATTATCGCCCGAGTGGGGGAAGGTATCGTCACTACCGTGGGGTCTTCCACCAGCCACAGCGACGTTCTCGCCAATCCCGACGATATTTCCAAAACGGTACTGGGCAAGGGTTTGGATGCCGGGACGGCCTTTGAGATTCTCTCCATTGATATTGCCGACGTAGATGTGGGCAGAAATATCGGCGCGGAACTCCAGACGGATCAGGCGGAGGCCGACAAGCGCATTGCCCAAGCCAAAGCGGAAGAACGCCGCGCCATGGCGGTGGCCAAAGAACAGGAAATGAAAGCCTATACCCAAGAGATGGAGGCCAAAGTGGTGGAGGCGCAGGCGGAAGTGCCTCACGCTATGGCGCAAGCCCTGCGAGAGGGAAAATTAGGGGTCATGGATTATTATAATTTGAACAACGTCCAAGCGGATACGGATATGCGCAACGCTATCAGCGCCGCCGGCGGTCAAGGAAAATTACAGCCGCCTCCGGCGCCGGTGAAGTGATATGGAAAACCTGCTGGCCATTATAGTTTTTGTGCTTATTGCGGTACTCTCGGACAGGGGCAGTAAAAAGAAACGACAAGCGCCGCCTCAGGCCGAAACCGGCGACGACTACGTTCCGGCGAACATCGATTTCGACATACCGCATATTGAAGGCGCGCCGCCGGAAAATTATTTTCCCGAGCCGCCGTCGGAAACAGCCGCCGCTACGCCAACGCCCCACTCAACGCCGCAGATCGCTATTTCTCAGTCCACCGCTCCCCGGCGCGAAAACTCCCCCCTGCGCCTCACGGCGGAAAACACCCTGCAAGCCATGGCTTGGGCGCAAATTTTAGGGCGCCCCAAGGGATATAGACGCTAGACAAAAGCGACGGCAAGGGTTATACTCTTTCTTTGGCGGTTGTTTCGCCGACGCTGCCAAAAAAAACAGACGAAGGTGATATATTTTGTCGAGGGCGATGTTTGAGGTAATAAAGGGTGACTTGGCGAAGCTGGAGGAGCGCCTGCCCCAAGATGTGTCCTCCTCGGTAAATTTTGTAACGGAAATCGGTACTCACTTGGTGACTTCGGGGGGCAAACGCATTCGCCCGGCGCTGTGTATTTTGGCGGCTCGCGGCGGCCAAGATTTTTCTTTGGAGCGAATCCTCCCCTTGGCTTCCGCCTTAGAGCTTATCCATACGGCTTCCTTGGTACACGATGATGTCATCGATAACGCCGACACCCGTCGCGGCGCTCCCACAGCCAACGCCAAATGGGGGAATAAAATCGCTATTTTGAGCGGAGATTTTATCTTTGCCCAAGCCTTTCGCTTGGTAGCGGAAGGCAGTTACGGGGATTATGTGGGACAGCGTTTGGCTGAGCTGGTGGGAAACTTAAGCCTCGGCGAAATCATTCAGGACAAGGAAAGCTACCAAGTCTATAGCGATTATGATAATTATTACGAGCGTATTGCCAAAAAAACCGCCGATTTTTTGGAGATATGTTGCGAATTGGGCGCCGTGGTGGGAGGACTCTCCGCTGATTCTTGTCGGCGGCTCTCCGAGTACGGCCACAATATCGGCATGGCTTTTCAGATAACCGATGACCTCCTAGACATACAGCAGACCTCCGAACACATCGGTAAGCCCGTGGGCAACGACATGCGGCAGGGCATCGTCACCTTGCCGGTAATACGCGCCTTGGAGGTCAGCGACGATGCGGCGGAGCTGTCCGCCATTTTGCGCGACCGCTACATGACGGACAGTATGGTGGAACGGGCTCTCTCCATCGTCAAAAATTCCGACGGGGAAGAATTTGCCAAGCGAAAAGTCGATGAATATTTGGACTTGGCGCGAGACGTGTTGCCTCGCGATTTACCGGCGGAAGTACGAGAGGCTTTTGCCCTAGTGGCGGATTTTATCGGCGATAGAGATTTTTGAGGGGGAGGAAGCATAAATGTTTGGCATAGGCGTGCCGGAACTGATACTTATATTGATAATCGGCCTAGTGGTCTTTGGCCCCGGCAAGTTGCCGGAGGTAGGCAGAGCCGTGGGCAAAGGTTTGCGAGAATTTCGCAAGGCGTCCAGCGCTCTTACCGCCAGTATGAACGAGCCGGAACCTGCTAGACCCCAGCCTCCCCAGACCATCATCGTCACGCAGCCGGCCACGGTGGAAACAGCTCCCGGTAATGCCGCCCCCGTTACCCTCGCCAAAGCGGCAGACCAGCCGACCGCTCCACCCTACACAGCTCCTACCCAAGAGTCAGTACGGGCGGCGCTGGCGACGCAAGAAAAAAAGGCATAAAAGGGCTTTATACAAAAAACTCCCAGCGAGCAAATACTCGGTGGGAGTTTTTTTGTTAGGTGGTCAGGGGAAATTATTTCCCCTTGTGGGGGGGAGCAACGCCCCATTCTTTATTGAGTTCTCCATAATAATCCTATGGGTGCGGTTTGGCCACAATCCATGGTTGTTGCCGCTGATCTGTGGGAAGCATGGCGTGATCGAACCACATATCAAAGAAACGATACCCGTTGTTCACCGCGTAACCGTCTTGATAGTGGTCGCTGACATCGTAAGAGTCTGCCATGATGAGTACGTCGTCTAGGTCAGAGGCCGTATCCATGGTGTCGTAGCCGATAATGACTCGCCAATGTCCGCCCCATTCCACATTTTCCACCAGAATAGGAACTCCGGCTTGCAGATTTTGCCAGACGAAATCTTTGAAATCAGCGTAAGTTTTCAGGGAGGCAGACTCCAAACTGCTTTTGACCTCCCAACCGATGCTCCGGAAAAAAGCGGCCATGTCCCGAGTGTTGGTGCCAATGGGGTAGCCTTGGGTCTTCATTTCCTTTGCGAGGGTCATTTCGTCGTAGTCGTTATTGCCGTAATAATAAAGCACCATCAACCCTGCCGCCGGCCCACAAGTATGTTCTTGGGTCTGTTGATAGGTGGGAAAATGGGGGAGAATTATCCTAAAATCCGTGGAAGCCATGGTAAAATAATCCTGAGCGGTAAAGTAAGGGGAGGACTCGTGATTGATTTCCGCCGGAGCGGCAGAGGCGCCTACCGTTGTGGTGACGAGTCCCGGGGGATAGGGAATGACTCGCATTTCCGCTTCGGGGGCGGCCAAGGCGGTACTCCAAAATAACGTCATGGCCAGCAGTAAGGCTCCCAATCCTTTAAAAATCATTTTCTTCGGCTCCTATTCCCTTTCACCCAACACATAGGGCAAAAAATACAGCACTTGCTTCTTCCACCAATACCAATCGTGATCCACATCGTAGCCCCAAAAATCCACCCAAGCCTCGATGCCCTTGGCGTAGAGAATATCGCCCATGATGGCGGTGGTGCGTCGCCCCTCGTATTCCCAACGACCTTGCCCCACGGCTAGGATAATCTTTTTTTGGTTATACAGGGAAATGTAGCGGTGATCCGGGGAGATGTTGGCCAGAAAATCTATAGGGGAATTATCGTAGAGAGTACCGTTCAGCCAGCCGTTGAAATAATACTTGGCATCATAGGAGCCGGAGAGAGCCAAAAGCCCCCCGAAAAGCTCGGGGCGCCGAAAAAAAACAATGGCCGCGTTTAGCGCGCCGAGGCTACAACCCATGGCTATGGGGAGGCAACCGGTGCCGTTTGTTTTAGCGATAAAGGGCAGAACTTCTTCCACGATGTAATCGTAATAGGCTTCCTGTCTTTCGGCGCGTCGTTCCCTGTCCCCCCAAATATTAGTCCAAGTCTCGCTGTCGATGGTATCCACGGTAAAGAGCTGAACGTGACCGCTATCTATATCCGGCGCCAAGGTATCTATCATGCCAAAGTTCTCGAAATTATCACACAAGGCTTCGCCGGTGGGAAAAGCCAGCATGGGGACTTCACCGCTACCATATATCCTTAAATGCATTTCTTTTTGCAAGGCGTGGCTAAGCCATTTGACCTCCCTGCTTTCCATCGCGTTACACCTCGCTCCTATTATTTAGGCTTATTTGCGCCGCGCTATGGCCGTGATGGCGTCGGCGATTTGCGTCAAGGGAAATTGCTGCTCCACGGCGCCTATTTCAAAAGCGGCGCGAGGCATACCGTAAACCACGGAACTTTCTTTGTCCTGCCCGATGGTGGGAGAGCCTTGGCGACGCATGGCGAGGAGTTTTTCCGCCCCATCCTTCCCCATGCCGGTGAGTATCACGCCCAGCGCCGAGGCGCCGATATTTTTGGCCACGGAATCAAAGAGCACATCCACCGACGGGCAACAGCTATGCACCTTGGGGCCGGGGGCGCAACTAATCTTTATGCCGCCAGCCTCCCGGGAAACAGTCATGTGCTTGCCGCCGGGAGCGATATAGACGGTGTTGGGACGCACCATCTCCCCGTCTTCTCCTTCTTTAACCTGCAAAGCGCATTCTCCGTCCAATCTTTGGGCAAAGAGTTTGGCAAAGAGAGCCGGAATGTGCTGTACGATGACAATGGGAGGAAGAGGCGCCGTGAGTTTTTTCATAATGGTAGATAAGGCTTCGGTGCCGCCGGTAGAAGAACCAATGGCGATAAGATCGATGGGTTTAGCCGCGCTGACCTTCACGCTGACGGGCGCATCCGCCACCTCAGGCGTAGCCGTAGGGCGAGGCGTCCCCCCGGTGATGTTGTGGGAAACGGAGACAGCGTGGAGCATGGGGGTAGCGTGTAAATCCCGATGGGGGCTGACAAAACGCCCCTTGTTTTCGTCCGCGGGGGCAAGGCTTTGCCTCAGCGCCGCCGAACGAGCTATGGAAGCGGCGGCCGTCACCGTGTTCAAGGTTGACGCCGTGGGTAGCGGCTTATCCACAATGGACTGACTCACTTCCTGCCAACGGGAACGGGGAATAGTCGTATTCGGTCTCACCTGCTTGGTAGTTTCGCCGCGTCTGGCGTATTGAGTCGCCGCCAGTTCTATGCGCAGGGCAAAGGTGCGATAGAATACATTGGCCGGCTCCAAGGGTTTTTGGATAAAATCGACGGCGCCGTTTTGCAAAGCCACATTGCGCCATTCGGCTTGATTGCTAAATACTATGACCGGCTTGAGTTCGCCCAGATAAGCCAAAAAACGCTTACCTTCAAAGGGGTGATTGGCCATGGAAAAATTCATGATCACTACTTCCGGTTGCGCCGTGGCTAATTTGTCTTTAGCCGTCACCGGATCCGAGGCGCGCTCCACTAAGCTGCCCGTCGGCAGGTATTCTTGCAGCTTATCTGCCAGCTCGTCACGGAAAAATATGCTATTGTCTATGACAAGTATGCGGGTCGCTTTCATGTAATCACCTTCTAATCTCACATTATAAACCAAATGCCAATTATTTTTCAACCAAAAAGAAAACTTTTTCCGTCGCGCAACTCAAGCGAAAGTAAATTAGTAAATTCCCTCCGTTGACTTTCGCCGCGTATTTATATATCATAAGCGCTATACTCGCGAAGAAAAAATTATTCCTCTTTGGGACAATTCGTCCGCGGTATATACGGATAACGTAAGACTTTCCTACGGAAAGATCTAACGTTATCCAGTATAATATATACCCCTAGAAAATTTCTTGCGCAAGAAGGAAGGTATGCACGTTGGCTTATTATTTTCAGGAACCCTCCCACACCTTTGGGGAATATTTGCTGGTGCCGGGGTATTCCTCGGCGCAATGTATTCCGACCAATGTTTCCCTCAGAACTCCTTTGGTGAAATTCAAACGGGGGGAAGAGGCGGCGCTTTTCATGAATATCCCCATGACCTCTGCCATTATGCAGGCGGTGTCGAACGACACCATGGCCATTGCCCTAGCGAAGGAGGGGGGCGTCTCCTTTATTTACGGCTCTCAGTCCGTGGAGGAAGAGGCCGCCATGGTACGGCGCGTGAAAAATTACAAATCGGGCTTCGTCAGCAGCGATTCCAACATCAAGCCCGACACCACCTTAAATGAAATTTTGGCGCTCCTAGACCAAACGGGACACTCCACCATGGCCGTTACCGAAGACGGCACCGCCACGGGAAAACTTTTGGGTATCGTCACCAGTCGTGATTATCGCGTGTCGCGCATGACCGGCGAGGAACAAGCCAAAGACTTCATGACTCCCTTTGAGAAGCTCATTTACGCCGACGCCGACACCACCACCCTTTCCCAAGCCAACGACCTCATTTGGGAACACAAGCTCAATATGCTTCCCCTCATAGACAAAAACCAACGGCTTCGCTACATGGTTTTCCGCAAGGACTACACCGACAACAAGGAAAATGAACTAGAGCTTATCGACAGCAAAAAACGCTACATCGTGGGCGCCGGTATCAACACCCGGGATTATGCCGAAAGAGTGCCGGCGCTAATCAAGGCCGGAGCCGACGTGCTTTGCATCGATTCTTCCGAAGGCTTCAGCGAGTGGCAGCGTATTACTTTGCGCTACATCCACGAAAATTTCGGCGCGGATGTGAAAGTGGGCGCCGGCAACGTGGTGGATGCCGACGGTTTTCGCTTTTTGGCCGAAGCCGGCGCGGATTTTATCAAAGTGGGCATCGGCGGCGGCTCCATCTGCATCACCCGAGAAACCAAAGGCATCGGTCGCGGTCAGGCCACGGCGCTCATTGATGTCTGCCGGGCTAGGGACGAATACTTTGCGGAAACGGGGATTTATGTGCCGGTTTGTTCCGACGGCGGCATTGTCCATGATTATCACATGACCTTGGCTTTAGCCATGGGGGCTGATTTCCTCATGCTGGGGCGGTATTTCTCCCGTTTCGATGAAAGCCCCTCCGACAAGATTCGCGTCAACGGCACCTATTACAAGGAATATTGGGGCGAAGGTTCTAACCGCGCGCGCAATTGGCAACGCTACGATTTGGGAGGCGCCAAAAAACTTTCTTTCGAGGAAGGGGTGGATTCCTACGTTCCCTACGCCGGTTCCCTAAAAAGCAACGTGGGCGTGACGCTGGCCAAAATTCGCTCCACCATGTGCAACTGCGGCGCCCTCACCCTCCCCGAGTTCCGGGAAAAGGCGCGGATTACTTTGGTTTCCGCCACCAGCATCGTGGAAGGCGGTTCTCACGACGTTATTTTACGCGATCAGTTTACGGCGAGGAGCAATTGAATTGATTGGGGCTTTGCCCCAAACCCCAGCAGGGGGATAATCCCCCTGCACCCTTAATAGATTTATTATGGGGTGCAGGGGCGCAAGTCCCTGCTGGGAGTCCAGAGGGCGAAGCCCTTTGGTAGGGTGTGGGGCAAAGCCCCTGCACCCCTTTTAAATGATTTGCCCAAGGGATTCTGCTCAAAATCCCTTGGGCAAGTGTGTTTTGAGGTGATAGTGTGAAAAATTATAAAATAGCCGTGATAGCCGGAGACGGTATCGGCCCCGAAGTAGTGGCCGTAGGCAAAAAGGTTTTGGCCGAGGTGGCTAAGCTGGACGGAAATTTTACGGTGGAGTTTACGGATTTTCCTTGGGGTTGCGAATATTACTTAAAGACCGGGGAAATGATGCCGGCGGATGGGCTTGACGTATTGAAAACTTTCGACGCCGTTTATCTGGGCGCTGTGGGCTACCCCGGCGTTCCCGACAATGTTTCCTTAGAAGGACTTCTTCTAAAAATTCGTCGCGGCTTCGATGAGTACATAAACCTACGCCCCGTTAAATTGCTCAAGGGAGCGCCTTGTCCACTGAAAGACGTGACCGCCGCCGAGGTGGATATGGTCGTGGTGCGAGAAAACAGCGAAGGGGAGTATGCCAATGTGGGGGGCAGGCTCTATCGTGGCACCCCACGCGAGGTGGCCTTACAGACGGGGGTATTTTCTCGTCACGGTTGCGAGCGAGTCATTCGCTACGCCTACGAGCTGGCGCAAAAGGAACACAAAACTCTCACCAGCGTCACCAAGGGAAACGCCTTAGGGTATTCTATGGTGTTTTGGGACGAAATTTTCCGCGAGGTGGGCAAGGATTATCCGAAGGTCAAGACCTATTCCCTCATGGTGGATGCCGCCAGTATGTTTTTTGTGAAAGATCCGAAACGCTTTCAGGTGGTTGTTACCAGCAATCTTTTTGGGGATATTCTCACGGATCTCGGCGCCGCCATCGCCGGAGGTATGGGATTGGCCGCCGGAGCCAATCTGAATCCTGAAAGAAAATTCCCCAGTATGTTCGAGCCTATCCACGGCAGCGCCCCCGATATTGCCGGCCAGGGCATCGCCAATCCCTTGGCCGCAGTTTGGAGCGTCAGCCAAATGCTTGATTTCTTTGGCGAAAATCTTTGGGGAGAGCGAGTAATCAGCGCCATCGAAACGCTGCTAACGGAAAAAAAGACCCTCACTCCCGATTTAGGCGGCATCGCCAACACTCAAGAAGTGGGGGAGGCCATTGTGGCCATGCTCAGAGGCTAGACCATGGTCGAGACTACCATACCCACCCTGCAATGGTTCCCCGGTCACATGAAACGAGCTAGGCGCATTGTGGAAGAAAATTTGCCGCTGGTTGATGTGGTCATGGAGTTACTTGATGCCAGAATCCCCGTGAGCAGCGCCAATCCGTTGCTACAGGAAATTATCGGCGATAAACCGAGGCTCATCGTGCTGAACAAGGCGGACTTAGCGGACAGGCTCCAAACGAAAAAGTGGCTGGCTTTTTTTGCGGCGCAGAATTTACCGGCGGTAGCGGTAGCCTGCGCCACCGGTCAAGGGCTAAAGGAACTGACGGCCAAGGTAACTGCGCTCGCCGCTCCGCAAGCGGAAAAATTGGTGGCGCGCGGCGCCAAAAAAAGGGCGGCCAGAGCCATGATTTTAGGGATTCCCAACGTGGGGAAATCGTCTTTGATAAATCGCTTGGCAGGAGCCGCCAAGGCCAAAACAGCCAACACTCCGGGACTGACTCGCGCCAAACAGTGGATAAAAATAGGGGCGAGCCTTGAGCTTTTGGACACGCCGGGGATTCTCTGGCCGAAGTTTGAAGATATGACCGTGGGTTTGAAACTGGCCTTTACCGGCGCCATTAAAGATGAGATTTACGACCGGGAGGGAGTAGCCGCCCTGCTCCTAGAATTTTTGGGCGAAAATTATCCCCGGGTACTCAAAGAGCGGTACAAATTAGCCGAAATTTCTCAGCCGCCGCGGGGACAAGAAATTTTGGCGGACATAGGCCGCCGCCGCGGTTGCCTCCTCAAGGGCGGCCTCGTGGATTTAGAAAAAACTGAGCGCATTGTTTTAAGCGAATTTCGCGCCGGGAAACTCGGCAAAATTACCTTGGAAAATCCCCCGGTTGCATAAGGGAGTATTTAATGAATCCGCAAAACTTGACGATAAAAGAGATAGTGTATCTTTTGCAAAAGGACGCCGTAACCGAGGAATTTTTGACGGCCTGCGCCAGTGACCGACGCGATACGGTGCCACTGTTGGCTGAGCGTTGGCGAAGAAAGAAACGGGACGAGGCGCGAGTGGCCGCGCTTTATGCCTTTGAGGACGAGGCTTTTCGCGAAGGTTTTCAGCTCGTGGCCGGAGTGGATGAGGCCGGACGTGGGCCCTTAGCCGGGCCGGTGGCGGCGGCGGCGGTTATTTTGCCCCGGGGGCTGTATCTGCCGCGGCTTAACGATTCAAAAAAACTTACGGCCGGAGCGCGAAAAACTCTTTTTAAGGCGATAAAGGCCAACGCGCTGGCGATGGCAGTAAAGTTGGTGGATGCCGCCGAAATTGACCGTATAAATATAGCGGCGGCTACGCGGCAGGCCATGTATGCGGCCATCAGCGCCCTGAATCCTCAGCCCGACAAAGTGCTGATCGACGCTTTTCCCTTAAATAATCTTGCCGTGCCTTTTAGAGCCATCGTCAGGGGAGATACCCAATCGGCATCCATTGCGGCGGCTTCCATCGTGGCCAAAGTCACTCGCGACGGGATTATGGAAGAATACGACCGCAAGTATCCGGAGTACGGTTTTGCGAAGCATAAGGGCTATGGTACCCTCGCGCACCTTGCGGCCATCAAAAAATACGGCCCCTCGCCTATTCACCGCTTGACCTTTGCGCCCTTACGGCAAGAGTCCCCACAATAACTGACAAACGGAGGTGATACTATGCCCATGGAAACCAATATGAATGTCGGCATTCGCCCTATAGAAAGACCCCAAGCCCCCACCGGCACCGAAGGAGTACAGAGGCGAGGCGACGGGGGCGGCTCTTCGGGGTTTAGTCCTCGCACCAACGTCACCATCCAAAATGCGGTGGATAACATGGCCGGCATTTTGTCCAAAATTTCTACTTATCAGGCCGAGGGTATGGAGCGTATGCCGGAGGATTTGCAAAAAGTCATCCAAAACGTGATGAAGCAAGCCTTTTCCATGGAAGAAACCTTAGAGCAAGGCATCGGCAGCAGTTTGGAAAGTCAGCGCTTTTCCATGGAGCAACTGACGGCCTTGTCGCGGATGCTTACCCAAATGGGCAATTTGGTGGATAAGGGCTATTCCTTGGAGATTAGCGATGGCCTGACGGCGCTTTTAACCAATTTGAAAGCCTACCTGACCTCCCAAACAGCCGGCAACGCCTTGGAGCCGGTGCTGATCAACAAAATGGCCTTTGAGCTTTTAAACGAAGTGCCGCTGGAGGATATGCCCTCTTCGGTGCAGTATTTGCTTTCTTCCCTGAATCTGGGAGAAAATTTAACGCTGGTGGGGAATCAGGACGAAAATTCGCTGGCGTTCTTGAAACAGCTGGTGCGCTACTTTATGCCCCGTCCCGGCGGCGAAACAGCAACTGGCAATCCGGCAGCCTCGGGCAGGGCGAATTTCTTCACGCCGGGACAGACGCAAGCTCAAGGCGCTTTTTCCGGGCAAAATCAATTTATCCCCTCCGGGCAGTTTGGCGGCGCAACCTTCCAGTCGCAAGGCGGCTCGCTGCCAAGCGGCGCCGGTTTTGGCGCTAATTTCAGCGAGACAGCCGCCCCGGGACAACTGCCAAATCAAAATTTGACGCAGGTTGCGACGCCAGCAAGCGGCGAGGCTCCCGGGCAAATGCCGACGACTTCCGGGGCAACCAATCAAAACACGACGCTAACTTCTCAGGGGCAACCGACGAATCCCACAAATGTACCGCCTCAAGGTGCGAATCAAAACGCTGCCTTGCCAGAATCAGCTACACCGGCTCAATCGGGACAAATTCCGACCGCCCCACAAGGCAATCAGGGAGGGCAGGGTGCCGCTTTAGATGCCGCCACGCCCCAAGGGCAAGGCGGAACGCCGACAACGCCTCAAGGCCAGACTGCGCCTAGTGCCGGCCAATCACCTGCCCCCAACGCGTCGGCGACAACGAACCCCACCACCTTGTCGACTAACCAGTCATCGGCGCCAGCGGCAACACCGGCTCAAGGCCAGCCTCCCTCGCAACAATCTTCGCCACCCACCTCGGGTTCGCCCAGCAAACAAGCCGCCACCGAGCAATCCTCCGGCGAGCAAGCTGCCTCCCGGACAGCGACGAATACCAATACGCCTACGGCTCCGGCTACCGAAGCCAAAGCGCCCCAGCAAATTTTCAACCTGATGCGTCGCTCCGGCGCCGCGAATCATCAGCGCGAGTTCGCCCCCGGCGCCAACGTGGGACGGGAACCCGGCGCCGTCCGGCAAGCTCAAAACCAATTCATGCGCAATACCATTCAAAACACGCCGCAAACTATGGACACCATGCGCAGCGCCGCCGCCTTGCTCCTGAATCGCGCCACCCTAACTCCCGGCGATACTCTCCTCTTGCAAGATTTTGTGAACGGTAATGAAACCATGCTTAGCGATAAAGAGGCGCGGCAACTCCAATCCCTCCTGCGCCTGTGCCAACAAAACGTACCGGCCACCATTCAGCAAGCCGCTGCCCAGCAAGATATTCCCGATTTGACTAGGCTGTGGGCTTTTATGCAACTGTGCGATTTCGCCATGGCCAAACGCTTAAACGGTCGGCAACTGAAAAGCGCCGGCAAGCAACTGGCGGAATTTGTGGTGACCATGCGGCACTCCATGGGCGGCGATAACTCCTCTACCGTGCAGGGGCAACGCTCCTTAAACTTCATGCTCCCCATTTACATGGGGGAAAACGAGAAAGCCTACCCCACTTACATTCATGTCTATGACGAGGACGCTATGGATCCCGAGACCGGCCAGTGGGAAAAGGAAACTTGGCTGAGACTCTGCCTACTTACCGATAACATCGGCGCGGTGGAAATAACCTGCCGGGTATATAACAACACGGAGCTGGATATGCGCCTCTTTTTCTCCAGCCATGAGGTGGCCGAAGATTTTCGAGAGTATGTAGGCGACTTCCGGGATTTCATGGACAGTTCCGAGCTGAAACTCAATGACTTTAAAATCGGCGCCGTGGGCGAACGTCGGTTCATGTAAATAAAAAACTCCCTTGACGATAAGCCGCTTCCTCTCTATAATGTGGGCTATGTTTTGGGAAAGGGGATTCGTTTATGTTTAATAAAAAACTGAAGCGTGTCGCGGCGCTTCTCTCCGGTACGCTCCTGCTGGGTACATTACTCGCAGGTTGTGGTGGCGAAGAAGCCAAGAGTGACGAGATACGCATTGGCGCTAACTTTGAAATGACCGGGAATGTGGCCAACTACGGTAACGCCTCTTTGGAGGGGCTGAAACTTGCCTTGAAGGAGGCTAACGAGGCCGGCGGCGTGAACGGCAAAACCTTGAAGCTCATTCAGGTGGATAATAAGTCCGAGGCTTCGGAGTCGGTGAACGCAGCGACCAAGCTCATCTCCGAGGACATGGTGAAGGCTATCATAGGGCCTGCCGTCACCGCTAACGTCATTGCCGAGTCCCAAGTGGCCACCGACAACAAAGTGCCGGTATTAGCGCCTGATGCTACCAGCCCGGCGGTTACCGTAGGCGAGGACGGCAAAGTAAAGGATTTCATTTTCCGCAGTTGCTTTATCGACCCCCAACAGGGCGACGTGATGGCGAAATTTGCCGCCGATAACCTCAAGGCCAAGACTGCCGTTGTCTATGTGGACAACAGCTCCGATTACTCCAAGAGCCTAGGGCAGGTCTTTAAAGAAAAATTCACCGCCGCCGGGGGGCAAGTGGTGATGGAAGAGGCTTTCCTCCAGAAAGACCAGGATTTTAAGGCTACTTTGACGAAAATTAAAACCGCCAACGCCGACGTGATTTTTGTCCCGGCTTACTATGAAGAAGTGGGCAAAATCGTCAAGCAAGCTCGGGAACTGGGCGTTACCTCCCCAATTTTGGGTACCGACGGTTGGGACGATGTGAAGGTGGCGGACATCGCAGGGGCCGAGGCGCTCAATAATACTTTCTTCAGCACCCACTACTCCGATAAAGACGAGAGCGTTAAGGGCTTTATCGACGCTTACCAAAAAGAGTACGGTCATGCGCCCAATGTCTTTGCCGCTTTGGGCTACGATGCCGGTCGGCTCATCGTGGATGCCTTAAAGAGAGCGGGTACGGATGACCCCGAAAAAATAAGAGATGCGCTGGCCACTACCAAGGATTTGCAGGTTGGCACCGGCACCATCACCATGGATAAAAACCATAATCCCATCAAGCAGGCCGTTATCCTAGAAAACAAAGGCGGCGACCGGGTGATGGTGGCCAAGATTATGCCCGAGGCCGAATAAATATCTTAGTGAATTTATGACAAAAGAGCCGCAGTATGCGGCTCTTTTTTGAAGGAGAGAGCTTGTGGATTTCTCGGAACAATTTTTACAACAGCTGATTAACGGCCTGTCCCTAGGGAGTATTTATGCCCTCATCGCTTTGGGCTATACCATGATTTACGGTATCATTAAACTTATAAATTTCGCCCACGGCGACGTGTATATGGTGGGAGCTTATATCGGTTTTTTTGCCATTACTCAAGGAGGCCTTGGCATTTTCCCGGCGCTCGTGGTTTCCATGCTGGTCACGGGAATTTTGGGCATTGTCATTGAGCGTCTGGCCTATAAGCCCCTGCGGCACGCTCCGCGGATTTCCCTCCTCATCACCGCCATCGGGGTATCCTTCTTTTTGGAATACACCAGCATGTATTTTGTTTCCCCCACCCCCAGAACTTTTCCCACCCTTATGGGCGACGTTTCCATTCATGTGGGGGATCTCATCATTAACGGCCAGCAGCTACTGATTCTCGGTATTACCATGGTGCTGATGGTCATCCTCACCTATATCGTCCACCGCACGAAAATCGGCAAGGCCATGCGCGCCGCCTCCTTTGACACGGAAACGGCGCAGCTGATGGGGGTCGATGCCGACCGGGTTATCTCCATTACTTTCTGTATCGGCTCGGCCTTAGCGGCGGTGGCCGGCGTACTCGTGGGAGTTTATTATAATTCCATTGATCCCTTAATGGGCATCATGCCGGGGCTAAAGGCCTTTGTGGCGGCGGTGCTGGGAGGCATCGGGATTCTCCCCGGGGCGGTGGTGGGCGGCCTCATTTTAGGAGTCATCGAGGCCTTGGTGGCCGGTTTTATTTCCTCCACCTTCCGGGATGCGGCGGCCTTTGCCATTTTGATTTTGGTGTTGCTCTTTCGCCCTGCCGGCATCTTCGGGAAAAATACCAGCGAGAAAGTGTAGGTGAGGCGCGGTGAAAAATTTACGCAAACAGGATTTAATGTTTTTGGCCTTGGGGCTAATCGTCTTTGCCCTGCTCCAAGGTTTAATGGCGGCTAAAATCATCGGTTCCTTTTGGCAATTAAACATTACCATTATCGGTATTAACATAATCCTCGCCGCCAGCCTCAACCTTATCAACGGCTACACCGGGCAATTTTCCTTGGGACACGCCGGGTTCATGGCGGTGGGCGCCTATGTCAGCGTGGTCTTAACCACGAATTTTCAGGTACCCTTTGTGCCGGCGCTGTTAGTTGGCGGCGTTATGGCCGGTCTCCTGGGATTTCTCATCGGCCTCCCCACCTTGAGGCTCAAGGGGGATTATCTGGCTATAGCTACTTTGGGCTTAGGAGAAATTATCCGCATCGTCATCATGAATATTCCTTATGTAGGCGGCGCCGCCGGGTTTAAGGGCATCCCTCATCACACTACCTTTGCTTGGGTCTTTGGTTTCATGCTCCTTACCTTGTTCTTTATCAAAAATTTCGTCAACTCTACCCATGGCCGGGCGTGCATCGCCATTCGCGAAAACGAAATCGCCGCCGAAGCTATGGGAATAAACACCACGAAATACAAGGTCATGGCCTTTACCATCGGAGCCGGCTTCGCCGGTATCGCCGGGGGACTCTTTGCCCATATGTTTTACATCATCAGCCCCGCCTCCTTTACCTTCATGCAGTCCTTTAATTATCTCATCATGGTGGTGCTGGGCGGCTTAGGGTCGCTTACGGGAGCTATTGCCGGCGCTTTTTTCGTCACCTTCATTTCGGCGGCGCTGGCCAGTGTCCCGGAGTTCCGTATGATTATCTTCGCGCTCCTGTTAATCCTCTTGATGTTTTATCGACCGCAGGGACTCTTTGGCTATGTGGAAATAACCCACCTTGGGCCGTGGCGAGAATTTTTTCTGCGCAAGGAGAGGGCTAAAAGATGAAAAAACAAGAACTGCTCCGGGCGGAAAATGTTTCCGAAGTCTTTGGCGGCTTAAAGGCCGTGTCTGATTTTAATTTTTACATTAACGAGGGGGAACTGGTGGGACTTATCGGCCCTAACGGCGCCGGGAAAACCACCGCCTTTAACCTCTTCACCGGGGTTTATAAACCCACCTCCGGCACCATCAGTTTTGCCGGAAAAAGCATCGTTGGCCTAAAGCCCCACGAGATTACCCAACAAGGCATTGCTCGCACCTTTCAAAACATCCGCCTCTTTTCCGAGCTAAGTGTTTTGGACAACGTCAAAATCGCCCACCACAGCCGCATCAAATACGGCTTGGGGGAGGCGGTACTCAGAGTTGGCCGCTATCTAACAGAAGAAACGGCGGTGGAGGAGGAAAGTCTCAGGTTGCTATCGATTTTCAAGCTGGAATCCCACGCTTACGAATTGGCCAGAGAACTTCCCTACGGCGCCCAACGGCGACTGGAGATAGCTCGCGCCCTCGCCACCCAGCCCAAGCTCCTGCTCCTAGACGAACCGGCCGCCGGCATGAATCCTCAAGAGACCAAGGAACTGATGGACATGATTCGTTGGGTGCGAGACGAGTTTAAGTTGACGGTACTGCTCATTGAGCATGATATGAGCCTTGTCATGGGGATTTGCGAGCGCATTTACGTTTTGGAATACGGCATGGTAATCGCCAGCGGCACGCCGCAGGAGATACAGACTAATCCCGATGTTATCAAAGCCTATTTGGGCGGAGAGGAGTGAGCAGATGGCGGAAAGTTTGCTGGTCATCAAAGACATTAACGTTTACTACGGCGCCATTCACGCTCTCAAGGGGGTAAGTCTGGAGGTAAATAAAGGCGAAATTGTAACGCTGATTGGCGCCAACGGCGCTGGCAAATCCACCACCCTCCGCACGGTATCCGGGCTTCTCCGGTCTAAGTCCGGCGCCATAAGTTTTCGAGGGGAAAACATCGCCCATTTGGCCGCTCATGAAATCGTCAAAAAGGGCATTTCTCAAGTCCCGGAGGGGCGACGTATATTTGCGGAAATGACGGTCATGGAAAATTTGGAGCTGGGCGCCTTTATTCGCGACGATAAAGAGGGTATCGCCGAGGACATCAATATGGTCTTCACCCGTTTTCCCCGGTTGGAGGAACGGAAAAAGCAACTGGCCGGTACTCTCTCCGGCGGCGAGCAACAAATGCTGGCCATGGGACGCGCTCTCATGAGCCGCCCCCAGCTACTCCTTTTGGACGAGCCTTCCATGGGGCTTGCTCCCCTCCTCATCAAAGAAATTTTCTCCATCATTCAAGACATCAACCGCGCCGGCACTACCATTCTTTTGGTGGAGCAAAACGCCAACATGGCGCTTTCCATCGCCCACCGCGCCTACGTTTTGGAAACGGGTCGCATTACCTTGCAGGGCGCGGCTAAAACCCTCGCCGCCAGCGAGGAAGTGAGAAAAGCGTATCTGGGGGGATGAGATAAATATGCAATTTTCCTTTCGCTTGCCGGTGGCCACCCATGTTTTGCTGTGCCTTGACAAATTTCAAGGGGTGGAAAAGACTACCTCTACTTTTCTGGCCGGTAGCGTCAATGTCAATCCGGTGATCATCCGCAAAATATTGGGCAGGCTCAAGGCCGCGGGATTGGTAGCGGTAACTCCCGGCGTCGGTGGGGCGACCTTAACCAGAGATCCCAAGGATATTACCCTGGGCGACGTTTTTCAGGCGGTGGAGGATGAGGCGGAGTTGTTCCATTTTCAGGAACATCCTAATCCGAACTGCCCGGTGGGGCGCAGCATTCAGCGCGTCTTGGTGCCAAAGCTGGCGCAAGCCAAAGCGGCCATGCTGGCAGAGCTAAAAGCAGTGACGTTGGCCGAGCTGGCGGCGGCGGTGGATGGCGATACGCCTTTATAGCATGGTAATAAATATTGGGGCTTTACTTTGTATAAGCGACCTCTAAGGGCTTGTGCCCTAAGAGTCTGCTTATGCCCCAAACCCTAGCAGGGGAAATAATTTCCTCTGCACCCATTAAGAGATTTAAATTTTTTTTGCTGAGCTTAATGTAAAAGCAGTAGGCAAGCCGGAACGGCTTATCTACTGCTTTTTTTAACTCAAATCGTCTTGGCCAAAAGTTCTTTGCTCACAGTAAGTCCTCGTTCCACCACGTCATCCATGTCGTAATAACGATACTCGGCCAAACGGCCGCCGAAAATGACATTGGTTTCGCCCTTTGCCAGCTTGGCGTATTCTTGATACAGCGCCTGATTTTTCGCGTCGTTTAGGGGGTAATAGGCCTCCTCCCCCGGATGCCAATCGGCCGGATATTCTTTGGTAACGTAGGTAACGGGCTGAGTGCCGAACTCAAAGTGTTTATGCTCGATACTGCGCGTGTAAGGAACTTCCCGGGCGGTGTAGTTCATAACCGCCACTCCCTGATGATTTTCTTCGGTGAAGCGCTCAGTCTCAAAACAGAGGCCGCGATAGGTTAGCTCCCCTAAACGATAATTAAAATACTCGTCAATGGCGCCGCTATACACCACCTTTGCGGCCGCCTCGGCGTATTCCTCACGGCTTTTGTTGTAGTCAATTCCGACGCGGACTTCGATACCACTTAGGAGTCCATTTACCAGTTTATTAAATCCTCCGATGGGGATGCCTTGGTAACGGTCGCTAAAGTAATTATTATCGAAGGTAAAGCGCACGGGCAAGCGTTTAATGATAAAGGCCGGCAATTCGGCGCAACTTCTGCCCCATTGTTTTTCCGTGTAGCCTTTGATGAGTTTGGTATAAATATCCGTCCCCACCAAGGATATGGCCTGTTCCTCTAGGTTGCGTGGCTCCCCCACTATGACCTTACGCTGCTCGTCAATTTTGGCGGCTGCCTCCTTCGGGGTGGTTACCCCCCAGAGTTTGTTGAAGGTGTTCATGTTAAAAGGCATGTTGTAAAGCTCGCCGTTAAAATTCGCCACCGGGGAATTGACGTAATTATTAAATTCCACGAAGCGATTGACGTAATCCCAGACAGCCCGATTAGAGGTGTGGAAAATGTGGGCGCCGTACTTATGGATATTTATGCCCTCTTTTTCCTCGCAATAAACATTGCCCCCCGTGTGTTCACGCCGCTCTAAAACCAGCACCCTCCGCCCGGCATCCGTCAGCTCTCGCGCCACGACGGCGCCAAAGAGGCCGCTGCCCACTATCAAGTAATCATACAAATTAAAATCATCCTTTCCGGCTTTCCGGCCAAGAATTTTCTAGGTAAAGCCATTGCCGCGCTCACTATAACACATGTCGCCAACCTAATCCAGAAAATCCGCCGCTATACTCGCGAAAGAAAAGCTATTCCTTTTTCGGAAAATTCGTCCGCGGTATATACGGATAACGTAAGACTTTCCTGCGGAAAGCTCTAACGTTATCCAGTATAAAACGGTGTAGCTTGACTTTCCCCCTGCTTTGGTATAGGCTATACGAACTAAGGAGGCTGAGAATATGGCTGTGAGCTTACCAGCGTTCAATTTTCACGGAAAAAATGTATTAGTCATAGGCGCCGGTATCAGCGGTTTTGCGGCGGCGAAAATCGCGAGGCAAATGGGCGCTGCCGTCACTTTGAGCGACGCTAAGGCAGAGAGCGAATTAAAGGGCGACGTACCTACTTTGGCCGAATTAAAAGATATGGGCGTGCGCCTTGTTTTTGGTAAACAGTCGGCAGAATTGCTCGCGGACGTGACCCACGTTATCCTTTCGCCGGCGGTGCCGCTACGGATTCCCTTGGTGGCGCAAGCTCTCGAAAAAAATATTCCGGTTCTGAGCGAAGTGGAATTGGCCTATCGCTTGGCTAAATCCCCCCTTTGCGCCGTCACCGGCACTAACGGAAAAACCACCACCACTACCCTCTTGGGCAAACTTCTCGCCACTCGTTATGCCAAAGTGGGCGTGGGGGGCAATATCGGCGTGCCGCTCTCCGAGGTTGCTTTGGAGATAGGCGAAGGCGGCTGCATTGCCGCCGAGATTTCCAGTTATCAAATGGAGGCCACGCATCTGTTTCATCCTCATGTGTCCGCCATTCTCAACGTAACGCCGGATCATCTCCTCAGACATGGTTCCATGGAAGTTTATCAGGCCATGAAGGAGCGGATTTTTGCCGAGGAAACGGCGGCTGATTTTCTCGTCTTGAATTACGATGATTCTCGCACTCGCGCCATGAAAGAACGAGCTAAATGTCAAGTTTGCTACTTCAGCCGCAAAGAGGAGCTACCCGAAGGGGCTTTCGTCGAGAACGAACGGTTGGTGCTTAAATGGCAGGGGAAGCGGCACGAGCTTTGCGCCGTGGCGGAGCTGGGCATTAAAGGCGCCCACAACGTAGAAAACGCTTTGGCTGCGGCGGCCATGGCTTTTTTGGCCGGAGCCGAGCCGGAAAAAATGGCGCCGGTCTTAAAGGAATTTCGCGGCGTGGAGCATCGCATCGAGTATGTGGGGAAACTTAGGGACGTACCCTTTTATAACGATTCCAAGGCCACCAATACCGATTCGGCCATTAAGGCGCTCGCCACTTTTCCCGGTCATATAATTCTCCTCGCCGGTGGCGATGACAAAATGACGGATCTCACCGCCTTCATGGAGCTTACGGTCGAGCGAGTGGAGGAGCTGATTTTAATCGGCGACGCCGCCCAGCGTTTTAAGGAGGCGGCGCTAAAGCAAGGCTACCCGGCGGAACACATTCACTTGGTAGGTTACTCCATGGAAAAAGCGGTGGAGCTGGCCGCGGGACTCGCCAAGGCGCCGCAGGTAGTGTTGCTCTCCCCGGCTTGCGCCAGTTTTGATATGTACGGCGGTTTTGAGGAACGGGGACGGGATTTTAAACGGCTTGCCGGGATGCTGCCGGGTTTTGTGTCGGTAGCGACAGAAACGAAGGGGAATTTAGTTTGAAAATCATTGTCTCGGGAGGCGGCACCGGAGGGCATATTTACCCGGCCATTACCCTCATCAATACTTTAAGGGAAATGGCGCCGGAGGCTAGTTTCCTTTATGTGGGAACGCCCCGGGGGCTGGAGGCCGACATTGTTCCTAAGGAGGGGCTTCCCTTTGCCACCATCGATTTGCAGGGGCTGGAGCGTCGCTTTACCCTGAAAAATTTTTTCCGGCTGGGGCGAGCGGCGTTAGGCGTGGCCAAGGCCGCAGGGATAGTCAACGCCTTTTTACCCGACGTAGTAATCGGCACCGGCGGCTACGTCTGCGGCCCGGTACTCCTAGCGGCGAGCCTTAGACAAATCCCCACCCTCATTCAAGAACAAAATGTGGTTCCCGGTATCACCAACCGGATTCTCGCTAGGTTCGTCACCAAAGTGGCCGTGGGTACCGAAGGTGCCGTAGGCAAATTTCCGGCGCAAAAGACTGTTTTTACCGGCAACCCCATTCGCCCGGCCATTATGGCGGCTAAGAAAAGCGACGGCTTGAAAGAATACGGTTTTGACCCTGCCCAAAAAATTGTTCTCGTCTCCGGCGGCAGTCGCGGCGCCCACACCATCAATCAAGCCATGGTGGATTTCTTGGCGGCAGCGGCCAAAGAAAACAATCTGGGAGCGCAATATCTTCATGTCACCGGGAAAAACGAATACGACTGGGTGATGTCCCAATTAAAAGCCAAGGGCGTGAACCCGGAAAACCTCCCCCACATCAGGATAAAACCTTATTTGTACGATATGCCGCTAGCCTTAGCCATGGCTGATTTGGCCGTGTTTCGCGCCGGAGCCACGGGACTTTCCGAACTGACGGCGCGAGGCATCCCGGCGATACTCGTGCCTTATCCCTACGCCTCGGAAAATCATCAAGAACTGAACGCTCGCGCCCTGGAAAAAGCCGGGGCGGCGCGAGTGATTTTGAATCGCGAGCTGACGGGAAAAACTTTGGGGGAGTTACTGGGAGAACTTTTGCCCAGCGAGGACGCCTTGCAAAAAATGGCCACGGCCTCTCGCGCCTTAGGGCGTCCCGAGGCGGCCAAAGCGATTGCCGAGCTGGCCTTGTCGATAGCCAGAAAATGAGAATACAGCTGGGAGGAATAATGATTGCTGAGGGAACTTAAAGACTTGAAGGGCATGAAAAAAATACATTTTGTGGGCATCGGCGGCGCCGGCATGAGTCCTCTGGCCAAGGTACTGGCCGAAATGGGCTACGAAATTTCCGGCTCCGACCGCGCCGACTCCGAGATACTGCGGCATTTGCGCGAACTCGGCGCAAAAATATATTTGGGACAGGACGGCGAGCAGGTGCGTGGGGTGGATGCCATTGTGGTATCCACTGCCATACCCTACGATAATCCCGAAGTCTTAGCCGCCAAAGCCTTGGGAATCCCTAAGCTCCATCGCTCCGATATTAACGCGGCGCTGGTGAATGACGGTCGCTACAGGGGAATTGCCGTAGCCGGTTCCCACGGAAAAACCACGACCACCTCCATGCTGGGTGTTACCTTAGAGAAAATGGGACTTTCGCCCACCATCGTTATCGGTGGCGAGGTGGCCGACCTTGGCACCAACGGCAAATTGGGAAGCGGCGAGTACATGGTCACGGAGGCCGACGAAAGCGACGGGTCTTTCGTGAAACTCCATCCCTATATCGCCGTAGTCACCAACATTGAGAACGACCATCTTGACCACTACGGCACCTTGGAGAACATCCGCGCCGCCTTTCGTGAGTTCTTAGGCAACGTGACGCCGGAAGGGCAGGCGGTTTTGTGCGCCGAGAATGAAATCCTGCGAGAAATCGCCGCGAAAGGCGAACTTTCCTCCCCAGTTCACACTTACGCCATTGACTTCGAGGCCGACTACCGGGCGGTGAACATCGCTCCACATGAGGTGGGGATTGCCTTTGACGTGTTGCACGCGGAAAAAATTCTAGGTCATGTGGAGTTGAACATTCCCGGCCGCCATAACGTGTTAAACGCCATGGCGACCATCGTCACCGGCTTAATTATCGGCAAAAGCGTAGCGGAAATTGCCGCCGGCCTTAAAAGTTTTCACGGCGCCAAACGGCGCTTTGAAACTAAAGGCAAGGAAAAGGGCGTGTGGATAGTGGATGACTACGGTCATCACCCCACGGAGATTGCCACTACCTTAAAAGCCGCGCGGCAAACGAGTCCCACGCGCCTCATCTGCGTTTTTCAGCCTCATCGGTACTCGCGCACCAAACTCTTACGGCAGGAATTTGGCGGCGCTTTTCAAGCAGCGGATTTGCTGATTTTAACCGACATTTACAGCGCCGGCGAAGCGCCAATTCCGGGCATTACCGGCGAGAGCATTGCGGCGGAGGTAAAAAAACAGACGGGCAAAGACCCGATTTATATTGCCAAGCGTCAAGACCTGGCTCCTTATCTGAAATCCATAGCCCAACCGGGGGATTTAATAATCACCATGGGAGCCGGGGACATATACAAAACCGGCGAGGAGCTGGTGAAGTTATACCAAGCATAAATAACCGGAAAAAAATCAACCGGGAGTCCAGAGAGCATTGCCCTCTGGCAGGTGCAGGGCGGCGCCCTGCCGGGGTTTGGGGCAGCGCCCCAACAAAAAAGGAGCAGGATAAATGAGCCGAGGCAAGATAGTAGTAGTGATGGGGGGAACTTCGGCGGAAGCGGAGGTTTCTCGCAGAACGGGCAAGGCGATACTTACGGCTTTGCAAGCAAAAGGTTACGAGGCGGAAGGCATGGAGCTGGAGCCTACCACCTTCGCCCAACAGATACGAGACAGCGGTTGCGCCATGGTGTTTAACGCCCTTCACGGCAAATACGGCGAGGACGGAATGCTACAGGGGACGCTGGATATGCTGGAAATTCCCTACACCGGGTCGGGAGTGTTGGCGGCGGCTATCACCATGGATAAGGTGGCCTCCAAACGAATTTTTCTGGCCGAGGGTATCAGCACTCCCCGAGCTATCGTGGGAGGTCGCGGCGAGGCGCAAGAAGATTTGTGCCGCCGGATTGCCCAAGCATTTTCTTACCCCGTGGTGATTAAAGCCGCCACCCAAGGTTCCAGCATCGGCGTTTATATCGTGAATGATGCGACGGAACTAAAAAAAGCCGTAGCCGAGGCCTTCGGTTACAGCGACCAAGTACTGGCAGAGGAGTTCATCAAGGGGCAGGAGCTGACGGTGGCGGTATGGGGAGACGACACAAAAGCCGAAGCCTTCCCTATAATTGAAATAACCACCCTGTCCGGGCGTTACGATTACGCCAGTAAATACACCAAAGGCGCCTCCAGTCATATCATTCCGGCCAGAATCTCGCCGGAGGTGGCGCAAAAGGTAAAGGAGCTGGCGGTAAAAACCTTTCAAGTTTGCGGCTGTCGCGGCGTGGCCAGAGTGGATATGATGCTCTCGGCGGACGGCGCGCCTTACGTTATCGAGGTAAACTCCGTCCCCGGCATGACGGAAACCTCTTTGGTGCCGGATGCCGCTCGCGCTATGGGTATGGAATTTCCGGAGCTGTGCGAGCGTATTTTGAACTTGGCCGGTTACGGGAAGTAAATAATATATAAGGTAGGTGAAACCCGTTGGCCAAAGCCAAGAAGAAAGGTAGCGAAAAAAAACTTAAGCAAAACGGTAAGCGCCGCAGTCCCCATCGTTTGCTGAAGGGGCTGTTATTCTTAGTTATCGGGACAGCCTTGGTGGGAGTGTTGGTGTATTCGCCGCTTTTTACCTTGCAGGGCTTGAAGGTAACGGGGCAAACCTATCTTACCGAGAGAGAACTGATGGAAATTGCCGGTGTCAGCAAGGGGGAACCGCTGTTTCAGCTGGATACCATCGAAGTCACCAGGCGGCTGTTGCGAGATTTACGCATTGAGTCCGCCACGGTACACCGGGTGCTGCCGGATGCCTTGGAGTTTAACATCAAGGAGCGAACGCCGGTGGCCACCGTGGCTTGTGACTACGGTTATTTAGACCTCGACAGGCAGGGCAAAATTATCGACGGCTATAAGACCCTGAAAAATATGCCCATCCCCATGATTACCGGCATCACTCTCCACGATGTCTATATCGGCGATGACAACACCGACCCCACGGTTAAAGGAATCATTTATTTTTTAGAGCAACTTGACGAGGTATCTCTCAATCAAATATCGGAAGTTGCCATTATCAGGGCGGATTACATCGTGGCCTATACTACCACCGCCGTGCAAATACGCTTGGGAGCCTTGGAGCGTTTGGAGGATAAGGCGAAACTTACCCAAGAGTTTTTGGGAAATTTAGCTCGCGACCCACGTCCCGTGGAGTTCGTGGATTTTAGTTACACCGCGCCCTTTATTAAATTTGCTAGGTAATGTTTTTAAATCTATTAAGGGGTGCAGGGGATAAGCAGACTCTATGGGCTTTAGCCCTGTAGAGGTCGCTTATGCTGTGCAAATTATTTCCCCTGCTGGGGTCTGGGGCAAAGCCCCATATAATTAAATGGGGGGAGGGAGGAATTTGCCATCGCTTAAGAAAGGCAGCTGGTCTATTGCCGGGGTGTGCGTGGTGCTGGGGTTCATGCTGGCGGTGCAGTTTCGCACCACCGAAGAGATGCGTCTGCCGGACGGTGATATTTCGTGGCAACGCATGGAGGAATTGACGGACAGATTGCGCGCCTTGGAGGAAGAACGGGATAGCTTGAAAGAGGCGTTGCGAGTGGCCGGCGAAGAGGGAAATGCCTCGCCTCGGGACGAGCAATTAAAAATTCTCGCCGGTAGGACGGCTCTCATTGGCCCCGGCGTCACCATTCGCCTCGATGACAGCAATCAAAAAGTAAAAGTGGGGGAGAATCCGAACTTATACGTTATACATGACGACGACCTCTTAAAAGTTATCAACGAATTGCGCGCCGCCGGTGCTGAAGCCATTGCCGTCAACAATGAGCGACTTACCGCTACTTCGGAAATCCGGTGCGCCGGCCCCACTCTTTCGGTGAACAATGTGCGTTCGGCGGCGCCCTTCGAGATAAAGGCCATCGGCAATAGGCAAACCTTGGAGGGGGCGCTAAAGATGCGAGGCGGCGTGGCGGACAGTCTGAAAATCTGGGGGATAGAACTTTCCATAGATTCCGCCGAGGAGATTTACATTCCGCCCTACAAAGGTAGCGGCAAATTCACCTACGCCGTGGCCACCGAGGAAAAGGAGGGAGGCGCGTGATACTTCCCTTACTGGGACTCTTCTTGGGACTAATCTTGGGCGCCTTCAGCCCCGTGGTGATACCCGTGGCCTACGCCAAATTTTTTTCCGTGGCGCTTCTTGCCTCGTTGGATACGGTTTTCGGAGGGCTGAAGGCCGCTCACCGGGAACAGTTTGACAACACGGTATTCGTCAGCGGCTTTTTTTTGAACGCGCTCCTCGCGGCGTTCCTTGTCTATATCGGCGATCGTCTGGGGCTTGACCTCTACTATGTAGCGCTGCTGGCCTTCGGCTTTCGTAGTTTTAAAAATTTGGCCATCCTACGCCGTTATTATCTTCATAAATAAATTTTTTTCATCTTTTTTTCTCATACTATGGAATTAGCTAAAATTCCGTGGTAGAATAGGTAAGGTTTAGTATGGGAAAGTAGGTTTAACCTTGTTGGAAAAGAAAGATGTGGCCTTCCCCCTCGGGAGTGGCTTGCGCTTTATGCGGATTTGTGATACATTGACGGTTAAGAAAAACACTGAGCAGACGATACTGGATGTCTTGGAGGTTAACGATAGTGTTTGAATTAGATGATATCGGCTTGGATGAATTCGCCAAAATAAAGGTAATTGGCGTAGGCGGCGGCGGCAGTAACGCCGTGAACCGCATGATAGCTTTGGGGCTGGAGGGCGTGGAGTTCATCTCGGTGAACACCGATGCGCAGGCACTCCTTACCGCCATGGCGCCCAAAAGAATGCAGATAGGCGAAAAACTCACTCGCGGTCTTGGCGCCGGCGCCAGACCGGAAATCGGTGCCAAAGCCGCCATGGAGAGCCGGGAGGATATTCTGGAGGCGCTCCGCGGCTCCGATATGGTGTTCATTACCGCCGGTATGGGAGGCGGTACCGGTACGGGAGCAGCGCCGGTGGTGGCCTCCTGCGCTCGCGAACTGGGGGCGCTTACGGTGGCGGTTGTCACTAAACCCTTCACCTTCGAGGGGCCGAAGCGTCGGAAGAACGCCGAGGTGGGTATTAACGAGCTGAAACAACACGTTGATACCATTATTACCATTCCCAACGACAGACTATTGCAGGTCATTGACAAAAAGACTCCCATGACGGAAGCCTTCCGCATTGCCGACGACGTGCTGCGGCAGGGCGTGAAGGGCATCTCCGATTTGATTCAGCGTCCGGGTATCGTGAATTTGGATTTTGCCGACGTGAAATCTATTATGACCGATTCCGGCTCGGCGCTTATGGGTATAGGCGAAGCCTCCGGCGACAACGCGCCTACCAACGCCGCCAAGGCCGCCGTGGAGTCGCCCTTGCTTGAGACGGGGATTCAGGGAGCCAGAGCCATCCTCATGAATATTGCCGGCGCCAGAGATTCCTTGGGAATGTTGGAGGTCAACGAGGCCTCGGTGGCCATTCAAGAACTGGCGCACCCCGAGGCGGAAATTATTTGGGGCGTTACGGAAGACGATGCCATGGGAGATACGGTCAGCGTCACGGTGGTAGCGACGAAGTTCGAGGATGAACAGCGGTCTGCCGGCAGATCTGACAGCGCGTCGCCCATCAGCAATTTTAGCATTCCCACCATGCCCTCTATGCCTACCATGCCGGGATTTTCCACCACGCCGCCCTCTGACAACAATAACCAACCGGGGACTGCCGCCCCCAAAAAGGATGACGTGGGTGACATTATCGATATTCCTATCTGGATGCGGAAAAAATGAAAAAATGAAGATAAAAAAGACGTTTCACCGAAATGATGAAACGTCTTTTTATTGTACACCCAATATTTAAGCCAAAACCTTGGCCAGATGTATGTACTCCGGATTCAAAACTTTTTTATTGGTCACGGCATCGTGCAGATTGATGGCCACCACGTTGTTCCGATGGAAACCGAAAACAATATCGGAGAGGCCGGAAATGATGGCGAGCGCCGCCTGCTCGCCAAGCTGGGAGGCTTTCACCCGATCGATAACCGAGGGAGAGCCGCCGCGCTGGATGTGTCCCAACACCGATACTCTGGTATCAATCCCCGTCTTTTGGGCAATCTGGTCGCCGATTTCCTTGCCGCTACCGGCGCCTTCGGCTACCACTACCAAAATGTAGCGCTTGCCCTTCTCATAGGATTCTTTCATTTCGGCGCAAATGGCATCCAAATCAAATTCTTCCTCCGGCACCAAAATATATTCCGCGCCGCCGGAGATGCCCGACACCATGGCCAGCCAGCCGCTGTTGCGTCCCATGACCTCCAGCACCACTACTCGGCGATGCGCCGAGGCCGTGTCTCTGAGTTTGTTAATGGCGTCGATGATGGTGTTGGCCGCCGTGTTGCAACCGATGGTATAATCGGAACCCCACACGTCGTTATCAATGGTACCGGGCAGTCCTACGATGGGGATGCCCGTTTCTTGAGAGAGGAGCTGGGCTCCACGCAGACTGCCGTCGCCGCCGATAACTACCAGCCCTTGAATGCCTCGATCCACCAAATTCTTGTAGCCTTGCATACGACCTTCCGGCGTGGTCCAGCGCTTGCAACGGGCGGTACCGAGGAAAGTGCCGCCGCGCTGGATAATATCTCCCACGTCTTTGGATTGCATCTCGAACATATCTTCTTCCAAGAGTCCGTGATAGCCGTTGTTAATGCCCCATACAGTTACGCCTTCATAAAGAGCGGTACGCACCACGGCTCTGGCCGCCGCATTCATCCCCGGGCTGTCGCCGCCACTGGTCATTACCGCTATGCTCTTTAACATATTTTTTCCCCCTCGCCTTAGCCGGTGAAATCGCTAACCAGAATACTTCTCCTATAATAGCACAAAAATTATAGATATAACAGTATTTTTTAATTTTAGCGGAGAGTTCGTGGGCGGCAAAATTCCTTGACACCCCGGGGAGTACTGGGCTATAATCTGGGTTGTATTTTTGTGGCAGAAAATGCCTGTCCGTAAAAACCTAGAAAAGTTTTGCCTATGGTTTGAGCGGCGGTGAATAAATCTTCATTAACGGAGGTGGGATAAATTGAAGCAGACGTATCAGCCCAACACTCATTGGCGCAAGGTTACTCATGGGTTTAGGGAGCGCATGAAGACTAAGGGCGGCCGCCTCGTGATTAAGCGCAGACGTCAACGGGGTCGCAAGAGACTTACGGCCTAATACAAACAAACACGGATTTGAAAATGGGTCACTGGCGCGGTGGCCTTTTTCCATGTATGACGGAGGTTTTGGCCGTGGGCTTCACCCTGCCGAAAAAGTTAATTTTGCGTCGGCATAGCGAGTTTCAACGGGTTTATCGCTTAGGAAAATCCATCGCCAATCGCTATCTGGTGCTGTACATCCTCCCGGACAAGGAAAATGGCGGCAAGGTGGGGTTTGCCGCCGGAAAAAAACTGGGGGGCGCCGTCCTCAGAAATCGACTGAAACGGCTCCTCAGGGAAAGTTACCGCAAGAATCGCCATCGGTTGAAACCGGGAGTGCAACTCATCTTGGTGGCCAGAGCCGCCGCCGCCAAGGAAAAATGCGCCACAGTGGAGGCGGCTTTCTTGGAACTGGCTCGGCGCGGTGGGATTTTTGCGGCGGACAAGTGAAAAAAATAATCTGCGGCCTTATCAGGTTTTACCGGCGGTTTTTGTCATCGCTAAAGCCCCCCACTTGCCGCTTTTACCCCACCTGCTCGGAGTACGCGCTGGAGGCGGTGGAAAAGTACGGGGCTGGGCGCGGCGTGTGGCTCGCGCTGAGGCGCCTTGGGCGCTGTCACCCCTTTTGTCCGGGGGGCTATGACCCGGTACCCTAAAATTATGCTGAAAAAGGGAATGGTTTTTCTTTCGCGAGTATAGGACGTGATTCTTTGGAAGAAGTAGGTTTCTTTGGCAGTCTGCTCTCGCCGATAGAGGGACTCTTAAGTTTCGTATTGGAAGGACTGCACTCCGTAACTTTGCTGGCGAATCTGCACAGTTACGGTTGGTCGATTATTCTCCTCACCATCATCATCAAAATGCTCCTCTACCCTCTGACGGTGAAGCAGATAAAATCCATGCGCGCCATGCAGGAGCTGGCTCCTAAGCTGAAAAAAATGCAGGAAAAGTACAAGGATAATCCTCAGGTACTCCAGCAAAAAATGGCCAATATATATAAAGACGCCGGAGTGAATCCTTTGGCCGGGTGTTTGCCCCTCTTGGTGCAGATGCCCATCCTCATGGGGATGTATTACGCCCTGTACAATTTGCATTACGCCGAATCTACCCAGATTTTCTTTTGGCTCCCTAATCTGTCGGAGCCTGACCCCTTATACATTTTGCCGGTGCTGTCGGCGCTTACGACCTTTTTGCAGACCAAGCAGACCTCGGCTACCGGCGCCGATAATCCCCAGATGCGCATTATGATGTTCGTCATGCCGCTCTTTATCGGCTGGATCAGTCTGAATTTCCCCTCGGGGCTGGTCTTATACTGGGTGACCATGAACGTGGTACAAATCGCCCAACAGTGGTGGATGTACCGGGATAATTCCTTGAAACCTAAGAAGGGAGAGGCCTGACATGGCCCTTATTAAAGCGGCAAAAACCGTGGAGGCGGCGCTGAAAGCCGCCTTGCAAGAGCTGAATGCCACGGCAGAACAGGTGGAATACGAGGTCTTAGAGGCGCCCAGCCGGGGATTTTTGGGGCTTATCGGCGCCAAACCGGCCAAAATCCGGGTTAGCCTGAAAGTTGCCCCAGCGCCGCCGGAAGAACAATTGGCGGCGCCCCCGGTGGATACGGCTGAAGCGGAGGACAAGACGATAGAGGCGGAGGCAGAAGCCGAGACTAAACCTGAGTCAGGAGCGACGGACGAGTCTGCATCTGCCGCCGCTACCGCCGAAGCCTTAAAGCGCGCCGAGGATCTCCTGACGAAAATCATAGCCGCCATGGGGCTTACGGCTGACTTTGAACGGCGGCAGGATGCCTCGGGGTTTGTGTATCACTTGCAGGGGGACGATTTAGGCATTTTAATCGGCAAGCATGGGCAAACTTTAGATGCCTTGCAGTATCTGCTGAATCTGGCGGCTAACAAGACCCACCGAGGCGAGAGGGTGCGACTCATGGTGGAGATTGGGGATTATCGTCAGCGCCGGGAGGAAACTTTGCGGCGACTGGCGATAAATATCGGCGACAAGGTGCGGCGTACTCGCGAGGAAGTGCGCTTAGAGCCCATGAATCGCCACGAACGCAAGATAATCCACGCCAGTTTGCAGGATATGCGCGGTGTCACCACCTACAGCGATGGGGATGAGCCTTATCGCTATGTGGTAATCACCGCCCGCAGAAATTACAAAGGAAACAGGCGAGATCATGACGACCGCAGATAATTTTGGCGGCGAGGGAGACACCATCAGCGCCATCGCCACGGCGGTGGGAGAGGCGGGCATCGGCATCGTCCGCCTCTCCGGCGCTCTAGCCGTCGCTATAGCGGATAAAATTTTTGTGGCCGCGAGCGGTCTGAGGCTCGCGGAGACGCCCAGTCATCGCGCTCTCTACGGCCACATTAAGGATTTAACGGGGAGTATTATCGACGAGTGCCTCGTTATCTCAATGCGCGCGCCCCATTCTTATACCCGGGAGGACGTGGTGGAAATTCAAAGCCACGGCGGCCGGGTAGTGATGGGGCGTATTTTGGCGCTTACTTACGAGCTGGGCGCCAGACCCGCCCAGCGAGGCGAATTTACCAAGCGAGCTTTTTTAAACGGGCGCTTGGATTTGTCGGCGGCGGAGGCGGTGATGGATTTAATCTCCGCCAAAACCGAGGCCGCTCGCCAAGTGGCCGTAAAACAACTGACCGGCGGTCTGCGACGCAAAATAGAACCCCTGCGAGACGAACTTTTGGCCATGCTGGCGCACCTAGAGGCCACCATTGATTTTCCCGAGGACGATATTGAGGCGGCTACTTTAGAAGCGGTGGCCGAGAAAATCAACAAATCCCTCGCCGTCATCCAAGAACTGATCACCGGCGCCAGCACGGGACGTATCCTGCGCGAAGGGCTGAAAACCGCCATCATCGGCAAGCCCAACGTGGGTAAATCCAGTCTCTTAAATGCTCTGCTTGCCGAAGAACGCGCCATCGTCACCGACATTCCCGGCACCACCAGAGACACTATCGAAGAATACGCGGAGGTGGAGGGAGTACCCCTGCTTTTGATTGACACGGCTGGCATCCGCGAGGCCGAAGACGGAGCGGAAAAATTGGGCATCGAAAGGGCGCGGCGCTGGGCGACGGCGGCGGATTTGGTTTTGGCGGTGTTTGACCATTCCAAGCCGCTTACGGCGGAGGATGAAGCCATTTTTGCGTTGCTTAAAGGAAAAACCGCCTTCATTTTGCTAAACAAAAGCGACCTTGCCCCGGCTTTTGACTTATCGCCGCTACAAAGTCGCTTTAGTAGCTACAAATTCTGTTCGATTTCCGCCAAACGGGAACAAGGGCTGACGGAGTTAAAGGCGGCCATTGCAGGTCTCACTTACACCGCCGGCGAAACCGACCGTGAAGTTTTGGTGACCAAAGAGGAGCAACTAAACCTGCTCCGGGAGGCGGCTTCTCATCTCCGAGGAGCGCTGACTACCATCGAGGGCGGTCTTTCCGCCGATTTTGTCACCATTGACCTAAAAAGCGCCTGGGAAAAACTGGGAGAAATTACCGGGGACACCGCTACCGAGGACATAATCGACGAGATTTTTGCGAGGTTCTGCATCGGGAAGTAGGCTAACTTATCTCCCACCGCGCGTGGCTGCCGCGCTCGTCCTTGGTGACCATGAGTTTGCTTTCGATGGCCTGTTTCAGCTCTTCCACATGGGAGATAATGCCGATTAGTCGCGAGGCGCTCACATTTTGCAGGACTTTTACCGCTTGGTTGCGAGCGTAGTCGTCTAGGGAGCCAAAACCTTCGTCGATGAACATAATGTCTAGGCTGATGGCCGCAGACTCGATTTCATCGGCCATGCCTAAAGCCATGGACAGCGCCGCCATGAATGATTCGCCGCCGGAGAGGGTGCGGATTTCGCGCTCTTTTTGGGTGACGGTGGAATATACCATGAGATCAAGTCCCCGATTTTTGCCGGCTCCGGCCTCCGCATCCGGCACCATCCTCAGCTCGTACTGCCCCAAAGACATGCTTTGAAAACGGCGGTTGGCGGCGGCCAAAATTTGCTTCAGGTAATAACGTTGCACAAAGGTTTCAATATCCATCCGAGCGCCGCTGACCTTTCCGGCCAAACGGTTGTACAGACCGTTGAGAATGATTTGTCGCCCTTTGGCTAGGTTTCTCGCCGCCTCTTTTTCTTTAAGCGCCGCTAAAACCCGTCGGTCGCTCTGCGCGGCCTCCTTGAGTTCGTTTACCGCTTTTTGTCTTTCCGTAAGTTCCTCGGCGGCCTTGTCTTTGGCTTGCGCCAGAGCCTCCACCTCCGGCCTGTCTCTGCCTCCTATGGCCTCCAGCGCGGCGGCCTTACGTCCCTCTGCCAAATCCCGTTTTTGCAAGTATAGGGTAAGTTCTGCTTGCAATTTGTCCGGGTAGTCGGCGTCGTATTTGGCGATTAGCTCCTGCCATTCCGTTTCCGCCAAATCCCGGGCGGCCATGCGTTCTTGGTAGAGAGTATGACGCTTAGCGGCAGCGCCTTCTTCCTCCGGCAAATCCGTTTGACAGCGTTTGATTAGGACCCACGCCTCTCCCAGGGCGGCTTGGGCCTTTTCTTTTGCGGTAGCCGCCTGTTGCGCCTTGGCATCGGCGGTCTTTTTTTGCTCTTCCGCCGTCCTTTGCCGCAGTTTGGCCGTGGCCTCGTCGGGGAATTTTTGCTCGGCGCGGCGACTTTGCGCTTGAGACTCGCTGGCGGCGAGTTCTGTCTGAGCGGTTTTTACTGCTTCCTGCGCCGCCTCCAATTTGTCTTGCAGTGCGGCGCGCTTCTCGGTTACTTTCGCCAAAAATTTCTCCGCTGCTTGCAGTCGCGCCTTTTTTTTCTGCAATTCTTGGGCAGTGGCCGCTAGGGCTTCTTGAAGGTCGCTCAATATTTGGGCGGCCTCTCTGGGGGTGAGTGAATCAGGCACCTCTGCGGCGACTTTTTTCAGCTCTGCCCGTAATTTCCTGCCGCGTTCCTTAAAATCCTCCAGACCCTTCGTATAATCGGTTTCGGCCTTGGCCATGTTGGCCGCCGCCTTTTCTTGCTCGCTTCTGGCCTTATCGTGTTCCGCGCGCGCCTTATCTATCGCCTCGCGAGTAACGGCTTTATCCGCCGTTACGGCGCAGGGCGAGGGGTGGTCTAAGGAACCGCACACGGGGCAAGGCTCGCCATCATGTAATTTTTCTTGCGCCAAATATCCGGCTTGCTCGTCAAAAAATTGCTCCTGCAAACGCTGATAAAATTCTCCTTTGCTGGCCGCCTGTCGCCGTGAGTTTTTGTAATCAGCCGCCGTCGTTTGGACTTGCGCCTTCTGCTTTTTCAGCGTCGTCTGCTGGGCGCTTATCTCCGCTACATCCGCCGCCAGTTTTTGCAACGCCTCAAGGGTGTGCTTATGTTCCATCTCGGTGGTGGGCAAGTCTTTCAGCTCCTCGCGCTCCTTACGGTATCTTTCTTCTTCCGTCTGCAAGTCCTGCAAGGATTTTTTACTCGCTGCTAACTCCTTTTCCGCTACCGCTAATTTTTCTTTCCCCTTCTTAATCTCCTGCTCGTCCTGCTTGATTTTCGCGCGCAAGCTAAGTTCTTTGGTGACAGCTTCGGTGACGGTAGCCAGTGCGGTGGCGGCTTTTTCTTGGGCGGTGGCAGTGGTTTTGGCGTCAGTCGCTGCGGTGGCGGCGATTGTTTGCAGTTTCGGCAAAGCCTCTTGCTGCTGCCGTAAACGCTTAGCGGTGTCTTTAGCCTTGTTGGCGGCGTCTTGATAATTAGCGTGGAGTCCCTTGATTTCATAGGCGGCGCGCAAATTTTCTATCAGCTTAGGCGCCCCCTGCATTTTTGCGGCTTGGGCGGCGTAGGTGCTAAGCTCGCCCTCGGCGGCCTTTAGCCTCTCAAAGGATTTCATCAGCTCTAGGGCGGCGGTGTAAGCATCTCTTTTCTTATCGCTATTTTCTTGGGCTGTTTTGGCATCGGTTTTGGCGGCGGTTAGTTTTTCCGTCAGGGTCTTCACCAGTTCCTGCAAGCCCGTCAGCAAATTTTCAAATTCGCTGACGCTAAAATCCGCCGTCAGGATATTTTTTTGCGCCGCCGCCAGCTCCGCAAATTCCGGAGTCCCGGAAGGAATCACCAAATGGCTAAGCTCGGCGCGAATGGCGGCCTCGAGCTTAGCCGTCTCTCCTTCCGCTTCCCGGCGGCGTTCGGTGAGCGCCTCCAATATTTCCTGATATAAGCCGGTATTAAACAGGCGGCGAAAAATCTGCTTTTTATCGTCGGATTTAGCCCGTAATACCTCCATAAACTCCCCTTGCGCTATCATGCCCACCTGCATGAATTGATCCTTGGTGAGGCCGATGATTTCCGTAAGGCGAGCGTCGGTTTCCCGATTGTTTTGGGAGAACTCGCTACCATCGGGGAGAATGAGGGACACGGTTTCGGCTTTATCGGTGTAGCCCCCCTTGTTTTTTCCCTTGACCACCAGTTTTCGGTGTTTGGGACTGCGCCGCACCACATAGCGGAGTTCTTCTGTGCCTTGGATTTTCAGAAATTCCAGCTCCACCATGGGAGAAACGGTGTAATCCCCGAATTGACTTTGGAGTTCCGCGCCGCTTTTGCGATTCCGGCCGGAGCTGGCCTCGCCGTAGAGGGCAAAAACCAAAGCGTCAAAGATGGTGGTCTTGCCGGCGCCGGTGTTCCCGGCCACGAGAAAGAGATTTTGTCGGTTTTTCCGAAAATCAATCACCGTTTTTTCGTTGTAGGAGCCGAAGGCTTCCAGCGTAAGTTTTAGAGGTTTCAATTCTCCTCGCCTCCCTGCACCGCGTTGACCACATCTTGTAATACCTGCCGTTCCTCCGCCGTTAAATCCGGCAAAAAGGCATCCATTAGCTCCATGGGAGACAGCTTGACGCTCTGCCCCTCGGCGGCCGCTTCGTAATTAACGGCGCGAGCCGTTTCCCGGCGTATGTCCAAATGAAAGGGAAAGGCTTTTTTCAGCCGATCCTGCATGTCAATGACATCTATATCTTCCGGGTCGGTCACCACGAGGGTCACATAATCTTCGGAGGCCGCTCGCAGTAGCTCCTCTAAGGTGCCGCGCAGGGTGCGTACCGCTCGCCGCGGCTTTAGGGGAATGGTGTCGATGTTCATTTTCCCCTTTTCCTTTAGTTCCACCGTCACGATTCCTTTGGCTTGTCCGGCTTCGCTGACGGAATAGGCTAGGGGCGTGCCTGAGTAGCGGATTTTCTCCGCTCCTACCTTCATAGGGCGGTGAATATGTCCCAAAGCCGCGTAATCAAAGGGGGACAGCACGTCGGCGCGAACGGTATCAATATTGCCCACGGTGATAATCTCCGAATCTTCCCGGGGAATGTCCGCCGCCTCAGCGCCCAAGGGCAAATAAAACTGATGACTTACCAGTACATTCCTGTCTTTGGCCAAAATTTTTTCCCTAGCCAGCAGACGGCGCACCGTTTCGTCGTAGGAAAGGTCTTCCCCCTCCGGCACCTCCAAGACCCGACGCATCATGGAGGGACGCACAAAGGGCAGGAGATAGAAATGCACCTTGCCGAAATCGTCCTCCAAGGTGACTTGGGCGATGGATTCCGCCGCGCTTTGGGGCGGCAAGCCTACCAAATGAAAATGCTGCCGCGCGAGGATATGCCGAAAGACATTTACTCTGGGGGCGCTGTCGTGGTTGCCGCTGATGGCCATAATACATAAATCGGCTTTCGCCGCCATCAGCTCCCCGATGAACCAATCAAAGAGGGTCACTGCCTCGGCGGAGGGAATGGCCTTGTCGTAAATATCCCCGGCGATAATCAAGGCATCGGGCTTTTCGGCTTTAACCGCCGCCGCCACCTGTCCTAAAATGTATTCCTGCTCCTCCCTGAGGTCACGTTGCATGAGTTTCAGACCGAGATGTAGGTCTGAAAGATGAAAAAATTTCAAGAGAGCTACACTCCTTCTAACAAAAAAATGGGGCTTTGCCCCATACCTCACCAAAGGGCTTTGCCCTCTGGACTCCCAGCAGGGACTTCGCCCCTGCACCCCATAATAAAAATTCTATTGAGGGGTGCAGGGGGAATCATTCCCCCTGCTAGGGTTTGGGGTGAAACCCCAAAAGAATTTACAACTTAAACCGATCCACCTGTTCCATGAGACGGTGCGCCCCGTCCTCGGATTCTTTCATGCGATCCAGTATCTCGTGGGCGTTGTCCGCCATAGAGGCTACTTTTTCGGCGATGTTGGTGTTGCCGACGGCGCCTTCGTGAGTGGCTTTGGCTATTTCGTCCATGGCTTGACTCATGTTTTGGACGGAATCGCTTAAACTCAGGGCGCTGGCACTGCTTTGCCGCGCAAATTCTTGGAAATAGGCGGTGTCTTTCAGATATTGGTCGGCGGTGGTTTGCATGGTGCCGTAGTCTTTTGATACCGAGTTGTCGATGAATTGCAGAATGGCAAAGGCGTTCTTCGAGAGTTCATCCACCGCGCCGGTAACTTTGCCGGTGAGCTGTTTGATGTTGTCGGCGGTGCCGTTGGATTGCTCCGCCAGTTTCCGTACTTCGTCGGCCACCACCGAGAAACCGCGCCCGGCCTCTCCGGCTCTGGCGGCTTCAATGGCGGCGTTCAGGGCGAGGAGGTTGGTCTGTTCGGCGATGGCGGCGATTTCCTCCGTGAGTTCGGCGATGCTGGTGACCACCTTGGCGGACTCAATGGCGCTCTCCAAGGATTCTCTGGTATTGTCATATAGATCTTTGGCGGCGTGAGCGGCTTTGTCCGTGTTTTCCTTGATGGTGTTCACTCGCTCGTTAATTTCTTCGGCGTAGGCCACGCTCTTTTGGGCTTCCTCGGCGGTGTGATGAATTTCGGCGTTCACATGGTCGCTGAGGTTTTGAATATTGGCGGTGGAGGCGGCTGTTTCCTCGGTACCGGCGGCCATTTCCTCCGAGGTAGCCGACATATCTTGAGTATGGTCGTTTAGGGTGGCGAGATTCCCCTGCACCTGCTCCACAATGGCCACGTTCTTTTGCGCCTCGGCGCGGACGCTTTGCAGAATGTCTCGAAGACCGTGTTGCATTTTGGCCAGAGCCGTTACCATGGCGCCAATTTCGTCCCGACGCGCTTTGAGTTCCTCCGGCAAATCCTTGGTGAGGTCGCCCTCGGCCATGGCGTTAAATTCCTCGATGGAACGGGAGAGTGGCTCCGAAATATTCCGCGCCACGATGGTCGCCGCCACCACGGCAAAGATTAAACCGAGGAAGATTATCCCCAAGAAAATCTTCACCGCCACGGCGTAATCCCTATTGGTTACATCAAAGAGTACCTTGCCTTCCATGACGTTTTCCGGGGTAATGGCATCCAAATCCATGGCGAGGCTTTTGACGCGCATGAGGTTTTCGTAACTTTTCACCCTATCCGCCGGGCTTTCGGTCAGATTTTCCGTGGCCTTGACGGCGGCAATGGCTTGCTCCACATGGCCGTCCAATTCTTTTAACAGCTCTTGCGCCTTGGGGTTAGGCAAGGTTTCCTTGAGCTTGTCCGAATCGCCGCGTATGGCCGTAAGCCTAGAGAGGATGTCGCCGCGCAAAATACTCCTATCCGTTCCTTGCCCTCCCAGCATCAGGAAAACCACGTTCTCGTCGATGACCCGATACTGATTGTTGGCGTCGTTAAGGTACTGGGTGGCCATGAGGTTGCTACTGTACATTTCGTCCAAGGAATCCTTGGAGGCGCCGATGTAATAAAAGCCCACGGCGGCCACCAAACAGGTAATGCAGAGCATCACCGCCGACAGCACCAAAATCTTCGTTCGTACCGCTAAATTCTTTAACATACGCCTCGCCTCCCTACTTGCCGACAAATTCGTTCAAGTTATCTTTCGTTATGGAAGCGAAGGGGATGATAATATCCTTTGGCGGCGGATTGCCCTTTCCGATTTCCTCAATGACGGTGATGGCGCCTTTGGCTTGCCCCACTGCATCCTGCTTAACGGTCTGCACCATTTCTCCCACAGCGATAGCCTTGAGCGCCGCATCCGTCGCATCTACCCCGGATACCATGCACCCTTCCAGTCTGTTCGCCGCTTTCAGCGCTGCGATTGCTCCCAAGGCCATTTCGTCGTTGCCGCAGACAATGGCATCGATTTTCGGGAACAGACTCAGCCACATGGTGGTTATCTTCAGGGCTTCGGCGCGGCTGTAACTGCCGTCCTGCATACTCAAGAGTTCCACGTCCGGCCTCTTGTCAAGACAATGGGTCTTAAAGCCTTCCCAACGGGCGCGAGAACTCATTTGATTCATGGTTCCGGCAAGATATGCCACTTTCGCGCCTTGCGGCAGGTTTTTAACCATGTAATCCGCCTGCATAATGCCGGCCTCTATCTCGTTGGAACGCACGGCAATGGCTTTATCGGTGGCCACGTCCCGATTCATGGCCACAATGGTCACGCCCTTATCTATCGCGTCATCCACCAAGGGCGCCATAAGTTCGCCGTTCACCGCCAAGAGAACAATTTCCTTGGCGCCGCCCTCCACCACTTCTTTGAATTGGTCGGCTTGGAAGTTGCCGTCTCCCTTGGCGTCGTAGTAAGTTACTTTGAGGCCGCTACTTTTAGCCGCTTGGTCGAAAGAGCTTTTGATAGTCTGCCCGAAGACATCCTCATCGTTGTGGTTCATGTAGGCCACGCCGCCGCTATCGCTGTCGCCGCCGCACCCGGTCATAAACAGTCCGAGAGCCATGAGCGCCGCCACAGCCGTTTTCTGGTATTTCATAGTCCTCACTCCCCGAAAGATTTATATTTCCCCTAAGTTCGTTTTCACGCTTTTCTATTTCTCTATTTCGTTCACAAAGGGAAATTTCCTCTTTTTTTTTCGGCGCGCTTGCTGTAAATTTATGGTTATCGAAAAGAAATATCGCGAGAATATCCGACGAGGTAGGCAAATGATAGACGAACACGAATGGCGCAGTGTGTTGCAGGTGGTGGCGGACGGCACCCTGTCGCAAGCGGCGAAACATCTTTTTGTTTCCCAGCCCTCACTTTCCCAGTGCATCAAAAAAATCGAAAGCGAACTAGAAACGCCGCTCTTTGACCGCAGTCAAAATCCGTTAAAACTCACGGAGGCGGGAGAGGCTTATGTGAAAGCGGCGCAAGCCATGCAGCAGATTAGCCGCACACTAAGGCAACAGGTGGATGACTTATCGGAACTCCGCACGGGGGAGGTGCGTATCGGTAGCTCGCGAACGCGGTCGGTGTGTCTTTTAACCGGGGCGTTGGTGGCGTTTCACCGACGCTACCCCGGCATTAAGCTCTCAGTGGTGGAAGGCTCTACGGAAAGATTGCGCGAGCATGTGCGGCAAGGGCATGTGGATTTTGCTCTGCTCTACGAGCCGCTCCCCCCTAATTTTTTCGCGTCTATACCGATAATGAAAGAGCGAGTTTTGCTGGCGGTGCCGCCGCAACATCCTTGGGGGCAAAAATACATTGCGCCGCAGACGCCGCCTTTTCCCACCATTTCCTTCGCGAGACTTCACCACGAGCCTTTTATCGCCCTGAAAGCAAACAGGCGTATGTTTTCCATCTACACCGCTTTATGCCAAAACACCCAAACTACGCCGCAGGTGGTCTTTGAGGCCGACAGCATTTTAAGCGCGGCGGAACTTTGCGCCGAAGGCATGGGGGCAACCTTGGTAACGGACATGGTGGTGAAACACGGTCTGGCATGCGGTCAGCCGTTCTTCTTTGAGATAGCGGAGCCGACGGAAGAGCGCTGTCTGGTAGCCGCCTATGGCAAACAACAACCGCTGTCGCGCGCCGCCCGTCGCTTTTTGGATTTTTTGATACCCTAAACGTAGCCCGTTTTTCGTCCGCTTAGTGTACGGTTTTTCCTTACGTCAACGGCGGATTTTTTGCGGCCAAGAGCATAGAAATTCCTCAATTTAGTCAAATGATAAAAACTCCCTTGTAGGACTTGCGCCTATTAAGGGAGTTTTTTGTTCAATCAATTTTTACTCACAATTTAGCGACCTAGCTGTACTTGTTGCTCATGCACTTTGTCTTCGCGTACAATAGCGTTCATAATTCTTATCATCGCTGATGAATCCGTATGACCCTTTATTGATGCCTCAAGATATATGTCACGTCTTACCGTGTTCAAGTCACAGACATAACCGGCACTACGAGCCAGATGGAACATAAACTCTCTCAGGCTTCTGCCGTTGCCATCGCGAAATGGATGCAGCATATTGAGATCGCAGAAAAGATTCCCTGCTCCCTCGCAAAAGTCAAGTCGTTTTATATTCTTTAAATAGTTGTTCTTTGCTAAGCGTGAAAATATATCGTCGGCCTGATCTGGCAGAAACATAGCACGGCAAAACAACATGGATTTAGCAATATCAACGGTACGCAACTCACCAGCCCAGTCGTAAATGTCCTCAAAAATTTCTCTGTGTATAGTACGCAGTGTATTAAAATTAAACTCTGCAAAAGAACGACTTCTCAATGTTATAATTTTAACGGCAGCTATTCTAGCCTCTGCCTCTTTTAGTAGCTTTCCATCACTGATGCCCAATTTATTTATTAACACGCCATTGTTATCACTGTAAATATCTATCTTCATGCTACTTGCTCAAGGAATCAGGGGCTAGTAACATATGTTTAGCTTCAGCAAGAGAGATTTTGTTGGTTGCAAACATCATTAAAATGCGTTTACCATAAGGAGATATGCTTAACCCTTCCAACTCCTGCGATTTTATCGCTGAATACATATTTTGTAATCTATCTCCCATAAGATACACTCCTCTCTATCTGTAACGGACACTCCTATTATATACAAGGCATCTCAATATGTCAAGAATGAATAAAAGCCCACGCTCTTTGCGCCTACAAAAAGCGTGGGCTTGGTCTTTTATTGGGTGTGTTCGTGCAAATCAGAACCAAAATTAAACTTTTCTAGGTAGCTTAAAGCGATATATCCTCTTCCCCCTCCTCAATGGCCATCTCCACCGCTTTCGTGGCCGCTTTGAAGATGGGTTTGCTTTCCTCGCGCAGAAGCAAGGAGCGAGGAATCAATTTTTTTGTTCCGTAGCTGATAAAATAAGTTTTAGCTCGTCATGCAAACTAGGTACATCGGATTTTACTGTTTCCCATAGCAATTCTTTATTGATTGTTTCATATTCGTGGGCAAAAAGGTTTCTCATGCCGCGCATTTCGTTCCAAGGTAAAGTTGGATGAGCCTTTTTAAATTCGTCCGAAAATCTTTTGGATAGTTCTCCAATCTGAAAAATTGCCATGCAACAAGCGTTATAGAACACATGGTCGCATAGAAAATTTTCCTTGGAAGCGAAAAATCTTTGAACGGTTTCCGCTACTTCGTTGCAATGTCTTAGAATGTGCAACAAAATTTGTCGGTCTTTATTGCTCATATAGTAGCACCTCGTCACGTTTAAGGTTTTCCCTGAATTGAGGCGAAGTCGGCAGAGTGCTTATTAAATCCAAATCGGTTTTTAAGGCATCCTCTAAATCTGCATATATTCCGCCTAGCATAAAAAAGCTTTTTATATCTCCCTCAATTCTTATGTCTACATCGCTATTTTCATTGGCCTCATTCCGAGCATAAGAGCCAAAAAGATATGCTCTTTTTATAGGATATTTTTTGCAGACAGGGTACACTTTTTCTCTGATAAACGGAATAGAAAGCATTATGTTCACCTCTCTTTTGTCGCTCAAACTATGCCATTGATCTTCCCCAAAAACTCCATAGCCGCCTCTTCTCCCTCCTCAATAGCCATCTCCACCGCTTTCGTGGCCGCTTTGAGGAGGGTTTTGCTTTGTTCGCGCAGGGCGAAAGATTTGGTGACTAAATTGGTGATTTTTTCTTGGATATCATACTGTATTATAGGTATAGACAACTCGGACACTTCATCAAGGTTTAAGTTAGTTTGTAACCCTTGTCGCGAATATTTTCCAACAAGCAGTTTCCCTATGGGTGCATTAAAAAATTGAACTAGATAGAGCCGCTTTATATTTTCCTCTGTAAAACGCAATATTGCAATTGCCTGATTTATATTTGCTTCAAAGTCATAATCGAAAATAGCACATCTACCAACTGTACCAGCAATAGAAAACAGAACATCATTTTTCTCTAGCTTTGTTCGTTTTAATAATTTCTCATGTACTATAGATTTTATATAGATGAAATTATTTGTATCAACACGACTTTGTATCAGATCCACAGCTCTGACAAACGGAATACCACTTGCCTTATCTGTATAGAAATCAGGATTACCTGCTTTTGGCGTTGAACCACTACAAACAGGATAGTTTATCAATTCTCTAATTTTTACTTGGGGAAAGATGGATAATTTTTCCTCTATCTCGTCATACTTCCTCTGATAAAACTCCGCATCCAACCGCCCACTCGCGGTCACATCAGAAAAATTTTTTATACTGGTGTTTTCTGTGGAGGGTGTGAAGTTGTCGAGGTGGAGGGAGGAGAGGAGGAGGGTTTCGGCTTGGCGGTAGGTTTGATTCGATTTTTGGATAAGCCCGTGTAACAGTTCCATTAAATCATTATATTTGTGAGAGAAATAATCCCCAAATTTAGGAACTATGATTTGCTCCATATCTTCTAGCAAAAAACCAGTCTGAACAGTTCCACGTTTATATTTTTGGATTTGACTTTGCCCATATTTAGATTTAAGAAAGGCATTGACTAAAAAAGGACTGACCCTGTTATTCTTGTATCGTATAATTGCAAGTTTACAGCTACAAGTCGCTTTTTTATTTGAATAGACAAAAGATGTATTACCAATGGTGCCAACAATGGATAGCAGTATGTCGTTTTTTCGTAGATGTGAGCGTTTCATATTTTCTTGATTGTAATAGGAGTCACTAATATAGACTGGTGACGCATTTTCAATGAATATATGATTTGTATCTTGCCCACGATAATAAGGAATACCTTTATCACAAAAGTCATCTGAAACTGACATATGATTCCCGTCAGAAACATAAAAGTTATTTGTGATTGGTTGTGTGTAAAGTTTATTAAGTACTCCTGAGATTTTAAGATTGATTTTTGAATAAAACTCTGAATCAATTCTCGTGGTACGTTCTAATTTGTTTGATAAAACCTCGCTACATTCTAGCCCGTCCATTAACCGCTGATATTTTCCCTCATCGAACGGTTCCGGGCTTAGGCGAAAAAACTTAGCTTTTCCTTTTTGGCAAATTCGGCAAAGGCTTCCGCGATGCCGTCTTGCGTCAGGCCGTCGTGATTGTAGAGGTCGTGTTTAACGATTAAGTGTCCATGGGTATCAAGCACAGGCTTGCCGTCTTTGGCTTCGTAAATCTTGTCGCCGCTGTTGTCCTTGCTTGGCTCTTGCATGGTGGCAAAGAAAATCGGATAGTCCATTCGGGGGGGGCATAAGTCGTTGTCCCATTTTTGCACGAAGAGAACAGAAGTCTTGGTGCCGGTGTGGGGCTTGAATACATTTCCATGCAGACCCACCACCGCCAAAATCCGGCATTCCTTGGCAATAAAATCTCGGATGTATTTGTCGCTGCTGTTGTTAAAACGGCCTTGGGGCAGGACGATGGCCATGCGCCCGCCGGGTTTCAGCATATTGAGATTGCGTTCGATGAAGAGAATATCTCGTCCGACTTTTGACTGCTGTTTGCCCTTGGCGTTCTTGCCCAGTTCATACCGGGCAACGATGTTGCTTTCCTTGATGTCCCCGGCGAAGGGTGGATTGGCCATGAGAACGTCGAAATTATAAAACTGGTCGCTGTCCTTCTCCCGGCGCAGTTTACGGAGCTTTTTCCAGCCTTCGTTGTAAGTGTCTGTCCAGTTTTGATCGGCGGCGCTGTCTTTCCAACGGTCAAAATCTATGCTGTTAAGGCGTAGGACGTTGGTCTTGCCATCTCCGGCAATGAGATTAAGCATCCGAGACACGCGAACGCAATTTCGGTCAAAATCAATGGCGAATACATACTTGTTGACGTAATCCAAACATTCCGGCGGCTTTGTTTCCGAGGTGAATAGGTGGCTTTGGGGTAGGCCCTTTTCTTGGAGAATTTTCTTCCACACATAGAAAATGGTATGAATGGGAAAGCCGCAACTGCCGGCAGCAGTGTCAATCATGTATTCCTTGGCGGTAGGATTCAGCATCCGCACGCACATATCAATGACATAGCGAGGGGTGAAATACTGTCCCTTTTCCCCTTTTTGGCTCTTGCTCATGAGATATTCAAAAGCGTCATCCACCACGTCAAGATTGGAATTAAAAAGTTTCACGTCTTGCAAACTGGCCACGCAAACTGAGAGATGGGAGCCGTTCAGGTCGATTTTAGCGCTGTTGTCGAATACCCCCTCCCAAGTATCTTTCGCATCGTCGAACAGAGACTGAATTTTTTTCTTTAGTTCCGTTTCCGTGTAGCCATAGTTGCGGAATTGCAGGACGCGTTGCTTGTCGCGGCCGCTTTGGAGTTCGTCGTACAGCTTGGTGAAAATCAGCTTGAAAACCTCTTCAAAAACATCTACCCCGGCATTGGCGAGAACTTCGTCCTCCATTTCCAAAATCAAGTCTTTGAGAGATTTGCGCTCCGTGACCAATTTGTCTTTTTCTATGAGGGTGTCAATCGTCCACCGCTCTTCCAAAATGTCGGCCAAAGACTCGGTGACGCTAGGAATATTGGGAATATCCTCGAAAAAATTTGGGTCTTTGCGGTTGTAGTAGGAAATGGAGTTGCCGTTAGTCCAAACGCCGATGGGAGCGCCGGTGGCGTTGCAGTAGGATTTTAGTTGTTCTTTGCCGTCTTTGAGGGTTGGTTCTTTACATTCAATGATGATGTAAGGGGTATTGGTGCGGTCTTTGTCCATGATGGCAATATCGGCGCGTTTTTTTTCGCGGCCTATATTTACCACATACTCCACCTGCATACGCGACAAAGGATAAGCATAAGTCTTTTGCAATTCGTCAATATAGAGCTGACGCACCACTTCCTCCGGCGTAAGTTTGATTTCCTTTTGCCGCACGGGACAGAGAACGTAGAGGGCTTCTTTATCCTTGACTGTTTTAACCATCGTCCGAGAGAGTAAAGCATCCTTGCCGTCATCGGAAAACCGCTCCATGTCGTATTTGGAATTTTTTATTATGTCGTCTAATGTCAATTTAGGCACATCCTTTAGTGTATGTCACGTTACTGCGGCTTAAACCTCATCACTATCACGCATTGTACAATATAATCTGAACAATTGTATAATAACACACCGCGCTTACACATGCAATTATTTTGTGAATAAGAAGCCCACGTCTCGCTTGTTGCGACCATATTTACGGCTATACTCTGAAAAAATTCTGAAGTATTTATGAGACGAACGTGCCAACACTAACTTTCTCTCTAGGCAACGGCCGCAAAATACGTTATAATGAAAATACGGGTATATCGGCGCAGAAAGGAAGAAAAATTATATGGCGCAACTATTTTTAGAGGAACGCCAAGCGGGCATTTTGGAAATGCTTGCTAGAGACGGTAAGGTCTTGGTCAAGGAACTGAGCGAAATATTTAAGGTGACGGAGGACTGTATCCGCAAGGACTTGGGGGCGCTAGAGAAGCAGGGAAAACTCAAGCGCACTTACGGCGGCGCCGTAGCTCAGCGAGAAAATCGCCATATGCTGGAAGTCAGCAAACATCGGGACACCGACGTAGATGCGAAACGGCGCATTGCCGGAGCCGCCTTTCGCCTTATTCACGACAAGGAAATGGTCTTTTTGGATATTTCCACCAGTAACCTAGCCTTGGCGGAACTCTTGGTCAAGGAGCCGCGAGACGTTACCATCGTCACCAATATGATAGATATTCTGAACATCTTGGCGCGAAATCCCGATCTCAGGGTGGTCTTTGCCGGCGGGCGGCTCAATAAAAGTCGGGACGGCTTCTGGGGAGGCTTAACCCTCGATTTTATCTCCCACCTGAAACCCGATGTGGCCTTCTTAGGAGCCGTGGGGGTAGATGTGAAAGAAAACAGCGTCTCCACCTACGATATTGACGACGGTATTAACAAGGCCGCCATTATTCGCTTGAGCAAACGGGCTTATGTGGTGGCGGAGGCGCGGAAACTCAGCACCGACGGCAACTATAATTACACTACGCTGGATACCCTATCGGGGCTTATTACCGATTCCAAGCCGGCTCCCGAAATTTGCCGCGCTGCCGCCGATTACGGCGTGGAGATAATCCTGCCGTGAGGGGGTACACAGTCTTAGGGGATTACCTCGCCCAAACAGCGCTAAACGCCTTAAAACTCTTTGCTTTTTATTGGGGGTTGCTGGGTCTTTTTCGCCTCTTTTTTGTATTGTGGCTGGGGGATTATTGGGGCGAAAATACGGGCTGGCCGGATGTCTTGACGGCGCTCGTGCGCGGCGAAAGACTCAGCGCTCAAACCGCTGGGGTCTTGACGCTGGTTACTCTTCTTCCCGGCGCGGTAATCCATTTTCTTTGGCCTATGGCTGAGAGGACGGTTGCTTCTCTTTGGCGCGGCTTCGTCTTGGGCGCTCTATCTTTGCTCTATGTGGCCAGTTTCCCCTTTTATCGCCAGTTTCACGCCAATTTTAATCAAATGGTCTTTACGGGGCTACACGAGGATTTTTATGCTTTGGGCGTTACCATGGTGCAGGAGTATTATTTGCCCCTGCGCCTTTTGGTGGTTTTTGGCTTGACTTACTGCCTGTGGCGACTGCTGGAGGCGTGGCTAAAGGCGAGTAGTGGTGCAAGGCCGTTATTTTCGCTACCCTGTACAATAAACGACAAAGCAAATAAAAATTTATTGCCGGGTCAAGGGGCTGCTAGCCCCTTGTGGGGTTTGGGGCAAAGCCCCAACATATATAAGTGGCTAAAACGCCTAGCCTTAGCGGCGGCTTGCTACGCCGTAGCAGTGTTTAGCATCTTTGGCGGCAGTTTTGGTTGGGAAACGGCGGTGGATTGGGAAAACGCCGGGGTTACCAAGGACGATTTTTTGAACGAGGCCATTTTGGACAATTGCCAAGCCCTGTACCGCAGTTACGAACTGAATAGTCGCTTGCTGTCTTGTAATGGTCTAAATTTTACGGTGGATGATATTCGTTTGTTGGCGGCGCATCTGGCCAAACGCGCCCCGGATTCCGACGAGCTGGACGATTATCTTTTGCGCCACGCTCAAGGCGCGCAAATCGAAAAGCCCCGGCACATTTTTGTGATTTTGGCGGAGAGTTTCGCTAACTGGCCGCTGCTGCCCCAGTACGAGTATTTGGGCATAGCGGACGGCGTAAAAAATATTATCGCCGCCCCGGACAGCGATTATTCGCCCACCTTCCTGCCCAACGGCGCCAGTACCGTTTCGGCAGTTACCGGCACCGTCACTGGTTTTGCCGATGCCAATTTGTACCTGACCACCATGCAGGAGGCTTTTGCCGCTCCTTATCCTACCGCCAGTGGGCCGCAACTGGCCGCTTTAGGCTACGAAACCCATTTTTGGTACGCCGGGCCGGCCAGCTGGGAGCGAATCGGCGCTTTCGTCAAGGCGCAGGGCTACGACTTTTTTCACAGTCGCGGCGACTATGGAGATGCGCCGGGAAGCGTTTGGGGGTGCGAAGATGAAATTCTCTTTGCCAAGGTTACGGAGGCCGTAGCGAACAAGGCGGAAACTCCGGGATTTCACGTCATATTGACCGCCTCCAACCACTCGCCCTACGATCTCGATTTACCGGCCAAGGGATTTGAGGCCGAAAAACTCCGACGGAAACTGCCGCCGGAGAATCAAGGGGACGATTGGCTCATAAAGGAGCTGGGGCATTATTGGTACGCCGACAGGGAAATGGCGCGGTTTGTGGCTACCGTCAAGTCGCGTTTTCCGGACAGTTTAATCCTTATCGTGGGGGATCACGCCGACCGCTATCACCTGAAAAAAGTGCCGCTGGCTTACGAGCGTTACGCCATTCCCTTCATCGTCACCGGCCGGGGCATTCATCACGGCACCCTCTTAAAAGACAGCGCCGGCAGCCATATCGACCTTATCCCTACAATCATTGAGCTGATTGCGCCTAAAGGCCATCCCTATCGCGCCTTAGGAGCCAGCCTTACGCGCGATAATCGGCAGGGCGTCAACTACGGTTTTTGGATACGGCGAGATGCCTTTGGGGAGGCCGACAGAGTTCCCCTCGAACCCCAAAGTTTAGACGGCAGCTTATCGCCGCCGATTATCGACGACCAAGCCATGCAGGATTACATCAACGCCATTCGCGCTATTTCTTGGTGGCGTCCCAAGTACGGCAGTCATTTGGACGAAGCTATTTTGGAGCGAGTGGGCAGATGAGCGAGGAAAAAATTTTGGCCGCTTGCCGCCTGTGTCCCAGACGTTGCGGCGTGAACCGTTACAAAAGGCGAGGTTTCTGCGGCGCCGACGCGCTGGCGGAGGTGGCTTTGGCAACGTTGCACCCTTGGGAGGAACCTTGCTTGGTGGGCGAAAAAGGAGCTTGGGCGGTGTTTTTCGCCCATTGCTCCCTCAGATGCGTTTATTGTCAAAATCACGAAATCAGCCAAGAGCGAGATGGCGTACCGGTTTCCGTGGAGAGGCTGGCGCAAATTTTTCTGGCCGCCGAAAGGGAAGGCGCCGCCACCTTGGATCTGGTCAGTCCCACCCACTATCTGCCCCAGCTACTCACGGCGCTGGACATGGCCAAAAAGGACGGCTTGTCCTTGCCGGTGGTGTATAATTCCGGCGGTTACGAGGAACTTGCCTCGCTGGATATGCTACGAGGGAAAATCGATATTTTCCTGCCGGATTTAAAATACCGGGAGGAGGCCAGCGCCGCAGAATATTCGGGTGCGGCGGACTATTTTGCGGTGGCCGCCGCCGCGCTTAGGCGTATGGTGGCAATAACGGGCGAGGTAGAAATATCCCCCACGGGGATAATGCAAAAAGGGGTTCTGGTGCGACATCTGGTATTGCCGGGGCATCGTCATGAAAGTATGCGGCTGTTGGATTGGCTATGGAGCGAATTTGAGGGTAGCATTTATCTGAGCCTTATGCGACAATACACACCGCTGTACCGAGCCAAGGAACATCCCCCGCTACATAGACGGCTCACTACTTTCGAGTACGAATCCGTAGTGGATCACGCCGCCGCCCTTGGATTCACCCAATGTTATGTGCAGGAGCCATCTGCGGCCTCGGCAGAATATGTGCCGCTGTTCGACGGGCGAGGGGTAGTGCTTAATATGTAAAACGGCTGTGCCGAAAGGTTCGCATACACGACCCTTTCGGCACAGCTTTTTATATTGAAAAGCGCAGAAAAGTGAAAAGCCGCAGGGTAACCACTCCCTGCAGCCCACACCATCAGCCTGATAGATTTTACTCCTTCATTGTAAGCAATCTTGTATCTAAAGTCAAACGTTCCCCAAACCTACTTCGCCCACACATGCTCCATAAATTCTTCGTAGTTTTCCTCCAAGTGTCTTACCAAGATATTCAGCATGAGACGAATCATTTCCGCATCAAAGGTTTCGTCGGTGAAAGGCAAACAGACATCGATATTGACGGAGCCGTTCTCGCGCAGGTAGTATTTAAATATTTTATAGCGAGCGTTAAGGGTATTAAGGTACTCGCCGATACGGGCGAGGCGGTCGCCGGCCATTCCCGTGGCCACCTGCACGCGAATGACGGTGAAAATCCCCATGTCGATGTAAATAGCCATGGGAAGCTGTTGCCCCTTGGCTTCTAGGCGCGAGCGGAAAATGACCGTTTGATATTCGTCGTCGATGGATTCTGTGCTGAAGGCTCTGATGTCGTTATCCATGAGGAACTCTTGGAATTTCAGCGCCTTGGCGTTGGACTCTACCCCTTTTTTCTTGCTCGACTTCTTTTCCTTAGGTTCGGCGGCCTCCGGCGTCACCTCTTGATTTTCCGTCTCCGCCTTCTCTTTCTTTTCTCCCTTTTTCGGCATAAGTAAGCCCTCCCTTTTTATTTCTTCCCTTTGCGCCCCTTGGCGCGCTCTTTAGCGGCTTTTTCCTTGGCCTTCGCCTTGTCGTCAATCTTCTTTTGTTGCTGATACTTGGCGTAATCCACCCCCATGCCCGCCAGTTTGTGTTTAATGGTCATAATGGGGTGAGTGAAAAACATCCGGCCTTGGTTTTGGCTCATTATTTCCATAAACTCTTTGGTTTGGGTAGCGCCGAAACAGGGACGGTCGCAACGGTCGCAGATAGGCTTGGTAATGCCGTAGGGACAGCGGTTCATCTTGGTCATGACGGTGGCCAGCAGCGCCGTGCATTTGGGGCAGAGCTTGTCCCCCTTGGTATCGTGGTGGCGGTGGCAATACATGCCGAAGGTCTTTTTGATATTCTGCTTCTCCTTCGGGATGTTGTTTTTAAATTCCGCCGGCTTGCGCTTGGGCAGAAAACGGGAAAAAAATCCCATGTTATTCTCAACCTTTCGTGGTACAGCAAACGTCATATACTGCGGACGACCATTCACCTTTTAGCAAATTTCATCGCTCGCGAGTATAAAAATATTGGGGCTTAGCCCCAAACCGCACAGACAGCCGCGGGCTGGGGGCAAAGCCCCGGAAAATCAGTGTATGTTCACAGCTACAATCGCGCCGTAAGGCAAATACTGGCTGGCTTGAATTGGATCCCCATCCAGCACTTCTTTTTCGGCGGCCGCCATGTTGGCATCGCTGAGTTGTACATTATTCTTTTCGCTGAGAATCTTCTCCCACAGCTCCTTGCGAGCTTTTTTGGTGTCCTGATAAACGTCGCTGTTATAAGCAATGTTCATGGAACCGGGAGTTTTCTCGCCGTCGCAGTTAAAGAATACATAAGCCTTTTTGGCAGTGGACTTCGGTTTGGGCTTAGAGATAGCTGATAACCGTGGCAATAAACGCGCCATCTGGATAATTCCTCCTTAGAAAGAAAAGCAAAATTATAAGGACAACAAGGCATTATAGCACTTTGCCGCCGTAAATGCAAAGAAAAGAACGGGACTCAACGTAAATCAACGCACGAAATGGGCATAAGTACGCCGCAGTCCCTCGGCCAGTTCCGTTTGCGGCCGCCAATTAAGCCCTCGAACAGCTCGGGCATTGGAGAGCATGGATTTATATATATCCCCGGAGCGTTCCGGCGCGTAACCCGGGATAATGGGATGACCGGCAATATCAGCCAGAAGGCTCACCAGTTGACGCAGACTGGTTTCCGTCTGGGTGCTGAGATTATAGGCGGTATTGACGTTAGCGGTGGTAAGCGCCGCCAGTATCCCCCGAGCTATGTCCCCGGCATAAATGAAATCCCTAGTTTGCTCGCCGTCTCCAAAGATGGTAATATCGCGATTTTCGGCGATGGCCTTGGTGAAAATGCTGATGACGCCGCCCTCGCCGCCGTCGCCCTGCCTTTCGCCGTAAACGTTGGCAAAGCGGAGTACCACATAGTCGAGGCCGTAAATCTCCCGATACAAAGCCAAATATCGCTCCACCGTCACCTTGCTGAGACCGTAGAAGGACATGGGCGTAAGGGGACGAGATTCCAAAACGGGCAGTTCCTCCTCGCGCACATTGCCGTAAGCCGCCGCCGTGGAGGAAAAGACGATGCGTTTTACGCCGGTTTTGCGCACCGCTTCCAAGACGTTGACAGACCCCAGAACATTTTCCTGCGCGTCGAAAACCGGTTTGTCGATGGACACATTCACCATGGTCTGCCCGGCCAAGTGTACCACGGCCTCAAAATCCTCGCTTCTAAACAGGGGCAAAAGCTCCGGGCTGGTTACATCCATTTCCACGAGCCGTACACCCTCCGGTAAATTTTCCCTCAGTCCCGTGCTTAAATTATCGAGAGCCACCGGTTCATGCCCCTCGTTTTTTAGCAAGTAAGCCAAGTGAGAGCCAATAAACCCGGCTCCCCCGGTGATAAGTACCTTCATAATGTAAACCTCCCAGCCTCGCGATTTTATATTTTTTCGTCGTAACTTGTAACCTCTGAATTGTATTTTACCACCAATTTGCCGCCAGAGGGGAAATTGTTTACCAGCCGTCCACTCTTGCCAGCATTTATCGACTGTGTTACAATAACTGCGCACCGTAAAAGCGGGTTATCTTCGCCCCTAAGAAAGGGGTGGTCGCTATGTCGTTGTATGAGAAGCTTTCTTTACTTCTGGCTTTCCTGACGCTTATCGCCACCATTTATTTTAGGTAAAAAAGTAGCCCGCCTTCAGTAGGCACCCCTGAATGGCGGGTTTTTGAAAAAAATCCAGAAATAAGGGCGAACCGCTGAAACGGTGCGCTTTTATGTTATGATTATACAGCTACACCGGCCGAAAGGCAAGTTTTTTCTGTCAAGTACAGGGGAATTTTCTCTATTCACGTTATGGATATTTTTATTTCACCTCACCCATTCGCACCAAAAAATTTTCCACCGCCAGTCGCAAATTTAGATTGGAACCAAGCCGGCGGTGATGTTCCTCCACCAGCTTTAGCCAAGCGAACAGCCGTGCCGGGGGAAAATCTGCATCAAGCCCTTGCAACTGCGCCGTGAGATTGCGATGAAATATAAGTTCCTCGCTCTTACCCACTTGCAAAATCAGTATATCTCGTAGCATCATATAGAGATAGGTGAGCCAAGTCAGAATGTATTCTTTTTTATCCCCCAAGGCTTGACTGCGTTGCCAAAGTTCTTTGGCGGAAAAGCGGCGCAGACTCTTTACATAGGAAAACACGTCTCCTTGAAGTTTAATGACTTCCTCCCCCGGCCTAGAGAGCGCCTCGCCGATACTGCCGCCGGAGAGATTAGCGAGAATCTGCGCTTCCTCCGGCGGTTTTCCCTGCTCCAGCAAGAATTTTTCCACCTGCTCGGCGGTGAGAATCCCAAACCGCATGGGGTTGCACCGGGACACAATGGTTTCTAAGAGACTGGCGCGGCTGTCCGCCAGCAAAATGAAAGTCACTTTGCCCACCGGTTCTTCCAGCGTTTTCAAGAGGCTGTTGGCCGCTGCGGCGTTCATGGTCTGGGCGTCGTCGATAATCACCACGCGCCCCTGCTCCATAACGGGGAAGGTGGCGATTTGACTTTGCATTCCCCTGATGTCTTCGATGCGAATAATGGGGGTGGCTTTGCCTTTGGCCTCAGGTTTCACCGTGAGAAAATCCGGGTGACTTTCCTTCTGGAAGGCTAAGCAAGAGGGACATCGACCACAAGCCTCGTCCCCCTTGCCGCACAGAAGGGCGGCGGCCAGCGTCATAGCCGTTTTGCGCTTCCCCACGCCCGACGCGCCGTCAAAAAGCAGTCCATGGGGGAGCGTCCCTCGTTTGAGTCCACGCCTAAGTTCCCTTATGTTCTCTTCATGCCCCAATATTTTTTGCCAAGTAATATCCATCATCACATGTATAAATCCACCAACATGCCCCTGATGGCGTCGTGACTAGCGATAATATCCAGCTGGTCGGCCTGCCCCAGACGGATTTGCTCCGCCATGTCCTCCAGCTTCCGATCGATTTTGCGCACCATGGTATAGACTTTCTGCCGCCCCATGCGATCCCAACCGGCTTGGGTGTGCATTTCGTACATACGGGAAATGGCGCCCCCGACGAAATTTTTAATCAGGGAACGATAGGATTTGAGTTCGTCATAGGTGGGTGTCTTGGAGAGCCTCGCTCCTTGCTCGTCTATCTGTTGCAAGAGCTTTTCCAGTTGCTCCACCGTCACCCCTTCCCCCTCGTCGGCCAGCTCAAGGGAAAATTCCGTGTCGCCGCTTTGCACTCTCTCCCGACCGTCTCGCACCATGGTCACCGACGGCCCTTGCGGCGAGAAACCTTCTATTTTCATTGGCATATATTTTCACCTGCTTTGTTTTTTAAGAGGAGTTCTTATGATAAAGATCAATTTACCCCAAAGTTATTTCAGTAAGCTCATGCGCGCCGTGGTGGAATTTCGGATGATAGAAAATGAGGACAAAATTCTCGTTGGTCTCTCCGGCGGCAAAGACAGCCTCTTTTTGCTGTACGCCATGGCGGTGCTTAAGGCTAGGTTGCGTAAAAAATTCTCTTTTGGCGCCATTACCATCGACCCCATGTTTACCGCCGATTTTCCCATGGAAACTCTCGCCGGTTACTGCGCCTCGCTAAATATTCCCTTCGCCGACCGTCAAGTGGATATTGCCGGAGCTATCCGCGCCCAAGGTGACAAAAAGGCTTGCTTTACTTGCGCTTACTTTCGCCGGGGCGCCATCAACCGCTACGCCACGGAAAATGGATTTAACAAGATCGCCTACGCCCACCATCACGACGATGCGGTGGAAACTTTTTTTATGAGCCTGATGTACTCCGGCCAGCTTACCACCTTCACCCCGGTGACTTACCTTGACCGCACGAACCTAACCGTGATTCGCCCCCTCGTTTATTTTCGGGAGGAGGAAACTCGCGCCGCCGTAGCCTTTCACGGCTTTACCCCCGTCGCCTCTCCCTGTCCGCGCGACGGTCAAACTTTTCGCGCTCGCACCAAAGAAATAATTCGCGCCCTCGGCGAGGACAACCCCAAACTCTATGCCCATTTAAGCGCGGCCATGCGAGAAGGAGCTTTAGGGGAGCTTTGGCCGCGCAGCAAAACTAGAGACGAGATGCGAGAAACCTATTATGCTTATATGGGAACTACTTAGGATTATATTCCATAATCAGAATATCCGGCCGCTCGTTTAAGTTGATAAGGTTGTCCCCGGGGGTGCTGACGATGGGACGGGCGGCGAAATCGTTGGGGAAGGAGGCGATAATGCCGCTCTCCCCGGTGGACAGGGTGACTCTGGAGCCTAAAAAAGCGTCTTTGATGTGGGTGAGGAAGGGAACGCACACCGTGGGGTCAAGGATGGTGTAGAGATTTTCCGTAAGAAAGGTGATGGCATCGAAAGGCGTCTTTTTCACCTGCCCCACTCGCTCCGTGGTGATATTGTCATAAACATCCGCCACCGCCACAATCCGCGCATACTCGTGAATCTCTCCCCCAAGGCAACCGAAGGGAAAACCGGTGCCGTTCATCCGTTCGTGGTGTTGCATGGTGGTTAGCTTGACCCCTTCCGGCAAGGCTTTTAAGGTATTTAAAATCTTGTGGCCGTCCATGGTGTGTTTGATGTAGGTTTCAAAATCCTCCCCCTGCAAACTTTCCACGGTTTTGTTGACGAGGCGCGTGGGGAGTTTGGTCTTGCCGATGTCGTGTAAGAAACCGGCGAGGATAATTTCGCTGATTTGCTCCGGGTCGAAATGCATCCATTTGGCAATGACCCCGGACATGATTGAAACCCGGAGGGAATGATTATAGACATCCTCGGCGTGATGATTCAGTTCGTAGAGGTAATCTACGGCGCCGCTGTTTTGCGCCATGGGAGCCAGCGACTCCGCCACCACGCTTTCCGTCTTGTCAAGGGGAATGGTGTCGCTGTCTGCGGCTTCCTCAAAAATGCTCTGGACGGTTTTCACCACGGCTTTGTATTCCTTCGTGAAGGCGTTGCTGCGATGGAAGACCGCCGCCGCCGTCTGGTAGTTCTGGCTGAGTTCAAATTCGTCCTTTATATATACCACTTGCACCTTGAGCATGTTAAGCCGCGTGAGGTGCGCCTTGGTCAGCACCGTATCCTCCGAAAGCACCACCACCATGTCATCGTTCACCAGCGAACGAGCGAGAATCATGCCCGGCTTGATGTCCTCCACCGAAACAGCGCGCATTGCCAACCACTCCTTATAAAACACATTTTCGCTTCTCTAGTCTATTCGCGAAAAAAATTTTTATTCCTACCAAAGAGGCGAAAATAATGCAGGTCTTAGGGCTTTTTTGTCGAATTTTCTCAGGAGAACCCTTATGGAAAGGAGACAAGTCATGTTTTCGGCCTTGGCTGGCATCATCAAAAAAATACATCGCCGCATAAATTACGGCAAAAGTTTCGGCTACGGCGTACTGCCGCTACTCGTCCTAACGGTTATTGTCTTGGAAATCTTGAGTCACAGCGCCGCCTACCTGTTTAATTACGCCATGGAGCGGCAGGAAATGCTCAAGGGTACCATTACCGTGGAGGAAATTTACGCCGATTTAACGGGGCATGTGGTCTTTGAGAATTTGGAGTGGAAAGACCCCAAGGGAAATACCTTGCTCCTTATTCCCGACGGTCGTTTCGCCGTGCGTCTGTGGGACGTAGTGACCTTAAATTTTAAATCCACAACCATTCAAGATTTGACGCTGAACAACGCCATGATTTCTTTTCGCCTAAACGATAACATGGAACCGGACGTGGTGCGGCCTTCCCCCGATGCCAAGCCTGTGACCAAGGTATTGGAGAAGCACGAAGAAGGCTGGGAGGACAAGGCGGATTTAACGCCCAAAACAGAGGAGGAAATGCGAGCCAGAGCCGAACGCCGTCGCCGCAGACAACAGCAGCAAATGCAACGGGATTGGCAGAATTTTAACCAAGAGGGACGCAAAATAAAGTTGGATTTGGCGCTTAATCAGTGCAGTATGGAAATATTTTATAAGGAACGCCATTATCTTTTGGGGGCTGTCTATTTGGAGGCTCATATAGACACGGACAAGGAACTTTTCTTGCGCGCTCATACGGGGAGATTTGGCGGCACCATGGTGGGAGAGGGCATGAGCATCCACGGCACCATGGATTTTCGCAATGAGATAGAGCCGGAGTGTAATTTGGCCATTCTCCTGCAAGATGTGGATCCTGATTCCTTGGGATTTAGCATGAACGTCAACGACAAAATGACCCTGCAAACCAATTTCACCGGCTACCTTTCCGCTCCCTACGGTACGGGACGGGTACACATGGACAGATTGCGCCTGCCGGGAATCCGTTTCGACGATGTGGAGGGCGAGATTGAGTATCAGGATGGGGAAATGGAATTTAAGAACGTAACGGCTAGGGTCTATGGCGGCACCTTGAACGCCGTGGGCAAATACAACCTTGACACGCGTCACTACTCCATCGACGGCCACGGAGAAGGTCTCCAAGCCTCTAAAGCGCTGCCCGGCGCCGATTTATCCTGCAATGTAACCCTCGATATTTTTCTTAAATCCAAGGGTGCCCCCAAAACCACCACGCTAGAGGGGTATTTCAACTCCGGCCCCGGCTACTACCAATGGGTTCCCTTTGACGGTCTCCACGGAAGTTTCACCAACGCTTACCGTGATCTGCGGTTTTATGACGTGACGGTGGATTTCGGCGACTACCGCATAGTCACCGACGCTTTCAGCATTGTCAACAAAGAACTTAGGGTCAATCCCATTCATCTGCTGGACGCGAGGGGCAACACCGTCATGTCTTATCAAGCTCGCGACCATGACCATCCCCAGGCTAAACTTTATTGAAAGGAGGGCTTATCCCTTGACTACGGCCAAAAAAGATTACGCTATTCTGCTCGCCCTGTGCGCCCTGCTGTTCTTTTTAGGCAGTTCTCTGATACCCGTCACCGACCCCACGGAATCCAACTACGCCGAGACTGCCAAGGAAATGTTGGCGCAGGGGGAATACCTGTCCCCCCTCATTTACGGCCACAGCTGGTACGATAAACCCATCATGTTTTACTGGGAACTGGTGGCGAGTTTTGGGATTTTTGGGGTGAACGAATTTGCCGCCAGATTTTTCCCGGGAGTGTTTGCCTCCCTAGGAGTACTCATCACCTATTTTTTAGGGACAAAGCTCTACGACAGGAAGCGTGGGCTGGTGTCCGCTCTGCTCCTGATGACTACCGTGGAATACTGGTATGTGGCGCATGCCATTATAACGGACATGACTTTGTTTTGCGCCATTGCCGGGACGCTGACGGCTTTTTATCTGGGCTACAGCCGCGGTAAGCCCCATTATTATTACCTAGCCTACGCCGCCGCCGGAGTGGGGATGCTCACCAAAGGCCCTATTGGTCTTGTGTTGCCGGGGCTGATCATCCTGCTTTTCCTTGCTTGGGAGCGGAATCTAAAGCACCTGCTAAAAATGAAAATCCTGCCGGGGCTGGTTATTTTTGCGGCGGTGTCTTCTATTTGGTATCTCCCCATGTTTTTGTTGCACGGCTGGGATTTTATCGATACCTTTTTCGGGGTACACAACGTCCTCCGCGCCACCGTTTCGGAGCATCCGGCGCAAAATGTGTGGTACTACTACCTGATGATCTTTGTGGCAGGTTTTATCCCTTGGGTATTTCCGTGGCTTTACGGACTCGCGAGAAAAATCGGACAAGACATAAGGGAACGCAACCTTCCCACTGTCGCTACTCGGGAGAAATTTCTCTTGACTTGGGCTTTGACCGTTCCCCTGCTGTTTCAATGTTTTGCCACCAAGTACGTCACCTACACCCTGCCCTACATGATGCCGGTGGCCATACTTTTCGCCGGGTACTATGCGAGCCGCGAAAAATTGTTTCAGCGGATGCTGGTGGGGACGGCGGCAGTTTTCATGGCATTGCTTTTTGCGGTGGCCGCGCCGCTGTGCCAAGATTTTTCGGGAAAAAATGAGGCGGCAGAATTGCAGCCGTTGCTATCGGAAAATATGAATGTAGTCAGTTATCGCGGCGGCTACTCCGCCTCCTTGGTTTTCTATTCGGGGCAAACCATTTACCGCCTAGAGTCAAAGTCGGGACTTGATAACCTGAAACCCCAAAAAATGGACTGGTCCAGCACCAATGTCATGCCCTTCATGGCCATCGAAGAAATCCCCGAAGGCAAACCGACGCTGGCTATAGTTGACCCGGACAGGGAGGCCAATTTCCTCGCCCTCGCCCAAGGGCAATGGGAACTGGTAAAAGAAGGTCGGCGAGTGAAGTATTATTATCGCCGCTAAGCCTAAACAATCACGGAGCCGCTATGTGAAGCGCAAACCAAGGGAGCGATTATCATGCCACTAATTAACGAACGTCTGGAATGCCCTCGCTACGAGCTGATTAACGGCGAGGAACGAATGATGACCCAACCTGCCACCAACCACAGCCGTATATCGTCCAACTTGAACTGGATAATCCATAGCTACCTGCGTGGCAAGAAAAAATGCAAACTCTTCGGCGAGGTGGATGTTTATTTCGATGAGAACAATCATTACATTCCCGATTTGCTGGTTGTGTGCGACAAGAGCAAGATTAAATACGACGGCATCTACGGCGCGCCGGATTTAGTCATTGAGATTCTGTCCCCCTCCACGGCCAAAACCGACCGCTACGAGAAAAAGGCGGTCTATGAAAAATTTGGGGTACGCGAATACTGGCTGGTAAATCCTAAGGATAAATCCGTGGATGTTTTTCATCTGGTAAACGGGAAATTTGAGTTGGATGACGTTTATCACGATTACAACCAAGTTGAGTGGGATATGCTCACCGACAAGGAAAAGGCAGCCCAAAAACTCAAGCTCAAGGTTTCTCTTTATGATGATTTAGAGATTGATGTGGCCGAGATTTTTGAGGATATGATTGAGACGTGGGAATAAGAGTGACAGAAAAAAGGCATCAACTCCTGATTTTTCGGAGGTTGATGCCTTTTTTTACTCGACCGGCCTCAGAATTTAATTCTGGCTTCGATACCTACGATAAAGCGATTGCTTTCCCGGTCTAAGGTGAGGCTGTAGCGATCGTTCATCTCGTACTCCAGCCCGTAGCGGCGAGTATCTTCTCCCACGCCATAGACAAATTTTAAGAGTACCTTATCGCTTAGGTATTTACCCATTTCCATGTGATAAACATCGCGTTGGCTGTTTTCGATATCCGAAGATTCAAATGCCGAGCCGCTGCCTCTCGCCACCGTGAAGGTGTCTAGGAAAAGCAGGTCGCGCATGGTGCTTTCTATCTCGGACAGTACCGTCATTTGGAGTCCCACGCTTAAAATGTCCCCCACCGTTAAGTCGCGCTGTCCCTTTTGGTAAGCGTCTCTTAGGGTCAGGAGCTGGATTATCTCCGTCTCGCTCATTTCCGGCGAAGAAGTTAATTTAAATTGCGCGGCGCCCAAAGGCCCGGTGACACTTAAGAACACCTTGGCTTGAGTGAGTTTCGTGTCGGCGAAGAAATTCAAGCTGGGCATGAAGGAATCCACTTGATTAAAGATGGCCTCCCCTTCCCGAATTTTGAAGACGGTTTTCAAATAGTTGATGGTGCCGCCTCGTTTCACCGCAATAGTGCCGGAGGTCTTGGGATGCCGGGTGGATTGTCCGAAATGTACGCTGCCGCCCAGATACATATCCGCTAAATAGGGGCTGTAGAAATGGACTTTTTTGCCGAGATTCACCGTCACGTCCATGAGCAAATGAGGGAGTTCCCCTTCGCTGTCCGGCAAAGTGGGTACGGACACCAAGCAATCGTCAAAGTCGATGCTCCCCGAAATTCGCGGCAGAACCCGGTCAAAGACCTTGCCCTGATCCAGTCTGAGGTTGGCCGATACCGGCCCCCGATAGAAACTGCTCTGCACGTCCAATTTGTTCAGCGCCAAGTCAAAGACATAATCCGTGGGCGTGCGGCCGTTTAAATTGGCTTCTCCCACAAAGGTGAAGTCGCCGGAACCCATTTTACCGGTGCAGGTTTCCACCTTCATGTTGGTATCTTTGAAAACCACCAACATTTGCATGTCCGTAATGGGTTTTTCCACCTGTTTAATCTTTATGGAACCTTCCGGTACACCCAAGGTGCCGTTAATCTTGGGATGGGCAGCGGTGCCGGTGACGGTGATGCTTCCTTGGGTTGGGCCTATTGCCCACTCCACATATTTAGACAGTACCGGCAAGAGGCTTAAATCCGCCTCATCTAGGGATAGGGTCAGCTGTATCTGCTCAAAAGCGGCGGCTCCCTCCAGTTCCTCCGTTTCGCTGAGGGCGCTGAGGGGGACTATGCCCTTGGCGCTGGCGCGGTAGTCTTTATCCGCCACTCGCTTTTGCGCCACGAGGCTTTTGATGTCAAAGATGCCGTTTTTCAGCTCCACCTCGCCGTTTAAAGCGTCGAAGGTCGTGCCTTTCACACCGCCATCCAAGGCCTGAATGGTGGCCACGACGGTGGGATTGTTTAAATAGCCGCCGATGTCGGCCTCGATGTCGGTGGTGCCGACAATGGCGGTATCAAGGCCGGCCGCCTTGGTGAACATGCCCAAAGCGAGATCATCCGCCTGCAATTTGTATTGCATGAGGCCGTTGGTTAAATTGGCTTGCCCTTGGAAATTGAGCGTCCCTGTTTCGCCTTGTTTGGCCGTGATGCTCCCCACTTGGAACACATTATCATCCAGCCCCATATCCAGTTCTATGTCATGGACATCATAGCCATAGACCGTGCCTTGAGGAATACTGCCGTCTAGGCGCAAAGTGGGATTGCTCAAGGTGCCGCTCACATCGACTTGCGCGCTTAAAGCGCCGGTTACTGGCAAGCCCTTGCGGTTCATGAGCGTCAGTAGGGAGGCCAGCTCGATTTTATCAATTTCGGCGCGGCCAAAGAGCATTTCCGTAACGGTATTGAGGGATACATCCAAGTTACAAAGCCCATCTTCCTGCCGAAAACCGAAATCTTTCAGGTGCAGGACGTTGCCTCGATAAGTTATTTGTCCATGGACATCGGTGATGGAGAGACCGTTCATGACGATCTCCGGGGATTTTAACTCGCCGTCGAAAATGGGGTTGGCGATGGTGCCAAAAATATATCCAGAGAAGACCCCGTGACCGCTCACTTCGTAAGGCATTTTGTTTTGGAAGCGCTTCATGTCAATATCTTTGACTCGCGCCGTCAGGGAAAGATTGGTGCGCTGATCCACCGTGCCGTTTACCACCATGTCAACCATAGGGGAAAATATGTGGAAATCCTGCAAGGTGACAATGCCGTTTTCCAAGGTATAGTCACCGTCCATGCCGGATAGAATCATGCCGTGGTAACTGCCGCGATTAAAGTGAATGTAGCCTACGGCGTGAGGATTATCGAGGGTTCCCGTAAAACGAATGGTGTTGGACACGTTGCCGGTGATGGGTTGATCCGGCGCCACCAAGGCGGCAATATCCTCCATACGAGCGTCAATGCAATCGGCGCGGAGGTTTATCGCTTTAGTACCGGTGAAACCGATACTGCCGTCCGCCACCCAACGTTCCTTGCCGTCTTTTTCCAGACTGAACTCATCTACCTGCACCCCGTCTAAACTGCCGCTTAAAGAGGCTTTTACTGTGTCAAAGGGCTGTTTGAGCAGAGTACCGTGGAGGCCGGAAAATTTCACACTCAAGTTGGGATTGGAGGAATCACCGTGGATTTCCCCTTTAAAATCTCCCCAGCCGGAACATTCCACCTTGGGCGCCAAGGCGGTAATGAGGGATAAATCCACATGGCCGCCATAGAAAGCGAGATCTAATTTTCTCCCGTCCATAATCGTCCCTTCGAGGCCGATATGGCTCCGATTGGGCATCTGCACGCTGAGATAATCAATGGTCACGTCGTCCCCGTCAACAAAAAAGGAGGTATCTACTTCTTCCAAATTAAAGTTTTGATACCGCACATTTCGAGCGGCGGCGCTACCATATACTTTAAGTCCCCCCAGGTCATAGCCCTCTCCTTCGATGTCAATATCCGCCGAGGCTAGGCCGTAAACCTCCGGCGCATAGGCGGAAAGCCTCGCGAGATCAATGCCGTCGGCCTTTACATGCGCCGTATAGCTCATGTCTTGAGGGTAGAACTTGCCCTCGCCCTGCACCTTCCCGTTAAGGGCGGTGGCGTTCAAGGTTTTCCAGCTGACGGCGTTATCGGCGTAACGCACATGAGCTTTGCCGTTCACAGCCCCGATATTCACACCCTCTACGGTAGCGTCATGGACGGTTACTTCCCCGTCAACGGTGGGATTTGCCACCGTTCCCATAATGTCTGCCACCGCATCCACCGTTCCCCGAAAGGGAATGTCCGGCATGAGGGCCGCCGGGGCAAAATCCTCCGTTGCAGCTGTTAAATTTAAATAAGGGGTGCCGGAACCCCAAGAAACTTTGCCGGCGGCGTGGGCGGCTTGTCCATTGGCGGCAGCATCCACCGACAGCACCGCATCCGCATCCGTGAAGGCGGCAAAGCCTCGTATGTCCTCCACTTCCGTGTCCATGACCCGAACCCGGCCACCCGAATATTCGGCTCGTCCTGTCAGGCTTATATCATTATGATACCGCATGAGATCAACTTGCGCCCGGTCAATGGTGCCGCCGCGTACTTCAATTTCCTCGGGAAGCAAATCCTCCGGGACAAAAGCCAAATAATTTTCGATTTGCAAACCGTCGGTTTCGCCGTGAATAACCTGTCGTTCGGCGCTGACCCAGCCGCTGGCAGCCAGCTTCGCCCCCTGATTAAGGGCGGCCACCTCCAGCTCCATAACGGGGTACTGCGCGAAGTCAACCGAGCCGCGAGCCTGTTCTAAAGTCATTTCCTGCCCTTGGGCTTTGCCCACGACCTTGGCATCGTTGACCGTGACTTTGCCGCGAAAGGGCATCTCCGTTTCTTCTTCCGAGGTCAAGTCCATGACATTCCAACTGCCGTCGGCTCTTTCCGTCAGATAAGCCTCCACTCCATCGACAGCAACCTCTTTGATGGCGGCGACGGGGGAATCCGTTAAAGGCGAAAACCAGCCTAATTCCACTTGGGTTTTAGCGGCTTTGGCAATGCATTCGTTTTCCTTGTCATAGACAGCCACATCTTCAATGGTGAGGAATCGCCAAGAATCCATTTTGATGCTACCCACATCTACTTGTACGCCCAGTTGCTCCTTGGCTAGTCCGGCTGCCGTACTAGCAATTTTCTCCGTAAAGGCGGCTGTTTGCACATAATAACTTATCCCGGCGGTGGCCGCCATGACCAGCCCAGCTACGCTCGCTGCGACGCGATAAGCGACCTTCATAAACGGCCTCCTTTATAAGTATCAAAAAATCACTTATGCACATCGGCATATTCGCGAGTTTTCTTTACGCCCTCCCCGGCCTGTTCGGCGGTTAAGTAGCGACCGGCATCAAGATCCACGGGGATGCCCATGGCTTGGTCGAGAGCCGCCTTGCTGGTGTTGTAGTTGTAAAGGGCGGTGTAATAATTGGTCTTGGCGGTGGTGAGTTTTTCCTCCGCATCCATCACGTCAAGATTAGTCCCTACGCCAGCGCTGTAGCGAACTTGGGCAATTTTATAATCCTCTTCGGCTTGCTGTACCGCTACTTGAGTGGTGGCGATATTTTTTTCCGCCGCTTGGAGATTCAAAAATTGCGTGCGAACCGACAGCTGAATGCTTTCTTTGGTTTGGGCGGCCACTTCCTCCGCTTTCAAGAGTTGCGCCTTGGCGGCGTTCACGTTGGCCGCCGTAATGCCGTTGTCAAAGAAATCCCAGTTGGCAGATAAACCGGCGTACCACTGATCGCTGGATTCGTGGTCGTCCTTAAAGGGCTTTTCGCCGGCGATGGCTTTGGCCGCCACAGCGTTCACCGTGGGACGATAGCCGGCTTTGGCCGTATCCACGGCGGCTTGTGCCTGCTTCACCGCATAATCGGCGGCGAGGCCATCCGGGCGATTGGCCAAGGCGTACTCGGTGCAATGCTCCAAAGTCAAATCGTACTTCGTATATTTGAGGTCGTCGTGAATGTCTAAAACCGTGTCCATGGGGAGGCCAATAACGTTGTTCAGGGTAGCCACGGCGATGTCGTAATTATTTTGCGCCGTCACCAAAGACTGCTGGGCATTGGCGAGGGAAACTTGAGAGGAGAGAACGTCGGATTTGGCTACGGTTCCCACCCGGTACTGGGCATTCACGTTATCCAGATGTTCTTGCAAGGTGTTCACGGAGTCTTGATTCACCTTGATGAGATTGCGGCATTGCAAGATTTGATAATAATCGGCGGTGGCGGTGTAGCGAATTTGTTGCTTCGAGGCTTCCAGATAGAGGTCGGCGGCATTTACGCCGTAACGCGCCGAGTTAATGTTGCCCTCCTTGCGACCGCCGTTGTAGAGCGGATAAGTGGCGGTTAGGCTGTTAGCGAAGTTGCTTTGATAGTCCATCCCCGTTTGTTGCCGCACCGATTCGTAAGCCTCGCCGCCAATGCGTTGCGCGGTGGTCGTCCAGCCTAAGGTTACGCCGTCGGCGCGACGAGCCTGGGACAGCGACCACTCCGCCGCCGTAACGTCCGCCGCCGATTGCTTGATGGTGCGATTGTTCTCTAAGGCGAGGCGCACGCTGTCGGCGAGGCTCAGTTGTTTCGTTTCCGCTGCCCCGGCGGTACCAAAGATGCTAAAAGTCATAAGACCCCCTAAAACGAGGGCGGTTAATTGCTGGTATTTCACGATGTTTCCCCCTAAAAACTGTATTTAACTCCCACATAAGCCCGACGGTCTTCCCGGTCGGCCATGTCTTGAATTTCCCCCAAAAGGTACATATCTTCCTTCATTTCGTACTGAGAACGGAGCCGCACTTTGGCATTGTTTAAATCGTAAGTGTCAAGGGAAAATTTCCATTTGTCCCCGGCGTAAGCGTCCAGCCCTACGCCCATTTTCCCCGTAATGACTCCGGCTCTGGCGCCTAAGCTCCCCTTCCGCTTTCCCACTTGGGCGTTCACTTTGTTGCCGTCCCCAATGTCCTCCATCCCCAAAATCAGCGAGGCTTGATCTTCGGTGGTAACGTCAACATTAAAATTGGCGCGATAATTATCTCGTTTACCGTTGTACATCAGCTCGGCGGAGGGCGTAACCTGTATGGAACTCACCTTTCCCACCATTTTGTTGGCGCGGTCGGTCAGTTCCCTCGCGTTGTGCAGGGTGGCTTTTAAGTCCGCCGCCGTCTGGGGATCGGTGACTACTCCCTCCAAGGTGGAAGCCATTTTTTCAATGCGAGCGCTGGTGGATGCTAGGTTATCAACAGCGGCTTTTAAATTGGCGGCAGTCTTGCCGTCTCCGGAAAAATCGGTTAGCATCTTATCCACCGTATCCGCTGTATGGGAAAGACCGGCGGTCATGGTGGCCAAATTGCGAGTGATTTCCTTGACGCTGCCCTGATTTTCCCTAACCATAAGCTCCATGGCATCCATAATGCCGCTAACATGGGCAGAGGCATCGCGCATGTTGATGCTCATCTGCACCACCGAATCTTTTAATCTGGGATCCCCTACAATGCTATTTAATGAATCCAAGAGTTCCTGTACCTGCACAATGGCTTTGCTCATACCGGCAAACATGGTGTCCATGCCCTGTTCTTCCGTGCCGTAAACATAATCTCCGTCTTGCAAGAGGTCGCTACTGGTATTGCGCGGCAGGATATTCACGAATTTTTCCCCCATAACCCCGGAGGCGGCAATGGTAAAGACGGAATCTCTGGGGACTTTCACCTGTGGTTGAATGGTCACCGTCACGGTAACGCCGCCACCCTCGGCCTCAACGCTCTGCACCGAACCAATTGGTACGCCGGACAGACACACCGAGGACTGAGGCACCAGCCCGATGACTTGTGGATAGCCGATATAAACGGTGTAGCCCTTATCGCCTCCTAGGCTAAAGCCGCTCAAGTACAGCACCACCGCCGTGAGCAGTCCCAAGCCCCCGGCGGTAAAGGCTCCCACTTTTGCTTCCAAACTCAAATTCTCATCCCTCCTTTGTCATTATTTAGTGGTTCTTAAAGTATGGAAAAACGCCTGAATACGTGGGTCGGGATTTTCCTGAAAATGCGAGGCGCTGTCGATGGCGATAAGTTCCCCTTCATATATCATGGCAATACGGTCGGCGATGCGGCAAGCGCTGGCCATGTCGTGGGTCACCACCACCGAGGTGACCTTCAGCGCTTTTTGGGTATCCACAATCAGCTCGTCAATTTTGGCGGTCATTAGAGGGTCTAGCCCGGAGCTGGGTTCGTCATAGAAAATTATAGCCGGCTCAATGGCAATGGCGCGAGCGAGGCTCACCCGTTTTTTCATGCCCCCGGAAAGTTCTCCGGGCATCATTTGCTCCACGCCGCTCAGCCCCACCAAATTAAGTTTTTCGCGCACAATGGCCTGTATTTTTTCCTCCGGGTAATCCCGATGTTCCCTGAGACCGAAGGACACGTTTTCTGCCACCGTCATGGAGTCAAAGAGCGCCGAATACTGGAATACCATCCCCATGCGTAACCGAACTTTATCCAACTCCTTTTCGTCCATGGCGGAAATTTCTTGGTCATCCAGCCAAATTTCGCCACTGGTAGGGCGGATAAGACCGATAAGGAGGCGCAGGAGAGTGCTTTTCCCCGAGCCGGAGCCGCCGATAATGGCAAGGGTCTCCCCGTCCTCGATGGTCATGTTAATGTGTTTTAAAGCCGCTTTGCCCTGAAACTCTTTACATACGTCGATTATTTTTATCATACAACAAACGCCTCGCATCAGAACAATATAAAAGTCAGTAGGGCGTTTAAGGCAAAAATGGCGATAATGGAAGAGACCACGGTGCGAGTAGTGGCCTTGCCCACGCCTTCAGCCCCTGCCGGGCAATTCAGCCCGTAGTAACAGCCCAGCACCGCGATGACGTTGCCGAAGAACATAGCCTTCAGCATGCCGCCGGTAAGGTCGAAGGCATCCACGAAGGTGTCAATGGAAGAAGTATAAAGATAAGAGCTGATACCGGTATAAAACACCGCCACTATCCAGCCGCCGAACACTCCCACCAAATCTCCGAAGACGGTGAGAAGCGGCACCACCAACATACAAGCGATCATGCGTGGGACAATGAGATAGTCCACGGGGTTCACCGCCATAACGCGCAAAGCGTCAATCTGTTCCGTGACCTTCATGGTGCTGATCTCGGCGGTAATAGCCGAGCCAACGCGCCCGGCGCAAACCACACCCACGAGAACCGGCCCCAGTTCGCGGCCAATGGCGATGGCAATAACGCCGCCGATGGTGGATTGGGCGCCGAATCTGACAAATTCGTGACCCACCTGCAAGGTAAGAACGATGCCGGTAAAGAGCAAGGTAAGGGAAACAATAGCGAGGGAATCCACCCCCAGATGAGACATTTGGGCAACAATGTGCCGGAGCCGCGGTTTATGCCCCAGTTGCCGCATGGTTTCGCTGTAAAGCAATACCACCCTGCCAAAATTGGCAAATCCCCCGACAACAAAGCTTCCCAACCGTTCCAAAAAACCCATCCGCATTCCCCCTTCACAGACAATCCAGCTAATAATCCATGTAGGATTATACTTTTTCTTTTTTTTTTAGTCAAATATATTCGGGTTGTCTGATCGTTGCAAACTAAAGGGGTCAGAGTACCAAAGTGGCACTCTGACCTCTTTTAAATTTCATTTTGCCGAGCGAAATTTGCCAGTGTATCTAAAGCCCTTTTGGCAAGAGATTCTTTTTTTTGCTTCTTGTCGCGAGTTTTCTCGTTTAGTGATGGGAGCAAGCCAAAGTTGACGTTCATGGGTTGAAAATTCTCCGTCGGGGTAGTGATGTAGCGCGCTAAAGCACCGTGACAGGTTTCCGGTGGGAAAACCAGTGGCTTTTCGCCTCGCGCCAGTCTTGCCCCGTTGAGGCCGGCCATAAGTCCGGCGGCGGCGGATTCCACATAACCCTCCACGCCCGTCATTTGTCCGGCGAAAAGAAGATTTTCTTGTGTCTTATACTGCAAGGTGGGCTGAAGCAGCTTAGGGGAATTTAAAAAGGTATTGCGGTGCATAACCCCGTAGCGTACAAACTCCGCCCGTTCCAGCCCCGGTATCAGGCCGAAAACCCGGCGTTGCTCCGGCCATTTTAAATGGGTCTGAAAGCCTACGATGTTGTAAAGCGTTCCTGCCCCGTTGTCCCGGCGCAGTTGCACCACGGCGTAAGGACGCTCTCCCGTCACCGGATGCTCCAGTCCCACCGGCTTTAAGGGGCCAAACAGCAAGGTATCGCGGCCACGCTTGGCCATTTCCTCCACCGGCATACAGCCCTCAAAAAATTTTTCCGGCTCAAATTCCTTGCGAGGAACCACGTCGGCGTGTGTCAGTTCCTGCCAAAACGCTTCATACTCCGCCTCCGTCAGGGGGCAGTTTAAGTAATCGTCGCCGCCTTTGCCGTAACGCGAAGCGGCGTAAGCTCGGGTCATATCGATAGATTCGGCGGTGACAATGGGAGCCGCCGCGTCATAAAAATAGCAGGATTTCTCGCCCGTAAGTTTTAAGATGTCCTCCGCCACAGCCCCTTCCGTCAAGGGGCCGGTGGCCACAATGGTGACGGCATCCGCAGGCAAAGGGATTTTAGTAACTTCCTCGTAAAACACTTTAATGCGAGGGTGGGCAGTGACTTTTTCTGTGACGAATCGGCTAAACCCCCGGCGATCCACGGCTAAAGCGCCGCCGGCCGGAATTTTCGTCGCGTCTGCCGCCGCCATGATGAGTGAATCTAGGCGACGCATTTCTTCTTTCAGTACCCCCACCGCGTTGGTCATGTCCGCTCCGCGCAGGGAGTTGCTGCACACCAACTCCGCAAACTCGTCGGTTTTATGCGCCGGCGTACCCTTGAAGGGGCGCATTTCGTAGAGTTCCACCTCGACGCCTCTCGCGGCGGCTTGCCAAGCGGCTTCGCTGCCGGCAAGACCGGCGCCGATGACGATTACTTTTTTCACTTAACCTTCCACCTCTTTGGCGGCGGCGCGAGCGCGAATTTTTTCCAAGTCCTTGTTGATGGGATGATTGATTCTTGTATCGCAGGCGTCGTTATAGCAATACTTGAGTACTCGTCCGTTGCGGTAACGGTGCGCCAAGACGAGGGAACCGCATTTCTCGCAAGGCTCTTTTTGGGGCATATCCCAAGTCACAAAATCGCAATCAGGATATTTTTCGCAACCGTAGAAAACCCGTCCCCGGCGACTGCGCCTCTCCAAAATACTGCCGCCGCACTTGGGACATTTGGCGCCCGTGTCCTTCAGAATTGGCTTGGTGGAGCGACATTCGGGGAAACCGGGACAGGCCAAAAATTTCCCGTAGCGCCCCATTTTTACCACCATCAGGCGACCGCATTTTTCGCAAGGCACGTCGGAAACTTCCACCGGGAGTTCCACTTGGCCGATGGCCTCGTCGGCTTTGGCCAAAGTTTGGGCAAAAGGCTCGTAGAACTCCGTCAAAAGCTCGTTTACCGTTTGTTTCCCTTCGGCGATTTCGTCCAGCTCGCTTTCCATTTGGGCGGTAAACTTCACATCCACAATGCTCTTAAAATATTCCTCCAGCATATCCAATACCAAGAAGCCAAGTTCCGTGGGATGAAATGATTTTTCCGCTCGTTGCACATAGCCCCGTTTCAGCAGGGTCTCAATAGTGGGGGCGTAGGTGCTGGGGCGCCCTATTTCCTTTTCTTCCAATATTTTTACGATGGAGGCGTCGTTGTAGCGCGGCGGCGGCTCGGTGAAATGTTGTTCGGGGAGAATTTTCCCCAGTTTCAGCTCGTCGCCGGCGGCAAGCTCCGGCAGGATTACGTCCTTGTCCTGTTTACCGCTCTCTGACCCGGCATAAACGGCGGTGAACCCGGCAAATTTTACTTGGGAGCCGTTGGCTTTGGCCGTATAACCGTCGCCCAAGGCGATAGTTACTCCCATGGTGTCCATGACGGCGGCGGCCATTTGACTGGCGGCAAAGCGTTGCCAGATGAGGGTATATAGTTTTAATTGATCCTTATTGAGGTAAGGTGCGACTTGCTCCGGCGTATTTTGGAGGTTGGTGGGACGTATAGCCTCGTGGGCATCTTGGGCTTTTTTGCCGGCGGCGTAATTATTCGGCTTGGTGGGAATATATTCTTTGCCGAACTTAGCGGCCAGAAAATCTCTGGCCTCCTGTTGCGCCTGTTCGGCAATGCGAGTGGAGTCGGTACGCATATAGGTGATAAGCCCCACAGGGCCGCTTTTCCCAAGGCTCAGTCCCTCGTAAAGTTGCTGGGCGATCATCATGGTGCGCCTAGAGGTAAAGCCTAGTTTTCTGGCCGCATCTTGTTGCATACTGCTGGTGGTGAAGGGGGGGGATGGTTTGCGCCGCCGTTGGCTCACCTTTACTTCTTGAACGGTAATTTTGGCTTGCGCCAGTTCGGCGGTGACGGCGTTTGTTTGCGCCTCGCTCTTCAGGTTTATTTTTTTCCCGTTGTGATGAGTGAGTTCGGCGGCGAACAAGGGGGCTTTGGTCTTGTTTTGCCGAAGTTTCAGCCCCACTGTCCAGTATTCTTCGGACACAAAGGCCTGAATTTCCTTTTCGCGGTCGCAGATAAGTTTCAAAGTAACGGATTGGACGCGACCGGCGGACAGGCCTTTGCGTACCTTGCGCCACAGCAGGGGGCTGAGTTTATAGCCCACAATGCGATCCAAAAGTCGCCTAGCTTGCTGGGCATCTACTCGGTGCAAATCGATGGGATGAGGAGTCTTAATGGCCGCTTGAATGGCCGGTTTGGTGATTTCGTTAAAGACGATGCGGCAGTCCGAGGCCGGATCCAGTCCCAAAATGTAAGTCATGTGCCAAGCGATAGCCTCTCCCTCGCGGTCGGGGTCGCTGGCAAGATAAATCTTGGCGGCGTTTTTGCCGTCTTTTTTCAGCGCCTTGATAATGTCGCCTTTGCCGCGAATGTTAATGTATTTCGGCGCAAAATCGTGTTCCACATCGATACCGAACTGGCTTTTGGGCAAATCTCGCAGGTGTCCCATGGAGGCGCGTACCATGTACCCTTTGCCCAAGTATTTTTCGATGGTCTTAGCCTTGGCCGGTGATTCCACGATAACTAGGGTTTTCCCCTTAGCCGCAGCTTTGGAGACAGTTTTTTTCTTGGCAGTTGCTTGAGCCGGCAAACTAGTTCATCCTTCCCTTGCGAATATAGGCGTGTGACTCGGTTTCTTCCACTAATCCCTTCAGCTCCATTTGCAACAGCAAAAAAGCTACATCGGCGGCTTCACTATTCTTTAAGCGCAATATAATTTCGTCGGCGGTTAGGGGCGTGTCGTGTGACAGCACCTTGTATAGAGCGGCCTCCTCTTCGTTTAAATCCAAATCAGACTTGCCCTTCTCGGTAGTGGCAGGTTGGGGCATTTCCACGCCGTACTCGCTTAAAATATCGGCGGCGGAGGTAATGAGTTTGGCTCCCTGTTGCAGGAGTTTATGACAACCAATGCTGGTGGGGGAATAGATACTGCCGGGGACGGCAAAAACGTCTCGTCCCTCGTTTAACGCCATTTCCGCCGTAATGAGAGAACCACTTCTGGCGGCGGCTTCCACCACCACCGTGCCGCGGGTCAGCCCACTGATGATGCGATTGCGAGCCGGAAAATATACCGGCAGGGGCTTAGTCCCCGGCAACTGTTCCGAAATGACAGCGCCGGAAGCGGCAATTTCCGCCAATAGCTTTTCGTTTTCGGCAGGGTAAACCACGTCCACGCCGCAACCTAACACAGCAATGGTAGCGCCTTTGGACAAAGCTCCTTGATGGGAAGCAGTATCAATACCGCGAGCCGCGCCGCTGACGATAACCGAGCCGGCGGCGGTAAGCTCCTTGGCAAGCTCTTTGGCTACTCCGCGCCCGTACTGACTGCAACGCCGAGAGCCGACCATGGCGATGGGAAATTCCCCCAAATGCAAATGGCCGCGGTAGAAAAAAGCCAAGGGAGGGGCGGCAATCTCCTTCAGCCAAAGGGGGTAGTCCCCATCCAAGACGGTCTTTACTTTGATATTTTTTTGAGTGCATTCCTCGGCCAGGCGTTTCGGCAAATCCCGATCCTCGTTGCGAATTTTGTCCAAAGCGGCAACAAGTTTAGGCGAAAGTCTCCCCACGCTTCCTAGATCCTCTACCGAAGCGCGCCACACAGTTGCCAAATCGCCAAACACCGCGAGCAATCGGCGAAGCTCTTCTTCTTTCAGTCCCCGTACTCGATTAAGACCAGCCAAATAAAATTTGTTCAAGAGTTCGCCTCTTTCCTGAAATTTAAATAAACCTACATTAAAATAGGCTAGAAATTTAGGTTAGCGTCAAGCGCGTTGCTATATAATACCGAAAGTTTAAGGTTAAAGTCAACGCTTTTACAAAATTTTGGTTTGTAACAAGATGTGCCTCGTGATCCCCACCCTTCCGAAAAACTCCCCTAAAAAATTTTTTTCGCGAAAAGTAAAAAAAGGTCTTGACAGGATAAAAGTGGTGAGGTATTATAAGCAAGCTCGCTCGTGAGGCAAGGCCGAAGAGCGACAGCGTGTTCCTTGAAAACTGAACAATGCTAAGATCATGCAACATGATAGCCAGTAAGATTGAACCGCAAGGTCAATCGCAATTCTTAAAATTCAAGAGCTAGAGAAGCTCTTCGGAAGCTGTTTGCATTGGCAAACAGCAAAGTGACCGCTAAGGCGCTGAAGCGCCAAGCGTCTACTTTGGAGAGTTTGATCCTGGCTCAGGACGAACGCTGGCGGCGTGCTTAACACTTGCAAGTCGAACGGGGTAAGAAGAAGCTTGCTTTTGATTACCTAGTGGCAAACGGGTGAGTAACGCGTAGATAACCTACCTTTGGGATGGGGACAACAGAGCGAAAGCTGTGCTAATACCGAATGAAGTGAGTTTCTCACATGGGGGATTCACTAAAGATGGCCTCTATATATAAGCTATCGCCGAAAGATGGGTCTGCGTCTGATTAGCTAG
>JAFVEM010000056.1 GCA_017476005.1 Selenomonadaceae bacterium | reverse complement strand
CTTGTTTATATTTTGCCTCCGGCGGCCAGCCATGGTATAAACGACCTCTAACGTCTAAAGCCGTAAGAGTCTGCTGAAAAGGGACACAGTCCCTTTGGAAACCCTAATAGACATTTAACGGTTAGCTCGATCTTTGCACGAAAGAACGACTATGACGAGATAAATTCAACCGGGATTCTTAAGGGCTGTGCCCTTAAGCCGCCGGAGGCAAAAAAAACAAAAAAGAAGGGAAGGTTCAGAATGGCCAACTCGCTTAATACGATAACGGTTGACGGCGTAACTTATGCCGCCGACGAATACGGCGTCAGCTCTGCCAACGTAGGCAAAGCCGCCACGAAAGAACTCGATAAGGATGCGTTTTTGCAACTCCTAGTGACGCAAATGCAGTATCAGGATCCCTTGGATCCCCAAGACAACAGCGATTATATCGCCCAGCTGGCGCAGTTCTCCGCGTTGGAGCAGATGACCAACGTGTCCTCTAATCTTTCCAGTCTCTCCACCGTGGTGAACAATATCGACACTTCGGTGCTGGTAGGACAACTCAGCGGCATGATCGGCCAAAATGTGCGGTGGATGGATTCGGATGAGAATTATCACGACGGCAAGGTAACGGGGGTAAGCATAACAGACGGCGCTCCCAGCATTATCGCCGAATCGAACGGTACCACCCAGCAAGTATCGGTGAGCGAGATTGTGAAGCTCAGCGAAGGCGACTTGTAAGAAAGAACAGCCAATCCACGCGGTGTAAGCCGATGAGCGACGTGGGTTGAAAAATGAATAGACAACGCAACGAAAATATAAGCCTGACCTTTCGAGGGGGCTTGGGTCGTGGAATGACGGAAGCGACTTGTTGCGTCAGGAAAGGATGATCTCATCATGATGCGTTCGCTTTTTTCCGGTGTTTCGGGAGTAAAAGGGCATCAGACCCGTATGGACGTTATCGGCAACAACATTGCCAACGTAAACACCACGGGGTTTAAGTACAGCCGCACGACTTTCGCGGATATGTTCTCGCAGACGACGGGTAGTGCTGCGGGGCCGCAGAGCGGAGTACAAGGAGGTATAAACCCCAAACAGGTAGGTTTAGGGGTAGGAGTAGCCAGTATTGATATGATTACCACCGATGGCGCAGTGCAGAGTACGGGCAAAAATACCGACCTTTGCCTGTCGGGCAACGGGCTTTTCGGAGTGAAAACGGGAGATACTATTTATTACACTCGCGACGGTGCCTTTGAATTTGATTCGGAAGGAAACTATGTCTTGCCCGGAACTGGTATGTACGTGCTAGGTTGGACTACCCAAACTACGGATGCTAATGGCAAAGTTACGATAGATACAACCGGAACACCGGATAAGATAACCATTCCCTCTGACAGTAGTATAGGTCCGAAAGCCACTGGGAACATCAGCTACGCCGGTAATATAGCTGCTAATACCGATACCGGATCTGTTGGCGCAACTACCACATCCTCGGTCGTAGACACTCAAGGTTATAGCCATAACGTGACCCTTACTTTTACTAAAACTGCTGATAATACTTGGACTGTTGGTGCTACATCTCCAGACGGTACGGTTTCGCTCTCCTCTACGTCGATAACCTTTGACGAAAACGGTGAAATGACGGCAGATACGCAAATAACGGCCACGTTGAATCCAGCCAACGGTTCTAAGGATCCCATGGACGTAAATTATAATTTCAATAAGGGGTCTGTCACGCAGTATTATTCCGATGCCGGTAGCACAGCTTATGCGGCAACCAATGACGGCTACGTAGCGGGAAAGCTCACCAGCGTAACCATTGATAATTCCGGCACCATCACCGGTGTCTATGCCAACAGCCAACGGCAGGCGTTGGGGGTTGTGACCGTCTATCAGTTCAACAACTTCTCCGGCCTCAACAAGACCGGCAACAGTTTCTACCAGCCATCCAACAACTCCGGTGAACCTGCGCCCGGAACGGCGACAGCTCTCGGTGTCACCATCACCGCCTCGGCGCTGGAGATGTCCAACGTGGATGTAGCCGACCAATTCTCCGACATGATTATCACCCAGCGCGGCTTCCAGTCCAATTCCAAAATCGTCACCGTCAGCGATGAAATGCTCGAAACGCTCATTAACATGAAGCGGTAAAAATTTGGGGGGGAAAATTTGTGTTGAGCCCTTGCATTTTGGTGATGTGGCTGTTATAATGGCCGCATCACGAACTCAATGGACAAAAACCACAAAAGGAAGCCCCCGGTTAGAGATGCGACCTCTACCGGGGGCTTCTTGCATAGTATTTCGGCCTATGCCAGACCGAGCCTGTTTAATCGCCCAAGATTAACGTGATGGCAAAGTCCAAGCACTTGATCGCGCAGTATGAAGCCACGTTCACCACAAGGCGAAAAAATATTGGGCTGGGCGAGAAAGTGGAGTCAAGAAAGAAATAATCCGTCCTGTCGTGTTGTTGCAAAATGCTACGCGCTTTCAGCTCCCGGTAGCCGGCCGTCACGAACCGCGAGCCGTAGCCTGTCATAGGAATTATTATCTTCATGTAAGCTCCTTTGTCGGTCATTTTGTGAGCGGAAAACAAAATTTCCTTCGCGAGTATAGCACTTCTGCCTCCCTTCGCAAGACATTGCGGCGCAAAAACATCGGAGGAGCCAAAGAATTTTTTGCTTCCCCGATTCTAATCTTCTTGTGTTCGGCAGATTCAGTGGTATAATCATTGGACAACAGACGTAACATTACCTGTATTTTTCAGCGAGGGTATTGATTCAGGGCAGACAGGAGGACGCAAATGTCGGATATTATCGGCCGGAATATTCCCGGCGTGATTGATAGCATACTCACGGACTATGAACAAGGCCGCAGCATCGACAAATTGGACGTATTCAGCCAGCCAGACAGGAAGCTGGTGACGGAGCTGACCTTAAAACTCATTCGGGTGATTTTCCCGGGGTTTTACAAAGACCAAGCCTACCGCATTTACAACGTGAAGAACAATCTGTCGCTGGTGGTGGAGGATATTGCCTTTCGCCTCAATAAGCAGATAGCCGTAGCTTTGCGCTACAATTTGCCGGAGGCGGAAAAGAACGAAGGCATTGAGGAGCGCTCCCAACGCATTACCTTGGATTTTTTGCGAGGGATACCGAGGATTCGGGACTACATCGAGACGGACGTGCAGGCCACTTTGGATGGAGATCCGGCGGCTTACAGCGAAGACGAGATAATTTTTTCCTACCCCGGCATTCGCGCCATTACCATCCACCGGCTGGCGCACGCTTTGCATCTTCTAGGCGTACCGGTAATCCCTCGCATCATGAGCGAGTACGCCCACAGCCGCACCGGGATTGACATCCACCCGGGAGCCGAAATCGGGCGGCATTTCTTCATTGACCACGGCACGGGCATTGTTATCGGCGAAACCACGGTCATCGGCGATCACGTCAAAATTTATCAAGGAGTGACCTTAGGCGCCTTATCCACCAAGGGAGGGCGGCAACTAAAGAACCGCAAACGCCATCCCACCATCAAGGACAATGTAACCATCTATTCCGGCGCCTCCATTTTAGGCGGCGACACGGTCATCGGAGAAGGAGCCATCATCGGCGGCAACGTCTTCATTACCAAATCGGTAGCCCCCGGCACCCAAGTAAGCGTCAAAAATCAGGAACTGCGCTACGACGAGGGCAAAAACATGGTGGAAAAATCAGATTTAGATAATGAGGGCGCTTGGTTTTATGTGATATAGCTTGCAAAGAGGGTAGGGATTTCCACGGGAAATTCTCTACCCTCTCGCTGTGTATAGCAACCTCCCCGAAGACACCATTCAGCAGTTGGCTAATTCTTTGGGCGTGGCTGCGCTGTAGGCAGTGTGAACTCCCTCCGCCCTGCGGACACCATTTGAATATACTCTTGGAAAACAAGCAGGAATTTGGGGCAGGGATGTAGAACTGTCAATATACATGGCGTCGAATAACACAGTGAAACTAAAGCCTAAGATGCCATCCTTACCGACCCCATAGGAAAATTCTTCAAGTCTGATAACATTTTCGAGTATAAATCCCCCAATGCTAGCCTCAGCATTGACGATTTCTATAAAGCCCAAGGCTACGGCCTTATGTACAAATCCAACGACCGCAAGATAAACGAACTGCCCATCAGCGAGATTACCTTGACCTTGGTGCGCCACAGATACCCACGAGAGATGATTAAAGCGCTAGAGAAAGATGGCTTCGCCGTAACCTCGGAAGCCCCCGGCATTTACAAGATAGACGGAAGAATCAGCATTACAACGCAACTGGTGGTTACGTCGCAGTTGCCTGCGAATGAATATACGGGGCTGAAACTTTTAGTTGGCGGTTGCACTGAAGAGGACGTTAAGGCATATTCTCGCAAGGCGATAGCCAGTAACGATGAAAACATCAAAGAGCATGCAAGTTCGGTTATCGAAGTATGTCTAAAGGCCAATAAAAAAATAACCGCAGTGTTAAGGGAGGAGAACGCCATGGATGCTGTTATAGCGAGAATTTTTAAGCCGGAGATTGACAAGGCCGCCCAACGGGCTATCAACAGGACTCGCAAAGAAGTTGCTACCGATATGCTAAAAGATGGTATGCCTTTGCCCCAAATTGTCAAATTCAGCAAACTCCCCGAAGCCACTGTTACACAATTAGCCAAATCCCTCGGCGTTGCCGTCCTCTAACCCATGAAAATCATTGTGCTACTCCCCCTCCCAAAACAGAAAGGAATGATTCAAAATGACCCCTCGCCGCCTTCCCCGTAAAAATTTTCTTGCCAGACTCGTCTCTTTGAGCCTAGCCATGTTGGCTGTCCACGGGGGGGGGGACAGAGTTGGCGTTGGCGGCAGAGATTAAGCCTGACTCGGCGGCAAACAACGTCGTAGATGTCGAGGCCGACAAATATAAAATTGGTTCCGACGAGTACCCTTTTGACACTTTCAATCTGTTAGACGTTGATTATATTTACGGTGGGTATTCCACCGGGGCAGGGACAAATGTCACGGGGAACACTGTCAATATTTTGGATGGAGTGTTTAAGAGCGGGGTGGGGATATACGGGGGTTTTGTTTCCGCTGACGGTAGTAGCATTGAAGTTAATTACAATCATGTAAATATTACAGGCGGTAATGTAAACGGCAATGTTTACGGTGGCAGTAACGGCAAAAAAGTTGTTGGCAATACAGTTATTCTTGATGGTGCAAGTGCAACTATAACCGGTAACGTCTATGGCGGTTCGTTGATAATCGGTGGAATCGAAGCAACAGATAATGTTGTCACCATAAAAAAAGGCTCGATCAATAATTCCAATTCCAACGGCTTTTTAGATGCCGGTTGGCATTCAACGGGAAGTCTTGCACGAAATAAAATTAATATCGAAGGCGGTTCGGTTACGGTAAATCAAATTGACGGCGGTCGTACTACTTCTATTAGCGGCACGACCACTGATGTTAGTGTTACGGATAACGAAGTTAATATTAGCGGCGGCAATGTTAGTGTTAGCTCCATAAAAGGTGGAAATATAGGAACTACCGGGGCATATGAAAAATTGGTATCAGGGAATCAAGTTAATATTTCCAGTGGCACTGTTAAGGCATCTTCTATTTACGGCGGTTACATTTGGGGTAATACTGATGGCGCAACGGCAACTGTACAGGGAAATACGATTAGCATAACTGGCGGAACATTCGACAACACAGCTACGTCAATGATTTACGGCGGCTCCATTTCAAACAGCGGTGCTGCAGGCAGTAGTAATATGACTAGCGGCATTATCAAATCTAATGAAATCAGTATAGCAGCAGGGGTTACGCTACCTTACAGAATAATTTATGGCGGTTATCTCAGCATTGATAAGATTACTACGGCAGAAGTTTGTGATAATACTATCAACTTTAACGGCAATATACCAACGACCTATAGCTCTGATATATTGGGCGGCTGGAGTAATAGCGGTTCGGTACATGATAATCATGTCACAATAAATGCTACAAATGCTACTTTATCTAGCGGTGTTAAGGCTGAAGTTTATGGAGGATTCGCCACTGATACAGCCGTTGCTTCTGCGAACACGGTGGAGATTGGTTTAGGAGCATTTAGCGAGGTTGTGGGCGGCTATGCGGCAAGCGGAGCGGCAAACAATAATCTCGTAACAATCAACGGCTTAACAATGGTTAGCGATAATGCCTACGCTGCCGGAAATTATGACAGCTTTGTGGGGCACGTTTACGGGGGATATAGCGCTAGCGGGGTAGCTTCCGAGAATACGGTCACTGTTTCGTCTGGGTCGCTCCCTTTTGTGGTCGGTGGGCGCAGCAATTCTGCCAATGTGTCGAGCAATGCGGTGAATATTGACTCCGGCACGGTAGCAAGAGCCATAGGCGGTTTTACCAAAAACAACAACTTTCAAAGCGTAAGTAGCAATACCGTTACCGTCTCCGGCGGCGAGGTTATGGACGTTATCGGCGGCATGAGTACGCATGACGGCGCCATAAACGGCAATAAAGTTAAAATATCGGGGGGGACCGTTACGGGTTTTATCTTGGGCGGCGCTTCAACGGATTCCAATTACATTCGCAGTAATGAGGTCGAAATCTCCGGCTCGCCGGATTTAAGAGGCGCTTTAATCGGCGGAGCCTTGCAGAGCGGCGGCATAGAGAGCGTTTTCTTAAATCATCCTAATTACGCCTACGACAGAACAGCCTTGGTTAATGATACCGTGCAAAGCAGTCAGGGAAACACTTTGACCGTTTACGGCAAGGGTCACACGGCGCAAAACATCTTCAACTTCCAAAACATAAACTTCCATATCCCCGTTACCGCCGCTCATCATGATGCCCTCTTAACCTTGACCGACGGGCAAACAGATTTATATAAGGTAACGGTGAAAGCCGGACTGGACACGGGCGTTACTTTAGCCGACGGCAAGGAAATTCTGCTCATGGTGAATAACAATGGCATCAACACAAGCAATACGACCTTTGGCAAACTAAATGAAGCGGATAACTTAGTTGTAGAAAAACTCGGTACCAACGCCATTATTGCAAGGGCAGAGGAATTAAGCGCCTCCGACAACGTGGTCAGCGTTGACCCTACAAGCTACGCCATAAATAATTTAGTAGTCCCCTACACGGGAGACATGACGGGCGTTTACGGCGGCTGGGCGGCTTCTGATGCCGTGCGCGATACTTCTATCATCGTGGGCGGCACAAAAACCACCGGCGCCGAGGCGAATAATAACCAAGTGACGGTTAGCCGCGATGTAAACGGCAATATTTACGGCGGCTTTTCCGCTTACAGTTCCGCCGACAACAACGTCGTTTCCATCACTGGCGGCAATATTCAAGCAAGCATAGCGGCGGCAGGCGTTGCCCACGACAGCGTAAATTCCAATACCCTTTCTGTTTCCGGCGGCACCTTCGCCGACGGCATAAAATTATACGGCGGTTTGGTGGATACCGTCGGTACTTCTGCCGGCGATACGGTACTCAGTAACAATACCGTGACTGTCACCGAAAAGGCCACTGTTCCCTACAGCCTGATTGCCGGAAATTATTCGCTTTACGGTGCCAATACCAACCTCAATGTATTTAAGGGCGAGGTTGAATATACGGGCATTGTCCCCGACAACCACGACTCCTATATCTACGGTTCTTACAGCTTGCAACAAATGGTGCGCGATAACGTAGTGAATGTGACGGGAACAAACACCGCTTTCCCCACGGGAGGCAAAGCCTATGTCTTTGGCGGCTACAGCGAAAACAATACCCTGTGGAGTAGTTTTGTCACCGTCAAGGGCGGCTATTTTGATTTGGCTGTTGGCGGCGTCGGCACCGACGCGATTAGTGTAAATTCGGCGATGCCGGGAGCCTACATAACGGACAACGGAGCCACGATAAGCAACGGCGCAGTGCGTTCCTTGGTGGGCGGTATAGCCATCAACGGCACGGCAGAAGGCAACAACGCTTATGTGAAAGGCGGCAAGGTCATAGGCGACGGGACAATCACCTTGTTTAATGCGCCGGAAATAAAGGATGGCTTTGTTATTGGCGGTATCGGTAACGCGGCTGCGAAAAATTATGTGGAAATATCGGGCGGCGCTGTGCAAGGTAGCGTCATCGGCGGTAAAGCAGACAGCGGCGCGGCGAATAACAACACCGTAACCCTTAAAGGCGGCGCGGTAAACGGCGCCGTCTATGGCGGCTACAGCATAGGCGGAGGGGCCACGAACAACATCGTAAATGTTTACGACTACCCCGACCTTGCCCTAGCCACCCTCTACGGCGCATTTAGCGACGGCGGCATTATTTCCGGCAATACTTTGAATGTTTACTCTTCGGGACTGACGGCGCAAAATATCGTGAACTTCGACACCCTGAATTTTTATATTCCCGGCACGGTGAAAAACGGCGACACCATCCTGACACTGACGGGCGGTCAAACGGACGTGCGAGGCGCCACCTTTAATATCGGTTTTGCCGCCGGAAGTCCTTTGACAAACGGCGACAAAGTGAAACTCCTTTCCAATGCCAACGGGATTTTGACAGACAGCGCTATCAAGCAGGGCAAACTGTCTTGGGGCATTTCCCTTGATTATGACGTAACGGTGAAAAAAGCCGACGATAACAATGTTATAGCTCTAATCGGCGAAGAAACAACGCCGCCCCTTTCTCCGGCAGAAGACGTGACTCCCGTAACCCCGGAAAATCCCACGCCTGTCCCGGCTCCCACGAATCCTACCGACAGTTACGTCAGAGGTTATACCGACAACGTAGTGACCATCGACCACGCCAACGGCCAATATACCGTCAACGGCGCTTCCGTCACCTATGACCAAGCGGGAGAGCATATTTTCGAGTCGGGCAAGCCTACCGAACAAATTCTGCAACGAAACACTATAAACGTCGTCAGCGGCGATTTTACTTTGCCAGTTTGGGCGGCTGGTTCGGAAGAAGGGCAAGTCAGCGACAACGTCTTAAATGTCACGGGTGGGAGCTTTGGACTCGGCGTGTGGGGCGGTCTTTCCGATAAAGGAGACGTGACAGGCAACGCGATAAATTTCAGCGGTGGCACCATCACGGAGGGGGGAGCCTCTGCCGGGGTCAGCATCAGCGGCAACGTCCGACAAAATCTTCTCGCCATTAAAGGCGGCAGTGTGGTGGGGGATATTCACGGCGGCTTTACCGATAGCGGCGAAGCTACGGGCAATACCGTTACCGTCTCCGGCGGTCATATCGACGGCGATGTTTTCGGCGGCTATAGTACGTCGGGCAAGGCTTACGGCAACACTGTGAACATCAGCGACGATGACGCCGCCACCCGTATCGACTGCTACATCTTGGGCAGCGTTTCCGGCGACGGCGTAGAGAGTTCCGACAACACCATCAACATCTCCGGCAGTCCCGATTTAACCGAGGCTTATCTCATCGGTAGCGCCAATCAGAGCAACTACCAAAGCACCGTCAGCTTGGGAGCGCAGGGCGAGAACAACACCTTAAATATTTATTCGTCGGCAGTGACCGCCAAAAATATTTCCGGCTTCGACAATATCAATTTTTATTTGCCTAGCACTGTTGCCAACGGCGATACTGTCCTCACCCTCTCTAACACCGACACTGGCAATTCTAACGGCGGTCAAACGGATTTATCCGGCACGGCCATCGGGGTCAGCGTTCCCGGCGATGCAACCCTAAGCACAGGGGACAGCATTACCCTTATCACCAATGCCAACGGTCTTATCACGTCGGACGCTACCACCTACGGTCTGATTTCCCAAGGAATTTCTACGGATTGGGGCATGGAAATAGGGCCAAGCGGCTCTAGTTCCATAACCGCCACCGTCACCCAACACTCCACGGGCTTGAAACCACAAACTGCGGCGGTAGCTCAATCCAGTACCCCGGCAGTTTTCCTAATGGACAAGGTGGTGGATTTGGGCGCGCAATGGTTGCCGCCGGAAGTAATGGACGGGGATATGGCCACCGTTACGGACACCTCCGGGGAAACTCCCATAGCGACAGAGACAACTGCCGAAGTCCAAGAGGCTACTGAGGAAGCCAAGGAGTCCATGACGGCGCAAGCGGAACTGGTGAGCGAGTTTCACATGTTCGGCAATATGGGAGTGGGCAGTACCCGTACCGATACGGGCAACGGCCATGTGGACAGCAAAAGTTGGGGCATGGATTTGGGCTGGGCTAGAGAGCTTGACTATGCCAACGGCAGTAAATTGTTTTTCGCCCCGATAATCGACTACGGCAAATCCAGTTACGATTCCTACATAGATGCTCCCGGCATACACGGCCACGGCAACACCAGTTACTTAGCCGGCGGTTTTATCGCTCGGAAGGCTTTGGACAACGGTTTTTATATTGAAGGCAGTTTCCGTATGGGGCGCACCCAAATGGATTTTACCTCCGGGGATTTTAAGGACGCCAACGGCAATTTATTGCCCCCTGTTTATTATGACGTGTCGGCTCCCTGTTGGGCTGGACATTTGCATGTGGGACGCAATTTCCGGATTGGCAAAAGAAACCGGTTGGTGGTCTATGCCATGTATCATCACGCGCATCAAAACGGCATGAGCGCTCATTTATCCAGCGGCGAAACCTATGAATTTGATGCGGTGGATAGCGGCAGATTTCGCTTGGGCGCCAAGATAACCAAGCAGACCAAAAGGAATCAGCGTTTTTACACGGGTATAGCCTATCAATTCGAGTTCAGCGGCGCCGCTCGCGCTCATTACAACGGCTACTCCACGCCGGACATCGGCTCTCGCGGCTCCAGTTTCATGTTGGAAACGGGCTGGCAGGTAAAGCCCTTCAAAAATTCCCCGTGGACTTTCGATGCCAACTGCACTGCTTGGGTAGGCAAACAACAGGGCGTCACCGCCACCTTGAAACTGAAGAAGGCGTTTTGAGGCGCAAAGAAAAAAAGCTATCTACGCGACTGTAGGTAGCTATTTTTTTTATGAGCGGTACACTCCCTCCGTCAGCCCAACGGCAGGGGGGAGTACGAAGCCCGTGAACAGTAACAGTTTTTCACCAAAAACGCATGTTTTGTCTTGTCAAACTATAGTCATGCGTTGGCTATCTGTGCTATAATGAAAAATATTTTCGTGTATCGATTGGATGTGAACAGCATGACAGGCAACAGAGAAGTAATCACCGGCGGCGATTATAAACGCATGGTGACGGGAGCTTACAGCGAGTTTCTTTTGGAATACGACCATATTAACAAACTGGACGTGGCGAGGCTAAAGGCCGGTACCCATATTTTGCATACCATGGGGGCGGCGGTGATGCCTTTGTACGAGGTGAAGGACGAGAGCATCGGGGGGCTTTCTTCTCGGGTGGCGGCGGCGGCTGTTTTTGGCGCGCGAGGCAACTCCGGCGTCATTTTGGCGCAACTTTTTCGCGGCCTCAGCAAAGGTCTGTCGGGAAAATTAAACGCCTCCTCTTCGGAATTTGGCAAGGCTTTTCAATACGGTATTCTCTACGCCCAGCGAGTTATGCCCGAGGGCTACCCGGAGCGCCCTTTTATTACCGTGGCCAAGGCCGTAGCCAAAGGCGCTTACCATGCGGTGCGCGCCAATCTCCCCATCGCGGAGATTTTGAACGCCGCCATTGACGCCGGAGAAAAAGCCATGAACGACCTCGCGGAAAAAGATGCCGGCGCCAGCGTCATGTTTATTTTCCTCCGTGGGTGCCTTAAAGGTCTCGACGGAAATTTTGTTTCGCCGGCGGTAAGTCTCTCTTTGGGCTTGGGGCGCAGCGCCGATATGCCCGACCCCAGAGACGATTTGGTGCGTCCTTACTGCCTCACTTTGCGCATTAAGAACACCAAAATAAACGTGCCGGAACTGGAGAAGCAACTGAAAGAGTTTAGCAATTTCGCCTTGGCGGAACGCTACGAGAAATACATCGCCGTCCATATTCATACCGACCATGTGGGTCGCGTAATGGAACAGGCCGTGGGTTGGGGGCCTTTGACGGATATTCGCATCATCAATATGTCGGAAGCCCACGCCCTGACGGCTCACGATGCCATCATGCCGGTGGCGGCGCTGGCGGTGGCGGCCAATGCGGAGGCGGCGCAAGAACTGCAAAAAGCCGGAGCCTCCGTCCTCGTCACCGGCGCGCCGGATAAGTGCCCTTCGGTGGCTGAACTTGTTAGCGCCGGACACAGCGACATGGCCGCCTCTTATGTCATGGTGGCCTCCCATGCCAATTACCGTTTGGTTTTTCGGCAGGCCAAGCGACTTTTGGGTAAGCGGGTAGAGCTGGTGCTTTGTCCCGACGAGGCGACGGCGCTTAAGGCGCTTAAGGCTTTCGCCCCGGACAAGACGGCCAACGAAAACGCCAAAATTATGGGAAAAGCCGCCGGTATCAGAAAGAAATAAATCGTACCCTTATTTTAGGAAGAAGGTTTCTGTTTGCTGAGTGATATAACCATTAAGGCTCTGTCCAACGAGGTTTCTTATCAACGGGGCTTGTTCTATTATCGCAATCATGCCGTCCGGGAACTGACGGAAAGATCGGCTCACCCACCGACTTACAGCGCCGAAGTACACGGTAGCCACGATTACTATGTAGCGGTGCGGCTCAACGAGAAAGGAAACGATGTAACTCACCTGCATTGCGGTTGCCCGGCGGCTACCGCTTACCTAGGAATCTGTAAACACGGCGTGGCCGTATTGAAAGAGATACAGGCTTTGCAACAGCGGAAAGCGAAGGGCAAAGGCGGCAGCGTAACCTCCGGCGCCAGAATGCTGGCGCTTTTTGCGGCAACAGGAGGCGCCAGCGCTCCGGCTACCGCCCCGGCGCAAACCGTTTTTCTCGAACCGACTTTAGTATCCGTGAACGACTACGGTCATACCGAACATTGGTTGGAATTTCGCCTAGGGAGCGACAAACGCCTGTATGTGGTGAAGGATATTCCGAGCGTGTTGCGCGACGTGGACGACGGCCACCCAGTGACCTTCGGTAAAAATTTCACCTTGCTGTCGGATAATTTTACTTTTGGCAACGGAAGTTCCCAAAAACTGTGGGATCTCCTCTATGAGGCCTACCGCGAAAGCAACAGCGTCTCAAACCGACGCGGCTCTTATGGCTATGGTTATGGCTATCGCAGTGTGTCGGGGGACATCTACTTTGATAAGAAACGGTTCTTGCTGACCCCCGCCTACTTTAAAGCCTTTCTGAATTGCATGAAGGACGCTTCCTTTATTTTCAACAACAACGGCGTGGTCTATAACGAAGCCAAGGTCATGGAGGGAGAACCGCGGCTCACCCTCAAAGTGGCGGATTTGGGAAAAAAGGGAGCCGACGTTTCTTTGGCGAAAAATTCCTTGGAGGTTATCGACGACAACTGCCTCCGGCAGGAAGGGAATTTTTATACCGTGTCCCCGGAATTTATGCAGAATGTAACCCCATTGCTAAAATCATTCAGCCATGACAGTACCCTGCGCCTCACCAGAGATGAGACGGCCATCTTCTTTGGCAGCGTCATGCCCCAAATCGAAAAAATCGCCGACGTCGAGGTGGCGGACACCTTCCAAGAAAAATATGTCATGGAACCCCTCCGCGCCGAATTTTATTTTGATTATCACGGGGACGGTATTGAGGTCAGGCCGAATTTCCGCTATGGGGACATTTCTTTTAACCCCCTGAAAATCACGGAACTTCATCCTAGGAAGGGTAAGACCTTGGTGCGCGAAAATGCCGCCGAGCAGGAACTCCTTAATCTTTTCCACGCCTATTCCTTCGAGGAAAACAAGGGGCTGTTTATCCAAGACGACGAGGACAAAAGCTACGATTTTCTGGTGGATGCCTTGCCGGAACTGGCGGATAAGGCCGATGTGTATTACTCCGAGGCTCTCCAAAAGAAACCGGTGCAACGTATGGCCAAAGTAACCGCCGGGGTTAGCGTCAATGATGACAATTTGCTGGAAGTCACTTTTAACACCGACGAGGTGGATTTCGACGAGCTGATGGATATTTTGGCCTCATATCGGCAAAAGCGGCGCTATCATCGCTTGAAGGACGGCACCTTTATTACGCTGGAGGAGCAACAGCTGGCATCCCTCTCCGATTTGGTGGATCACATGGGGATTCGCAAGGGCGCCAAGGGCGTAGAGGACATGACGGTGAAGCTCCCCCTTTCCCAAGCCATGTATCTTGATTCCTTGGCAAAGGAAGAGGAGAGCTTGCAACTGGAGCGCAGTAAAAAATTCCGCGCCATTGTGCGCGACATAAGGCATCCGGAGGATTCGGAAGTGGAGGTTCCCCAGAGCCTCAAAAAAGTCCTGCGCGATTACCAACGGGTGGGCTTTCGCTGGCTCACCAATCTGTCCCAATACGGCTTGGGGGGGATTTTGGCCGACGATATGGGCTTAGGCAAGACTTTGCAGGTTATCGCCTTTTTATTGGCCAAGAAGGAAGAAGTGAAGCTCCCTTCGCTGGTGGTCGCCCCCACCTCCCTCATGTACAACTGGCTGGACGAGATAGAGCGTTTCGCGCCGGAGCTAAAGGCGGCGGCAGTGGCCGGCACCAAGGAGGAACGGCAAAACTCCTTAGAGGATTTGCCGGAGGACTTGGATGTTATCATTACCACTTACAATATGCTCAAACGGGACATTGACATTTACGAGCAAAAAAAATTTGCCTATTGCTTCCTAGACGAGGCGCAACACATCAAGAACCCCAGCACCCAAAACGCCAAGTCCGTGAAACGCTTGAACACCAATGGTTATTTTGCCCTAACGGGAACCCCCATCGAAAACACCCTTACGGAGCTGTGGTCGATTTTTGACTATCTCATGCCCGGATACCTAGGGAATCATACCAAGTTTAAACAGCGCTACGAAATACCCATAGTCCGGGGCGAAGACGAACACGCCTCCCAAGATTTAAGGCGGCGAGTCCTTCCCTTTATCCTGCGGCGCATGAAAAAAGACGTTTTGAAGGAATTGCCGGATAAGGTGGAGAACCGCATGCTCAGCGACATGACGGCGGAACAAAAGAAGGTCTATCAAGCCTATTTCGTGCAGGGGCAGAAGGAATTTGCGGCGGAAATGAAGGCCAGAGGCTTTGCGGAAAGCCGTATTAAGATACTGGCCATCCTCACCAGACTTCGCCAAATCGCCTGCGATCCCACTCTCTTTTTGGAGGATTACCACGGCGGCTCCGGCAAGCTGGACATGCTGGAAGAAGTGGTGGGGGAGGCGGTAAATTCCGGGCATCGGCTCCTGATTTTCTCTCAGTTCACCACCATGCTGGGACATATAGCCGATAGGCTGAAGCAGGTGGGCATCGGCTTCTACTATTTGGACGGTCAGACTCCGGCCAAGGAACGGATGCGCCTCGTAAAGAGTTTTAACGGCGGCGCCACCCCTATTTTTTTAATTTCATTAAAGGCCGGAGGCACCGGGCTGAATCTCACGGGAGCGGATATGGTCATTCACTACGACCCGTGGTGGAATCCGGCGGTGGAGGATCAAGCCACCGACCGCGCCTATCGTCTGGGGCAACAAAAGAATGTGCAGGTCTTAAAATTCATCACCAAAGGCACCATCGAGGAGAAAATCTATAAGCTACAGGAGAAGAAAAAATCCCTTATCGACCAGATGATCAAGCCGGGGGAGAACTTCCTCTCCAAGCTCACCGAGGAAGAGATCAGAAATCTTTTTGTGGAATAAAAAAAGAACCGCCGGACAAGCCGACGATTCTTACAGAAAGGTATCCAAGGTGCCGTTGCCTTATATGCCTAGAACCTGCGAAAAGCAGGTGGGTATCCTAAGTTGAGTGTCTGTTATTCGGTCTGGCCGATGCAACATCTGCCCAAGTCAAGTCGGATTCCCTTAATAAAATGTAGGTTAGACATAATGAAAAGCCGGCGCACACCCCAGAAGGAACTTTCTGTACCTTCAGCATAACACAAAAAGATTCAAAGCGCAACGATAAAATAAATTTCTTTTTTATGATGGGAGGCTTACTGTATGGAGCAGGAGCGCCAATTCAGCGTGGCCGTCAGCTACCAGAAGGACTTGGGTTACATCGAGTACGATGAAGACAGCCATCGCGCCACGGTAACGCTGGCGAATGCCGAGGGCAAAAAACTTACGGAGGATTATCTCCGAGAGATCCACGAGATAAAAGTTCCCCACCAGACCCTTATGGATTTCACCACGGAACAGGTGGATCCCTTAGCGGATGTGGCTTCGTTTAAGCTGGCCTTGACCAGACTGTGGAACGCTACCGGGGTGCATGTAGATTGGAGCCGCCCGGTGGAATATGTAAAGGAGCATCCAAGGTATTGATGAAGACCGTGGGGCAAATAGCGAGTTTTGCGCTGCTACTGACGCTGACTTTTTTGGCGCTGGGGTGCGGCGCGGAAACAAACCCTAAGATAGTTTATCTCATTCACCAAGACAATGGCAGTTTCGGTTCCACCATCTTGGCCGAATTTCAGCGAGTGGCCGCCGAGCGAGGTCGCGAGGTGGAGGTCTTTGACGGCGAGAACGATGCCGACACACAAATTCGGCAGTTGGCAGAGGCTGTTCAGCGAGGGGAAAAACTCATTATCTTGGCGGCGGTGGATGAGGAAAAATTGGTAGAACCGGTAAAAGAAGCTACCCTGCATGGCGCGACGGTGGTTCCTATCAACAGACACCTGCGTTGGAACGGCATCCCCGGGATTTTTCCCGACGAGTACGGCGCCGGGAAATTGCAAGCCGAGTGCATGACCAAGCTGCTACCCAAAGATGCCAAAGTGTTCTATTTACAGGGAACGGCCAGTCAGTACAGTGCCGCTTGTCGTTACGAGGGATTCAACGACGAGTGCTTAAAGCGGCGGCGCGACATTAAAATCGTGGAACGACGCGACGGTTCCTATAGCCGCGAAGCCGGTTACCGCATCATGACGGAGTGGCTTGCTCGCTATGACAAAATAGACGGCGTGGTCTGCGGCAATGATGATATGGCCTTGGACGCCGTGCAGGCTTTGAAGGAAGCGGGACGCCTAACCGGTTGCTTGGTGTCCGGCATCGACGCTACGCCGGAGGCCATCAAGGCCGTTGCCTCCGGCGACATGGTGCAAACCATCAAACAAGACGCAACGCATCAAGCCGCCGGCGCCTTCCAACTTGCCGACGAACGCAGTCGCGGGGTGACAAAACCGGGCAATATTTTGGTACCTTTTGTATCGATTACGAAGGAAAATATGGGGCGTTACCTTGATAATGGGGGAGAAAATGAGATAGGACGGATATTGACAAAGGCTCATGCGTGGCATCGCCTTTTGTGGGAAAAAGGCGATGCTCGAACAAGGATGAAAAATCCACGCCCTCCTTCTCTACACCGTCCGTACCGCTTTCATTTCCTTTTTGCGACTGTACATGGCTTTGTCGGCGCGTTTGAACACGTTGTCCACGCTGCTGTCAATGGTCGGGTCATAGACAGCGTAGCCCAAGGATGCCGAAATGCGCTCCCACGGCTCTAAATTCGGTTCGCTGGCCAGTTCTTCCAGTCTGGCGTTGAACGCCTCGGTCAGTTGTTCTATTTGCTCATAGTCTTTGTATTCCAAGATAACCGCAAATTCGTCGCCGCCGATACGGAACACCGGCGAGTGGGCGAAAGTGTCGCAGACCATGTTGCAGACTGCAATAATGGCCGCGTTACCGCGGTCGTGGCCGTAGGTGTCGTTGATGCGTTTGAGGAAATTCAGGTCGATCATGGCGATGCCGAATCGCGCCTTTCCGTCGGCCATTTCCCATTCGAGGCGTTGCACCTCTTTGTCGTAGGCGGTTTTGTTGCGAATGCCCGTCAGGGAATCGCGATGCGCCATGGCTTTCATTTCCTTGGCTTCCTGCTTGGTGGTGGTAAGTTCCTTGGTGGTGGCCACGAGGTTTTTCATGTAATCTTCAAGCTCCAGTATCATGGCGGCTACCTGCATGGACAGGGCGGCCACTTCGTCGGAACCTTGGGCATTTTTTTCAATCTCGCCGGCAATATTGGGGTCTTTGGCCTTGGCGTAAGCGTGTACCTGCAGTTGTAAATTGCACAGTTTGGCGATAAAGGTGCGATGAATGACCCACAGGAGAATTAAGACGCACAGCATTAAAATAATGCCCATACCGGCCACTTGTTTCAGCGTATTGGCTAAAATGGCTTTATCCACGTTGGCAATCTCGATTTCCACGCCGATAACCCCGGTTTTGTGGTTGTTAATGTGCAAGGGCGTGTAATAGGCGTAGGTCTTACCGTATTCGTTGTCATAGACATCGTAACCTTCGGGGCGAACGCCAGTATTCCACGCTTCCCACATTTTTTCATGCTCTTCCAAGGGTTCCAAAACGTCGGTGCCGAGGTCGATGTACTTAACGCCGTCAATTTCCTTTTCGTCGCGCAAGCAGTCCAACATCCAAGTCATGTGCAAGGGTTCGGCGGTGGGAACCAGATAATAAACGTAGATGAGATGAAAATCGTCCCGAGCCTTCATAAAGACGTTCATCCAGTATTCGTAGGTATAGACGGCGTGAGCCATTCTAAGCTCCGGCGACATATCGGAATATCTGAGATCCTTGCCCAGCGTCCTGCCCGGATGCTCTGCGGCCAGCATGGTCTCGAACTTTTCTTGAGCCGGAAGATAATTGCCGTCGTAGTCAAAGGGAATATTCATTTCCTTATAGTGGGCGAGATAATAATTTTGGAAATATAAGAAATCCTCTCCGTCAGCCGAAATTAAATTCTCGAGATAGGTAGCCACATTTTGCAGATTTTCCTCGCACTGTCGCTTGTAGATTTCCATTTGGTTAAAATACATGGCCACGCCGCTGATAATAAGCGTCGCCACGGTAAAAATGTAAATATCACGGCGAAGCGAAACAGCAAGCCGTCGGTTTTTTTCTCCATAAAAACCTCTCCTCACTATACTGGAGAGCCTTAGACATTCCGAAGGAAGGTATTAGGCTCTCCGTATATACCGCGGACGAAAATTTTCATTTTAGTAAATTTCACTGTTCGCGAGTATAATATGACGGAACTCACCGACATTTTTCTTTCGCGGTAATCTTTCGTTATCGGAGGGCAAAATCCTGCCTCGGCCAATTTTTTCGTCCCAAAAAGCTCGGTTGTTTGCGCAACCGAGCTTTTTTGCTGACCTTAGGCGTAACCATGCACCATGGCCTTTACCATGAGTTCGCCGTAATCGTCCTCGGGAAATTCCGCTTCTGGTAGCCAATCCACGGAAAAGAGAGGGCGACCGGCCACTAATTTTTTGACGACCTTGGCGATTTTTTCCACGGCGGCGCTATCCTGCGGCGAAGCCAAAAATTCCGCCAGCGCCGCGCCGACGCGACGCATCTCCTCCGGCTCCAAGCCGCGTGTGGTAGCGTCGAGGCTGGAGAGCCTGAGAATAGGATAGCTCACTCGCTCGTCGGCGGTGAGGAGAGTTTCCGCCTTCACGAGGAGGCCGGCCTCTTTAAGTTTCGCGGCGACTGCTTCCCCGTCTTGCTCCGGCGCGAGCCGCGCCAGCACCAAATGATTTTGGGTGGGACTGCAAATTATTTTGGCGCCGCCCTGTTTTAAGCCTTTTTCGAGGGCTAAAGCATTCGCCAGAACCTCCTCGGCGTAGTCGCCGTATTCCGGGCAGGCGGCCTCTTTGAAAACCATGTTCAGCGCCGCCAACACGTTTTTCTTGAGGGAAACGTGGCCGGTTTCAATGACGGTCTTATCAAGCAACGCCGCCAGTTCGTTCTTGCAGAGGATAATGCCGTTTTGCGGCCCGTGGAGGGCATCCCCGGCGCAAAATGTCACCACATCGGCGTAAGGCACCGGGGAGGGAATTTTCCCGGCGGCGATAAGTCCCGCATTTTGCCCCATGTCCACCCAAAGTTTGGCGCCGACTTCCTTCGCCACTCGCGCCAGTTCTGGATAATCAATGTTAAAGGGATAATTCACCGGGGAATAAATAATGATTTTCGGTCGGTTGAGCCTAGCCAGCTGCCCCAGTTTTTCCATATCGAGGAAAAAGGTATTGGGATCCACCCCGAAGTTCACAAAATTATATTCCATTTGCGTACCGGTGCAGTACTCCTCCTTGCGACGGTTAAAGGAAAGAATGGTGTCACCGGTGCTGGCCAGCGCGAAAAATACCACCCGGGAGGCCGCCACGGGATTTCCCAGCCGCACAATGGCCGACTCGGCGTGAAACAGCTCGCAGGCTCTGTCCATGGCCATTTCTTCCAGCAAACCGTATTGCTCCGCCGCATGATGATCCAAAAAATCGTTCCCCAGCACGCTCCCCTTCAAAAAAGATGCAAAGGGGGAGGTGGCGTTAGTGGTGGGAATGAGGGAGAGGGTTTTCAGTTGCCGGGTCAGGGATTTATTTAACGCTTCCCAGAGAGGCGGGTCAAAGACTTTGAGGTTACGCAATATTTTATCGTTATCCATGAGTTTTTCTCCTTTGCAAGTCTCTGTCAGCTAATCCCCGTCAACAAATAAAAAGCCACGCAGAGGAAGGGTACTAAAAATTTCAGCCCCATAAGGACTACAATATCAAAATAGGCTTCCTTGTGGGTGAGTCCGCAAATGGCCAGCAAAGTAACCAGGGCGCCGCAATGGGGAACAGGGTCGATACCGATGGAGGCGATGGCCACAATGCGATGGAGTACGTCTAAAGAAATTCCCTGCGCCACGGCCATGTTTGCCCACTGTTCCCCTAAAAGGGACAGGGCGATGGTAAGACCGCCGGAGGCAGAGCCTGTCACGGCGCCCATGATGTTCGTGGTTATGACCGCCGACACCAAAGGCCCGGCGCTGTCCCCCAGCCCCACCAAAATTTCTTTCACCGGCAAGAACCCCGGCAAGCTGACGAGGACACTGCCGAAGGCAAAGCCGGAGGCCACGTTCAAGACGGCGGCGCAAGAAGAGGCGGCGCCGTAGTTTATATTTTCAAGGAGAGTTTCCCTGCCTTGGCCGAAGCGATGTCGCCCGATATAAGCGGCGGCGATACTGCTTAAGATGAGCGCCACGCTGATAGACCAGATGGCCTGTATCTTCCCTACGCTTACCGCGAGCAGACTAAGCTCCAAGGGAAAAAATTTTTCCAAAGCCGCCTCGTCCCAATGAAAGCCCCAATCCCAATGAAAGGGATTGCTCAAAAGCATGTTGATGATGATGACCATAAGGAGGGGGCAGGACGGCCAACTGCCAAGGGGGCAATGTCCTGTCGCGACGGCGTTGACGTTCGGCGGCTTCCCCGTAACCTTCGCCGTTCTCTTGTAATTTTTTGACGCGAAAACCAAGATAACCCAAACTAAGCAACAGAAATACCACGGTAGCAAAAATTCCCAACCCCGGCCCTGCCCAAGTGGAGGTGCCGAAGTAGGAGGAGGGAATAATGTTTTGAATCTGGGGCGTACCGGGGAGCGCTACCATGGCAAAGGAAAAAATTCCCATCCACAGCGTCGCCGGCAAGAGCCTTTTGGGAATATCGGCCTTCCGAAAGATTTCCGCCCCGAAGGGGTACATGACGAAAGCCACCACGAAAACGCTGAGTCCCCCGTAGGTCAGCGCCGCCGCTCCTAAAATAACGGCTAAGAGCGCTCTTTTTTCTCCGAGTAGCGCCATGATTTTCCCGGCGATGGCGGAGGCCAGCCCACCTTTTTCCATGAGCCGGGCAAAGACTGCGCCGAAGAGAAACACGGGGTAATAAGTTTTCGTGTATTCCGCCAGTCGCGTCATATAAAGCTCGGTATAAGTGGGCAAAATACCAAAATGACTCAACGATGCGGCCAATACCGCAAAAAAAGGCGCAATGAGAATTATGGACCAACCTCGATAGGCAAAGCCCATCAGCCCCAATATCCCCACGCCTATACAAAATGTTTCCAATTAGAAAATCTCCTTTTTGGGGTTTCACCCCAAACCCTACCAAAGGGCTTTGCCCTCTGGACTCCCAGCAGGGACTTGCGCCCCTGCACCCCATAATAATTTTATAAAAGGGTGCAGGGGGATTATCCCCCTGCCAGAGTCCAGAGACAGCGTCTCTGGTAGGGTATGGGGCAACGCCCCATTTTTTAACTTATAATAGCGTTCTTCATCTCCCGGACGTACTGTCCGACATAGGGTGGCGCATCCTGCCCGTATTTGGCCAAAATTTTTATAATGGCCGACCCGACGATAACGCCGTCGGCCAGCATACTCATTTTTTTGGCTTGCTCCGGGGTGGAAATGCCAAAACCAATGGCGGCGGGGAGGTTGGTGTTTTCCCGGACGGCGGCCATGATGGCGGCAAGATCCGTCTTGATTTCCGCGCGTACCCCGGTGACGCCGAGGCTGGAAACGATGTACAAAAAGCCCTCGGCCTCCCTCGCAATCATGGCAATACGCTTTTCCGAAGTGGGCGCCACCAAGGAAACAAGATCCAGACCGTGTGTGCGACAAAGAGGCGCGAACTCTTCTTTTTCCTCGTAGGGCAAATCCGGCAAAATCAGCCCGTCCATTTTAACGGCGGCGCATTGTTCGAGGAAACGCTCGGCGCCGTAGGAATAAACCACATTGGCGTAGGTCATAAAGACCAAGGGAATTTTTATGTTGCGGCGGAGTTCCTGCACCATGGCAAAAATTTTATCCGTGGTAACGCCGCCCTTTAAGGCGCGAATATTGGCCGCCTGAATTACCGGCCCTTCGGCGGTGGGGTCGGAGAAGGGAATGCCAAGTTCTATAATGTCCGCGCCGTTTGCGGCGGCGGCGGTTACGACTTGAGCGGTGGTGGCTAAATCGGGATCGCCGCAGGTGATGAAGGGGATAAAGGCTTTGCCCTGGCTGAAGGCATTTTTTAAATTACTCATTGATATCCTCCCCCCGGTAGCGAGCAATGGCGGCGCAATCCTTGTCGCCCCGGCCGGACAAAGTGACGACGATTATTTTGTCCGCGGCGAGCTTCGGCGCAAGTTTCATGGCGTAAGATACGGCGTGCGCCGATTCAATGGCCGGAATGATACCTTCGGTGCGCGACAGGTACTCAAAAGCCGTTACCGCCTCTTCGTCGGTTATCGCCACATACTCGGCTCGTTTAATGTCGTGGAGGTAAGCGTGTTCCGGCCCTATGCCGGGGTAATCCAGCCCGGCGGAGATAGAATACACCGGCGCGATTTGCCCGTATTCGTCTTGGCAAAAATAGGATTTCATGCCGTGAAAAATCCCCAAGCGTCCCGTGTGAATGGTGGCGGCGGTGTCGGCGGTATCAATGCCGCGACCGGCGGCCTCGCAACCGATGAGACGCACCTCTTGGTCCTCGATAAAATTATGGAAACTGCCCATGGCGTTGGAACCACCGCCTACGCACGCAATCACCGCCGTGGGGAGACACCCTTCGCGCTGCAAAATTTCCTCTTTAATTTCCTTAGAGATAACTCCTTGAAAATCCCGGACAATGGTGGGGAAAGGGTGCGGCCCCATGACGGAGCCTAAACAGTAATGGGTGTCGGCGATACGGGAAGTCCATTCGCGCATGGCTTCGGAAACCGCGTCTTTCAAAGTGGCCGTTCCCGTTTCCACCGGAATGACCTTGGCGCCCAAGAGCCGCATCCGATAGACGTTTAGGGCTTGGCGGCGAGTGTCCTCCGCCCCCATAAACACCACACATTCCATATCCATGAGAGCGGCGGCGGTGGCGGTAGCTACCCCGTGTTGCCCCGCGCCGGTTTCGGCAATGAGCCGGGTCTTGCCCATTTTTTTAGCGAGGAGCGCTTGCCCCAAGACGTTGTTTATTTTGTGGGAGCCGGTGTGATTCAAATCCTCTCGCTTGAGATAGATTTTGGCGCCGCCCAAGTCGTGCGTCATTTTCGCGGCGTAGTAGAGGCGCGACGGACGACCGGCGTATTCGTTCAGTAAGGCAGTAAGCTCCTCGCAAAAGGCCGGCTCCTGCTTATAATGCTCGTAGGCATCCTCCAGCTCGATGACCGCATTCATCAGCGTCTCCGGGATATACTGCCCCCCGTGGATACCGAAACGCCCTCTGGATTTGGGGCTATTTTCCATCTGCTTCATCCTTTCGCTTTTTTATATTGGGCGTTGCCCAAACCTACAAGAGGCGCTGCCTCTTGACTCCGGCAGGGAGCAATGCCCCCTGCACCCCTTTATTAAGGGGTCAAGGAAAAATTACAGCTTGCATAAAGGTCGCCATTTTGTTTTTGTCCTTATGCCCGTTGGTTTCGATGCCGGAGCTAACATCCACGGCATAGGGCGTAAGATGTTGAAGCGCGCTTTTGACATTTTGGGGATTCAGCCCTCCGGCTAAAAAATAGGGTCGAGGAAAATTTTTGATGAGCGTCCAGTCAAAATTTTTTCCCTCGCCGGCTCCGGCATCCAAGAGCAGAAAATCCGCCTCGCTCGCCAGCGCCGCCGACACATCCGCAGCGTTTTTGATGACGAAGGCTTTGATTATGGGGGCGGCGGTTAAGGCGCGGAGCTTAGCGAGGTAAGCGCTGTCCTCCTCCCCGTGGAGCTGGATCAGGTCAATGATACCTTCGCTTACGATACTCGCCACCGTTTCGGGAGATTCGTTGACAAAGACACCCACCGCCTTAATGTTGGGGGAAAGCGATTGCTTTAATTGCGCGGCGGCGGCAGATGTTACATAGCGTTTACTTTTAGGCGCAAAGACAAAGCCAATATAATCTGGTTGCAACTGATTGGCCGCCGCTATGTCGCCCACGGCAGTCAAGCCGCAAAATTTAACCTTGGTCATGCCCCCTCCTTCAGATAGCGCAAACGCGCTCTTTTGTCGTCTGCTCGCATCAGGGTTTCACCGATTAGAACCCCGTCGGCCTTCATGGCTCGCGCCGCCGCCACGTCTTCAGGGGTAGCGATACCGCTTTCCATCACGAAGAGTTTATCCGGCGGCACCGAAGCTCGTAAGCGTTTGCTGTTCTCCACATCCACGGAAAAATCCTTGAGGTTACGGTTGTTGACGCCGATAATGTTCGCTCCGGCCTCTAAGGCGGCGGCGATTTCATCTTCGCTGTGGGCTTCGGTGAGTACCGACAGCCCCAAACTGTCCGCCAGCTCCAGATACGCTTTTAGCTCCTCCTTGGTCAAAATGGCCACGATGAGGAGGATTGCCGCCGCCCCCAAAACTTTCGCCTCGTATATCATGTATTCATCTACGATGAAATCCTTCCGCAGACAAGGCAAAGACACAGCGGCGGCTATCTCGGCCAAATACCTTTCGTCACCCAAAAAATATTTCGGTTCCGTGAGTACCGAAATGGCGTCGGCGACGGCGGCTTCGTATTCTTGGGCAATTTTTACATAAGGAAAATCCGGCGCGATAAGCCCCTTGGAGGGGGAGGCTTTTTTGCACTCGCAAATGAAAGCCAGTTCTTTTTTTTGCAAAGCTCGCGTAAAGGGAAAATCCCCTCGCGGCACGGCCAAAGCCTCTTGCCGCAAAGTCGTTAGCGGTTTTAATTTCCGCCGCATCGCCACCCGTTCTGTAGCGTGGGCGGCTATTTCTTTAAGTATGTTCATGGCAGCTCCTTGACCCGGCAATAAATTTTTCTTCCATACTTTAGCAAAAACACCCTTATTTTAACACAAAATGTACGGAGAAAAAAATCTTTTCGCAAAAGCCCCTGCCTCATAATAACCCGGCCACACGTCGGCGTGGTTCCAATAAAATCCCGGCAGGAACTCTCCCACCTGCGTCGAATACCTTCACCAAAACCAATCAGCACGACAGGAGGCGCACCCATGAAAGAATCAGAACAAAAAAAAGCGGCTAAAGCCTTCGCCGCCAAATGGGCTGGCATAGGTGACGAAAAACAGCACACCCAGACTTTTTGGCTAGAGTTACTGCATGACGTATATGGCGTAGAAGAACCTTTCGGCTTCATCACCTTCGAGGACAGAGTGAAACTCTCCCACACTTCCTTCATCGATGCCACCATTCCGGCCACCCACGTCATGATTGAGCAAAAATCTCTCGGCAAAGACCTCACTACGCCCATCAAACAATCCGACGGCACAACCCTCACGCCTTACCAACAGGCCAAACGATACGCCGCCGAGCTTCCCTACTCCAAGCGCCCACGCTGGATTATCGCTTGCAACTTCGCTGAGTTCTACATATATGATATGGAAAACCCACAGGCCGCCGCTGAATGTGTATTGCTGAAAAACCTAGCAACAGAGTATTACCGCTTGCAATTTCTTGTAAACGTCAAGAGCCGCGATGCCAAGAAGGAAATGGAGCTTTCCTTGGCGGCCGGTGAAATTGTCGGCAAGATTTACGCCGCGCTCCTCGCTGAATATGACAATCCCAAAGATGCAGAAGATTTGAAGATCCTCAACAAGTTATGCGTCAGACTTGTGTTTTGCCTTTACGCTAACGATGCTGGGGTTTTTGGACGGCGTGGGATGTTCGCTGACTATTTGCAGGATATACCGCATAAATACACGCGCCAAATGCTCGTGGTTCTATTTCAAATCCTTGCAATGCCAAAAGAAAAACGAGATAAATATCTTGACGATTACCTCGCCGAATTTCCCTATGTGGATGGCGGTCTGTTTGTTGATGAATATATCGCAATCCCTCCCTTCAGCGACGAATTTTTGAATTTGCTTCTGAACCGCGCCAGTCACGATTTTGATTGGAGCGGCATATCCCCCACAATTTTTGGCGCGGTTTTCGAGTCCACACTGAACCCGGTGACGCGACGCGCCGGAGGTATGCACTATACCTCCATCGAAAATATTCACAAGCTCATCGACCCACTCTTTTTAGATGACCTCAAGAAAGAATGGGAAGAAGTACGAGCGACTATGCCTTTAAAAACTAAAAAGAAACGCCTAGAGGCGTTCCATGAAAAATTAGCTTCTCTCACCTTCCTTGACCCAGCCTGCGGTTCTGGCAACTTTTTGACCGAGACTTATATCTCACTCCGTCGGCTGGAGAATGAACTCCTAAAAGAGAAGTATGGCGTACAGATTTTAATGGGCGACTTTGATAATCCCGTCAAAGTTTCTATCGGGCAGTTTTACGGCATTGAAATCAATGATTTTGCCGTGGCTGTTGCTAAGGCCGCCTTATGGATTGCCGAGGCGCAAATGCTACAGGAGACTGAAGAAATCGTCCATCGCACAATTGATTTTTTTCCGATCCAATCGTACTCGCATATTGTGGAGGGCAATGCCTTGCGTATGGATTGGGAAAGCGTACTTCCCAAGGATAAGTGTAGTTACATTATGGGGAATCCGCCTTTTATTGGCTACACTTTTCGCGATGATGCGCAGAAAGAGGACATGGAGCGCATTTGGCGCGACGAGCAAGGGAAACTTTACAAGGCTGCCGGCAAAATTGATTATGTCGCTTGTTGGCACTTTTTAGCCGCTAAATATATGCAAGGTAATTCTATCAAAACAGCTTTTGTCTCCACTAATTCCATAACCCAAGGGGAACAAGTAATTTCCATTTGGAAGCCCCTCATGGAGCGTTTTCAGGTGCATATTGACTTCGCTTGGCGTACCTTTCGTTGGGACAGCGAAAGCAATCCCAGGGCGCAGGTTCATTGCGTGATTATAGGTTTCAGCACTGTAGAGGAGTACGGCGAGAAATTTATCTACACGGAAGGCAAGAAAACGGTAGCCACCAATATAAATCCCTATTTGTTGAATGCTCCAACCGTATTCATTGACAGCCGCCAAAAGCCTATTTGTAATGTGCCGGAAATTGTAAAAGGCAGTCAACCGACTGATGATGGAAATTTTTTCCTAACCGAGGCAGAGAAAAATACTGTAATTACTCAAGAACCTCACTTGGAAAAATATATACGTCGCGTATATGGCGCGAAGGAATACATCAACAACACCAAGCGATATTGCTTTTGGCTAGTTGGGGCATCTCCGGCAGAAATAAAAAACTCTTCCGTTTTGTTTGAGCGTGTGAAAAACATCAGAGAATTTAGGTCGGACAGTCCCAAGGAAGCTACCAGAAATGCTGCTGATACACCTATATTATTTCAGGAGATACGTCAACCGAATGCAGAGTACATTCTTGTGCCGCGTGTTTCTTCGGAAAATCGTCGTTATGTCCCCATGGGATTTTTGAGTGCGGAATATATCTCCACCGATTCGGTGCAAATGATACCAAACGCAACTTTATATCATTTTGGCGTTTTGACCAGTAACGTACACATGGCATGGATGCGAACTGTAGTGGGACGGCTCAAGAGTGATTATCGCTACTCCAACAAAATAGTCTATAACAATTTCCCCTGGCCAACCCCAACTGACAAACAAAAAGCCGCCATCGAAGCGGCGGCGCAAGGAATTTTAGACGCGCGAAAAAAATACCCGGAGAGCAGTTTGGCGGATTTATACGACACGGCCTCTATGCCGCCGGAACTCACCAAAGCCCACCAAGCCAACGACCGCGCCGTTATGGCGGCCTATGGGTTTGACGTAAAGGCCATGACGGAGGCCGAGTGCGTGACGAGATTGATGGAGATGTATGTGGAGCTGACAGGGAAGGAACAGCCGGAACAAAACGAACAAAATATACGGTGAGAAAAAATTTTTTAACAAAAGCCCCTGCCTCATAAGTTGAATGAGACAGGGGCTTTCAAACAAAAACTTAATCGGCGTCACTCGCCGCATCCCAACCGATTTGCAAGGCTTGCATATTTTGCTCCACGGTATGAGGGGGAACGCGTTTTGCCACGGATTTTTTGATGGTAGCGAGGCTGACGACTTTGGTTATACGCACCAAAGCCCCTAAAGCCACGATGTTGGCGAAGAGGGATTTGCCAACTTTTTCAATGGCCAGTTTCGTGATGGGGAGACGAATGATATGGGGAAAATCCGGAGGGGTCGGCACCAAATCCTTGTCCAGCACCAGTATCCCTTGGGGATTCATATCGGCGTAATACTTGTCGGCGGCCTTCTGGGTCATGGCCAGTACAAAATTCGGCTGCGCCACATGGGGATGATAGATGACCTCCTCGTCGATGATGACTTCGGATTTGGAAGCGCCGCCCCTAGCTTCGGGGCCGTAGGATTGAGACTGCACTGCTTCTTTCCCCTCGGCTACAGCAGCTTCGGCGAGGATTATGGCGGCGGTGATAACTCCCTGTCCGCCGGAGCCGGATAGTCTTAACTCGGTTCTCACTTCACTTCACCTCCGGCGGCTCTTATAACGTCGTTGTAGGCCGTGGCGTAATCCACATAGCGGCTGTCTAAAAACACCCCGATGGGGAATTTCTCGCCCTGCTTCTTTTCCTCCGGCAGTTTGTCCCAAGCCTCTTTCATCACGGCATTGTCTCGCATCCAAGCGAGCATATCCGCCGGCGTTCCCATTTTGTTTTTCCGACCGTAAGCCGTGGGGCATTGGACGATGGCCTCGATGAAAGAAAAGCCTTTGTTGTTCAGTCCCTGCTCGATCATTTTGGCCAAATGATGCACATGGTAGGCCGTAGAGCGAGCCACATAAGTTGCTCCGGCGGCTTTGGCGAGAGCCGAAGGATCCAAGGGACGCGCCACGGAGCCGTAGGGGGTAGTGGTGGCTTTTTTGCCCATGGGGGTCATGGGAGAAGTCTGGCCGCCGGTCATGCCGTAGATGCTATTGTTAAACAGAATGGCCGTGAGGTCAATATTGCGACGGCAACTGTGAATGAAATGATTGCCGCCGATAGCCGTGCAATCCCCGTCGCCGGTGATGACGATAACGTGCAAATCGGGACGCGCCATTTTGATGCCGGTAGCGAAAGGCAAGGCGCGACCGTGCGCCGTGTGGAGCGTGTCAAAATCCATGTAGCCGGAGGCTCTGGAGGAGCAGCCTATGCCCGAAACGATGACGGTATTGTCGGCGGTCAGCTCCGGATGCTTTTCGATGGCCATGACAATGGCCTTCATAGCAATACCGTTGCCGCAACCGGGACACCACATGTGGGGCAAACGGTGCTGCCGGAAAAATTTTTCGTAGCTTCTTTCTGCCATTTCCATTAGCTCTTTTTCCCCCCATTTATCATTTTCTCGATGGCCGCTCTGATTTCCGGCGGCTCGAAGGTCTGCATATTGTACTTGGCGCAAAGCAACACCTGGCATTTTCCTTGAGCGGCGCGCTCTACTTCGCCAATGATTTGACCGTAGTTTAATTCTGCCACGATAATTCCCTTGACTTTTGCCGCGAGGCGAGCGATGGCCTTATCCGCAAACGGCCAAACGGTCATAAGGCGCAGGAGTCCCACTTTTTTGCCTTCGGCTCTGGCCGCTCTGACGGCTTCATAAGCCGTGCGCGCCGTGCCGCCGAAGGACACCACCGCATACTCCGCGTCCTCCATGAAATATTCGTAGGTGTGAATTATTTCTTCACCCACCCGAGAAATTTTTTCGTGCAAGCGGCGAATGGATTCCTCCGTCACCTTGGGACTCCCTACGGGGAAGCCCGTTTCGTCGTGAATAAGGCCGGTGACGTGAATATGATAGCCGTCGCCGAAATTGGCGGTGTTCGGCACCAAATCTTCGTCGGGGGCGAAAGGCTGATAGCCTTCGGCGCGAGTTTTCTTCGGCTTGCGGCGCGGATAGACCACAATTTCGTTATCCTCCGGCAAAACAACTTTCTCGCGCAAGTGTCCCACAATCTCGTCCATAAGCAAAATAACCGGCGTGCGAAACCGCTCGGCGTAATTCACCGCCATAATGGTGGCGTCAAAAGTTTCCCGGACGCTCCAAGGCGAGAGGGCGATCATGGGGTGATCTCCGTGAGTTCCCCAACGCACCTGCATTACATCCCCTTGTGAGGGAGCGGTGGGTTGCCCGGTGGAGGGGCCTACCCGTTGCACGTTGACCACCACGCAGGGAATTTCCGCGCAGGCGGCGTAGCCGATAAGCTCCTGCTTCAAAGAAAACCCGGGGCCGCTGGTGGCATCCATGACTTTGGAACCGGCTAACGACGCGCCTAAAATGGCTCCCATGGCGGCGATCTCATCTTCCATCTGGATGAATTTGCCCCCGTTTTTCGGAAGAAGTTTGGCCATGGATTCGGCAATTTCCGTGGAGGGAGTAATGGGGTAGCCGGCAAAAAAATTTACCCCGGCGGCAATAGCCCCTTCGGCGCAAGCCTCGTTACCCTGCATAAGTCTGGCTTCCTTCATCAGGCTCCCTCCTTTTTATCCACAAAAATGGCGTAATCGGGGCAGCGTAATTCGCACTGAGCGCAAGCGATACAGCTTTCGCCGTTTTCTACCTGCACCTTGCCCAGCTCGCTGAGTCCCAAAACTTTCTTGGGACAAAAGGCCACGCAGATACCGCAGCCCTTGCAACGCTCGGACTTTATGGTAATGGTTGACTTCATTAAAGATTTCCTCCTAAAATATATGCTAAACAAGCATAGCAAATATGCTTATGGCAAATACTTGGCCATAATAGCAGAAATACAAGGGAAAAGCCAGCGTTTCAAAAAATTTTTTTTCGGAATCGCAAAAAAAACTCTTTACAAGGAAAATTCCATGCTGTATAATCTCTTCTTGTCTGATGGACGCGAGATAAAAAATATTTTCGCGGGGTGGAGCAGTCGGTAGCTCGTCGGGCTCATAACCCGAAGGTCATAGGTTCAAGTCCTATCCCCGCAACCAAGTTCTCATCGCGGGGTGGAGCAGTCGGTAGCTCGTCGGGCTCATAACCCGAAGGTCGTAGGTTCAAGTCCTATCCCCGCAACCAAGTTTGTTTTCATGCTGATGTAGCTCAGTCGGTAGAGCGTATCCTTGGTAAGGATAAGGTCACCGGTTCAATCCCGGTCATCAGCTCCATTAAACGGCGGCATAGCTCAGCTGGCTAGAGCATGCGGTTCATACCCGCAGTGTCCGGAGTTCAAGTCTCTGTGCCGCCACCATGAAAATTTTAACCCCTCTCAAAGGGGTTTTTATTTTGCGTTGACATGGATTTTGCCCTGTGGTAGAATGGGCGACAGCTTTTCTTTTATGGGACAAGGGGCAAAAATTTTGCCGGTAAATGAGCGAGACAAGGGGTGTAACAAAGGATGCGCAATGCGGTGACGTTGGCCTGCACCGAGTGCAAGAGCCGCAACTACCAAACCAATAAGAACAAGAAGAACAATCCCGACAGATTGGAATTTAACAAGTACTGCAAGTTCTGCAAGAAACATACCTTGCACAAAGAGACCAAGTAATTATCCGATACTTATGGGGATGTGAAGGATTTTGGCAGACCGGAAATTCTCTCCCAAAAAATTCCTAGACGAAGTCGTCGCCGAAATGAAGAAGGTTTCTTGGTCAAACAAGAAGGAGCTGGCCACCTACACCGGAGTCGTGGGTATCGCGGTGGTAATCGTCTGCGCCCTCATTTGGGTGTGCGACACCTTCTTTGCCCGGCTCTTTTACATCATTTTGAAATAGGCGGGTAGCACAGTGGGAACGAAATTTAGCTCCTTTATGGATGAAGACGGCCAAGGTGGGACTCGCGCTTGGTATGTGATTCACACCTACTCCGGCTACGAAAACAAGGTCAAGGCAAACTTAGAGAGTAAGATTGCCTCGCAAGGTCTGGGAGACGAGATTTTTAACGTAGTGGTTCCCATGGAGGAATCGGATGAGGTTGACCGCCAAGGCAAAAAGAAACTCGCCAAGGTTTTCCCCGGCTATGTGCTGGTGGATATGATAGTGAATACTCGCTCATGGTATGTGGTGCGAAATACCCAAGGGGTAACGGGGTTTGTAGGTTCCGAAAAGGAGCCTATCCCCCTGAGCGATGAGGAAGCTCAGCGCATACTCAGTACGGCGCAGAAAACGACCGTAAAATTGAGCGTGCAGGTTGGGGACACGGTGCGAATCAACGGCAGTTGGTACGACGGCTATACGGGGGATGTCTTAGAGATAGACGCCGAAAAAGGTCTGCTAAAGATCTCCGTGAGCGGCACCGTGGTGGAAGTCGAGGCGAGTCAAGTGGAGAAGGTTTGACGCTTCTTTTGAGGAGGTGAGACTAAATTATGGCAAAGAAAGTAGCGCGTATCGTAAAGTTGCAGGTAGCCGCCGGTAAGGCTAATCCCGCCCCTCCGGTAGGCCCGGCCTTAGGTCAGGCCGGTGTGAACATCATGGGCTTCTGCAAGGAGTTTAACGAAAGAACCAAGACGCAAGCGGGGCTGATTATCCCCGTGGAAATCACGGTCTTTGAGGATAGATCCTTCACGTTCATCACCAAGACCCCTCCCGCCGCCGTGCTTTTAAAGAAAGCGGCCGGCATTGAGAAGGGATCCGGCGTGCCGAACAAGACGAAGGTGGCCAAACTTCCTCGCGCCAAGGCGGTGGAAATCGCCGAGAGCAAGATGAAGGATTTGAATGCCGCCGATGTGGAGGCCGCCACTCGCATGATCGAGGGAACGGCTCGCAGCATGGGCATTGAGATTGTGGCCTAAGTCTGAGCGTGGGAGGATTATCCGTTTGTACCACCAGAGGTGAAAACATTGGCAAAACACGGTAAAAAGTATCAGGACGCGGCGAAGCTCATCGAGGCCGAAAAAAAGTACACGCCTACCGAGGCGATGGAACTTGTAAAAAAGACCGCCACGGCCAAATTTGACGAAACCATCGAAGTGCATGTGCGCTTAGGCGTGGATCCTAAATACGCCGATCAGCAAGTGCGCGGCGCGGTCGTCCTGCCCCACGGCACCGGCAAATCCAAGCGAGTCTTGGTCTTTGCCAAGGGGGAAAAGGTGAAAGAAGCGGAGGAAGCCGGCGCAGATTTTGTCGGCTCCGACGAGATTGTGACGAAAATCCAAGGGGGCTGGCTGGACTTTGACGTAGCGGTGGCCACCCCGGATATGATGGGGACTGTCGGTCGTTTGGGTAAGATTTTAGGCCCCCGGGGACTCATGCCGAACCCGAAACTCGGTACGGTGACTATGGATTTAAACAAGGCCATCGCCGAGATTAAAGCCGGTAAGGTGGAATACCGTACCGACAAGGCCGGCAACATTCATTGCCCCATCGGCAAAGCCTCTTTTGACAGTAACAAGCTGGAAGAGAACTACAAGACCATCATCGATACCTTGGTGCGAGTTCGCCCGGCGGCGGCTAAGGGACAATACCTCCGCGCCATTACGGTAAGCGCTACCATGGGGCCTGGAGTTCCTGTAGCCGTCAACTGACGAAGAAAATTGCATAAACCTGACTGCAGACAGTGGGTTTGACATTTGTCATCTAACGGCGTTAGCCGCCCACCGAGGTCGGAGCGATATATTTTGACGCCCTTTGCGGCGCAAAAAACCTCCGGCGCGGTGGCGACGGAGGTTTTTTTATAGGACATGGGGCTTTACTTTGTATAAGCGACCTCTAAGGGCTTGCGCCCTAAGAGTCTGCTTATGCCCAAACCCCACAAGGGGAAATAATTTGCAAAGCATAAGCGACCTCTACGGAGCTAAAGCTCCTAGAGTCTGCTTATCCCCTTGACCCCTTAATAAAAAATAAATTCGTTTACCATTTAAGGAGGTGAAAACATGGGTGTAACGGCAAAAAAGAAAGCAGTGGTAGAAGAACTCAAGGAACATCTCACATCGGCCAAGGGCGCGGTATTCACCAGCTACCGGGGGCTTACGGTGGCGCAAGACACCGAGCTTCGCCGGGAACTGCGCGCCGCCGGCGTGACTTACCATGTGGTGAAGAACACCATGACGCGTCTCGCTGTGCGCGAGGCCGGTCTTGAAGGTATCGAGTCTCACTTGGAAGGCACCACGGCGCTGGCTTACTCCACCGAGGATGCGGTGGCTCCGGCCAAAGTCATCTGCGGTTTCATGAAGAAGAACAAGCTGGAGGATGCCGGGATTCTCACGGTGAAGGTTGGCCTAGTGGAAGGCAAGGTCATTGACGAAAAGGAAGTCAAGGCGCTGGCCTCGCTCCCCTCTCGCGAAGAACTCATCGCCAAACTCTTGGGCAGCATGAATGCGCCTATCGCCAATACCGTGGGCGTACTTCAGGGTGTTATTCGGAAAGCTGTATATGTGCTTGAGGCTATCCGCGAGCAAAAAGAGAAAGCAGCTTAACAGGGACTTACGCCCCTGCACCCCTTTGTGATTTCTTTATTTTGTATGTAATACTTTCGGAGGTAATAAATATGACTAAAGAAGAGATTATGTCCGCCATTGAGAGCATGACGGTTTTGGAACTGAGCGAACTGGTTAAGGCCATGGAGGAGAAGTTCGGCGTGAGCGCCGCCGCTCCCGTAGCTGTGGCTGCCGCTCCCGGCGCTGCCGCCGGCGGAGCCGCCGAGGAGGAGAAGACCGAGTTTGATGTGGTCTTGGCCGCTGCCGGCGACAAAAAGATTAACGTCATTAAGGTTGTCCGTGAGGTAACCGGTCTTGGCTTGAAGGAGGCTAAGGCTCTCGTAGATGGCGCTCCCGCTCCCGTGAAGGAAAAGATTTCCAAGGCCGATGCCGATGCTTTGAAGGCTAAGCTCGAAGAGGCCGGCGCTACCGTCGAGGTTAAGTAAGTCAGACTGGGTAGAGACTAGGCAAGTAAAAAAGACCGATACCGCACGAGCGATTATGGTAGCCGTGAGGTATCGGTCTTTTAACTTTGGAGTAGCAGGAGGTTTTAGGAGAATGCCGGATAATGATAATATAGCCGCAACTACCGCCGTGGGAATGGACACCACCTACCTCAACCGCACTGCCAGAGAATATCTGGAAAGTTATCTGGCCAGTAATGAAACCAGTACCGTCGAACCGCAACTGTTCGTCTGCTTCGAGCATGAGATCATGGAATTTCCCTTGTCGGGGCATCAGACACTGGGGCGTCCGGTGCCGGGGCATCTGCCGGATATTCCCGTGGTCAACAAATATGTATCTAGGGATCATGGCTATTTCGACACCACTCCGGAGGGAATTTCCTACACCGCCAGCGACACGAAAAACGGCATTATTTTTCGTCGCAAACTTTTGGCTCCCGGAGAAACCGTGGATCTCTGGGATGGCGACGAACTTATCATCCCCACCTTCGCCGGAGGGAAAGGGGCGGACATCATGTTGGTGTGCGCCAGAGTCGAGGGGCGAATCAATATTTGGCGAGAACTGGAGCTGGCGGCGCGAGATGCCCTGACGGGGCTTTCCGGCCGCAATACCTTCAAGACTTGGTATCTGCAAAATCACGGTTTCACGCACCAAAAGGAACTGTCCTTATTTATCCTAGACATTGACCACTTCAAGCGTATCAACGATGTTTACGGACACTCTACCGGAGATGCGGCGCTGAAAACCTTGGCGGAGGCCATGGTCAAAATGATCGGCGGCAAGGGCTATGTTTGTCGGTGGGGAGGAGATGAATTCGTAGGCATCATCGAAAAAAACGGTCAGGCAGCCAAGGCGGCGTTGGCGGAAATGGGCAGGCAGCTCCACGCCGTCAAGATTGACAACGTATTTCGCATGACCATCAGCGCCGGAGTGGTGGATATAAACTCAGCCGAGGGCGCCGAAGGCATCGACGAACTGGTCATGCTGGCGGATCAGGCCATGTACGGTGTCAAGGAATCGGGTCGCAATCGCGTCTGTCTGTACGGAGAGGCGTCATAATAAATTAGTGCTAAAGTTTTTCGGCCTAACCACCGATATATAAATAGGGGAGGTGAGCACCGTGAAAATATTACATGACAGCGCCGCCATGCTGGCGCTGAATAATCTCAAGGAGAACAACACCAAGCGCAATAAACGCTTGAAGAATTTAACCACCGGCGAAAAGATAAATATGGCTCAATCCTCGTCAGGTTTTGCCATTTCCGAAAAAATGCGAGCCAACATTCGCGCCATGCAGCAGGATATAAGGAACACCCAAACGGGCATGAATATGTTAAAGGTAGCCGAAGGAGCGGTATCCTCCACGGTTGACATACTGCGTACCCTCAAGGAAAAAGCCATAAACTCCGCCAACGATACGAATACCGATGCCGACCGGGCGCAGATCCAGAAGCAAGTGAATGCGCTGGTGGATCAGGTGGATCATAACGCCTTGGTGGCCTATAACGGCAAGACGATTCTGGACGGCTCCACGGTTGACAGTAATCCCACGGTACAGCAACACATCATTAAAGCCCTATATACCGAGTGGATTCCCAACACCCTAGACCTTATCAAGGATTCCTTTGGCGTAAGTTTCGAGGATAACGAAACAGAGTACAAATACCTGAACGTGGTCTTTAGCGACAGCGCCAACATCTTGGGCGCCGGTAGCGATGGATCTGGTGTGCTGGGGGTGCTGGCTTCCGATTGTTATACAGGACATACGGCTCACTACATGGAAATGCGTATCAACATGGATCAATTCGGCACTTTGGACGTGAAAGATACCGCCAACGTCAACGGCCTGAATCCGGCCGGTACCGGGGTTCTTGACCGCACCATCGCCCACGAACTGACCCACGGCATTATGGCAGCGGCTGTCCGCGGCTATGCGGCGCTACCGGATGCTTTGATGGAAGGTATCGCGGAGGTAGTGCATGGGGTGGATGATGTACGCTATCTTCAAGGATTAAACAATGCCAGAAATGTGGTAGCCAATACCAACTTTACCATCAACTCTTCCGCCAGTAACACCGCTGCCGATATAAACGCCTATGTGGGCGGTTATATGGCCATGCGTTACATGGAAAAGCAGGGCGGCGAGGGCAGTTTACAGCAATTCATGAAGCATCTGGTGCAACAAGGAGGGGGCGGCTTAGACAGCGCCGTAGCCGCCGCTACTCATGGAAAATTCTCCGGCTGGGGGGATATGACCACTAAAATGCAAGCCGATGCCGCCGCCTGCGCCACTGATGACGAATTTCTCATGACCTTCTGCAACATAAACCTGCATAACGAAGATACCGGCTCCGCCAGCGGCTACGATGCGGGTAATGCCAAGGCGGAACGCACCGGCGACACTGTTGTCTCCGAGGCCGGCTCCACCAAGTTTTGGTACTCGCCCACAGGTTCCTCTTCCGTGATAAACGGACTGACGGTTTATTGGCCTACGGATTGGGCATCGCAGGCCGGTAAACTTAATCTCCAAATCGGTATCAAGGCCGGGCAGTCACTGCGTTTCGGTTTTTTGGATATGGGCGCGGAGGCCATGGGGCTAAAGAGCGCCCATGGTGATATTATCAGCCTAGCCACCCAAGACGATGCCAATCTGGCCATCAGAGTGCTGGATCAAGCGGTGGAACGAGCCATGAACGTTCAGACCACTATCGGTGCGCTGGAAAGCCGTTTGGAGATGACGGAAAGCAACCTCACTTTAGCGGCGGAAAATCTGGTAAATTCCGAGTCCGCCATTCGCGATGCGGACATGGCCAAGGAAATGACGGAATACACCAAGTACAACGTGCTTTACCAAGCCGCCCAAGCCATGCTGGCGCAGGCCAATCAAAACAAGAGTCAAGTCTTGGGACTGCTTCAATAGAATAGAGCTTTTGCACTCCTCCTTGAAAAAGGGGGAGTTTTTCTGTAATGCACACTCTTGACAATAATTCTCAATTATGTTATACTCTCCTCGTGTTCGCAAGTCTGGGAAAAGTAACTTTTTAGGAGGATGCTACAATGTTTCAGAAGACGGATTTTTGGATTGGTCTGGCCGTTGGCGTAGTGGCCGGGGTTTTCGGTTATCGGTTCATGCAGGAGAGAGAGCGGGAAATGGCGGCTTTTGCGTCGGCTCTCCCGGCCGGAGAAGTTCCTTTGGCGGAGCTTCAGCGTCAGAAGGAAGAACTGGAGGACTTAATCGCCGCCCAAGAGGCGAAAAAATAATTAGCCGTTTCCTTAGGGGGGACTGCCGGGAAGTCGGCGGTCTTCTTTTTTTATATTTCTTGGGCGCTGCCCAAAACAATATATTTTTTAGGAGGAGAGGCCTTGAGTCTTTTGGGGATACCTACCAGTGAAATGGAAGTTTGGATACGTTCTGTTAATATAGCCGCGTACTTGCCGGGGCGTGTGCGGCTTTACGCCGATAAACTCGTAAATAATCCGGCCTTGGCGCAGGATATACGGGCGCGTTTTGCGGCCTATCCGGAAATAGAGGCGGTGGAGCTTAGCTTAGCCACCGGCTCTATCCTCATCAAATATCGGCCGGAGGTTTTGCGGCAAAATTCGGAGCTAAAGAAAATCGAGGAATACATTATGACCCACGCCAAAAGGAGGAATTAGTTCATGTCATACATTTCGGGCTTTATGATGGGAGCCGCCCTAGGCAAAGGCGTGCGCCGCTTTCTCGCCGGAAAGCCTACGGCGCTCTCGGCGCCCGGCTACGGCCAAATTACCGCCCCCGGCGCGGCGCCGCCGGCTTTTGCCTTGGTAAGCTCCGTGCCGGGGCGCCGCCGTTACCGCGTCCCAAATCTCAGCGTGGAAATGGCTCGCCTCTTAGAGGAAAAACTTGCCAAGTTGGATTTTTTGAAGGAAATCAAAACGAATCCAAAGACAGGCAGTATTCTCTTCATCTTTTCGCCAAGTGAAGAAAAAAAAGTAGATTCTTTGGCGCAATGCCTGAGCGAAAAAATCTTTGCCACTAAGGTAGCGACCAAAACCAATAAAAATCTATCGCCGGGTCTGGGGGCTGCTAGCCCCCAGTGGGGTTTGGGGCAAAGCCCCAATACTTACGGCGCCATGCCCTCCGAAGCCCATGCCGGGGACGTGACGAAAGCGGTACGCCGCAGCGTCCGAGATTTTAGCGGCTGGATAAAGAAGGTGACGGGAGGGCTGTTTGATGTAAGTTCCCTGGCGTCGCTGTTATTTTTGCTCCGGGGGCTGAGGAAGATGATGCTGACCAAACAGTACCCATCCGGCTCTCAAATGCTGTGGTGGGCGGTGTCCTTGATGAGAGGATGGCGAACGGTGTGAATTTGTATGTAACAGAGATACGCTTAGGGGTAAAACTTCCTCGTGAGGAACGGGGAAAACTGGCGGCGAGATTGCGGCGGTTGCGTGGGGTGGTAGCCGTAGGGGGCGACGAAGGACGCCTGAAACTTTGGCTGAAGGACAGGGGGGCTATGCTACCCATTCGCGGACTGGTTTTAGACACGGTCAAACGTCTCAAGGAAGAATCCTTGCAACAGGCGGACAGATTGGCGGAATACCGTCGAGATGCCATTGTGTCCATCGCCAGCTTCGCCGCCATGGAGGTGTTAAAACGGACGTCTCCCCAGCTGTTTTACGCCACTAAGGCGTTGCGCAGCGCTTTGGTACTGGCCATTGCCGCCAAATTCATCAAAAACGGGGTCACGGGTCTCGTGAAAGAGCGCCGTCCCAATGCGGACACCTTAACGGCCACCGCCGTTATCGCTTCGGTTTTGGCCGGGAAACCGGAATCCAGCCTTACCCTGCTGGCGCTTTCCAACGGCGCGGAGATGCTCACCAGCTACGCCGCCGAAAAGGCCAGAACGCATATCTCCGGCCTCCTGTCGCTGGATCAGCGTCATGTTTGGCTGGTGGAAAACGGGCTAGAACGGCAGGTTCCCATTGAGGAAGTGGCGGTGGGAGATGTTATCGCCACTCACACGGGGGAAAAAATCGTCATTGACGGTCATGTAATCGCCGGCAGCGCCGCCGTCAATCAGGCCTCCATTACGGGAGAGTCCAATCCGGCCATGAAGCAGACCGGCTCTCCAGTTTATGCCGGCAGTGTGGTGGAGGCCGGGGAACTTATTATTTCCGTGGAAAAAGTGGGCAGCGACACTTCGCTGGCGCATATCGTGCATCTGGTGGAGGAAGCGCAAAACCGTAAAGCGCCGGTGCAGAATTTTGCCGACCAGATGGCCAATTTCTTGGTGCCGGTGTCTTTCCTCGGCGCGGCCATTGTCTATGGCGCCACCCGGGATTGGCAACGGGTGCTGAATCTCCTCTTCATCGACTTTTCCTGCGGCCTGAAGCTCTCCACGGCCACGGCCATTTCGGCGGCCATTGCGGCGGCGGCCAAACGGGGAATCTTGGTGAAGGGAGGCGGCTATATAGAGGCCTTGGCCGCTACCGATACCGTGGTTTTAGATAAGACGGGCACCCTCACCGTGGGCATTCCCCAAATCGCTTTTATCAGAACGGCGCCTAAAGTCACGGAAAAGGAAATGATACTCCTCGCCGCCTCGGCGGAGCAACATTCGGTGCATCCTCTCGCGGTGGCCATTCAAAAATATGTTCAAGAAAAGGAATGGGAAACGCCTCATCACGACTCCACGGAAACGGTGGTGGCCAGAGGGATGCGCGCTAAGGTGCCGGATTTTGAAGGCTACCGAGGCGGCGAAATTCTGGTGGGCAGTCGCAAGTTTTTGCTGGAAAACAAAATAACGGCGGACGCGCTCACCGACGAGGATATACGCGCCAAAAATCTCTTGTATGTGGCGCGAGAGGGGGAGCTTATCGGGCTTATCGGCATCGAAGACCCGGTGCGTCCCAAAATGAAAAAAACCTTGAATCAAATGCGTCGCTACGGGGTGGATGAAATAGTCATGCTCACCGGGGATTCCCAAAATGTGGCGGCGAAGGTGGCGCAGGAGATGGACATTGACTATTACCGCGCGGAAATTTTGCCCGAGGACAAGGCGGAATATGTCAATAAGCTGAAACAACGCGGCACGGTGATGATGGTGGGAGACGGCATAAACGATGCGCCGGCCTTGGCCTTCTCCGACGTGGGGGTGAGCCTAGGCGGCAGGCAGACGGATATTGCCGCCGAATCCTCTGCCGTCACCATTCATTCCGAAGACCCGGCGCGGCTGATTGAGGCCTTGCAGCTGGGGCGGCGCACCATGGACTTGGTGCATCAAAATTTCCTAGCCACCATTCTCATAAATTCCTCGGCTATGCTCCTAGGTGCTTTGGGGCGTATCAGCCCGCTATGGGCGGCGGTCATTCACAATACCGCCACTTTGGCAGTAGTTTTAAACAGTTGCCGCATCCTCACCCCGGCGCAAAATTTCTTTGCTCACAAGCGCAATTAAAGCAGGAAAAAACTTTTTGGCGTAGAATATACTCTCCAAGATTCACTTTGGCAGGTGTATCGCCTTGCCGGTGAACACCTGTGAGATGCGTGAGAAAAGGAGAGAGCGTATATGGCAACACTTATGAATTGCGCCGTGTGTGGAAAGCTATTTTCCGGGGATAAATACCACAAGGTTTGCCCCGCTTGCATGGAGAAAACCAAGGAAAAAGAAGACGAAGTGGTGCAGTACGTCCGGGATAATCCCAAGTCAAAGGTTCCCGACATAGTGGAAGCCACGGGAGCCAGCGAGGCCATGATAAAGCGCCTCATCAGCGAGGGACGCTTCATCCAAGTGGGCGTGAAGATGACTTACCCCTGCGAAAAATGCGGCGAGCCTATCATCGAGGGCAAACTCTGCCAGCAGTGCCAAGAAAAAATCCGGCAGGAGCTACAGGCCACCTCCGCCAAGATAGTGGCCAGCCGTCAAGCCATAGCCGCCGGCGACAAGGGTCACGGTATGTACTCCAAGGATATGCGTAAGAAATAAATTTCCCTCGGTAAAAATTGACCGCGACAGCGTAAAAAAACCGCAAGATTGATTTGCAGTTACAAAAATGAGAAAACGAGAGATTTAGCGAGATAAATCGGTTTAATCGCCAAATTTATCCTAAAAGCGAGAGTTAAGTCTCTCGCTTTTTTTTTCGATATGGAATGTAGATGGACAGGGAAGGAAAATGTTTCGCTATACATAGCAGGTGGTGATAGCAATGCAAATCAACAGTACAATTCAAGCCATAGCCGGCGCCTACAGTCTGAATACGACCAGCTCCGCGCGCAGAAGTTACGCCTCGCCGCAAGTAACGGCAGAGGCCAAGGATGAACTGCATATTTCCAAGGAAGCGAAAAGTTTTAGCAGTATGCTCAGGGAGCTGAGAGATATGGATGATGTCAGGGAAGACAAAGTAGCGGCTTACAGCGCGGCGATAGCGAACGGAACCTACAATGTGCCATCAAGGGACATTGCGGCGAAGATGCTCTCGGCCTTTCGATTCTAGGGGTGAGGGGTTATGTGGCAAGAACTCATTGACCTCTTCCTTCGCCTAGAGGGAGCCTACGGAAGAATCCGCGCTTTGGCGGAAAAGAAACACGGCCTCTTGGTGATGATAAACCTAGCGGAGCTGGAGAAAATCCTCAAGGAAGAGGAAAAACTGGCCGGTGCGGTAAAGAGCCTAGAAGACCAGCGCCAGAGCATCTTGCGGCGACTGGCGGCGGCAGACAAGCGCATAGCTTCCCACACCAAAATGGAAGAGCTGTGCGCTTATGCCCCACGTCGGGAAATCCGCGAGGAATTATTACTGCGCCATGACAAGCTAAACGCAGTTATTGAGAAAGTTAAGGAGTTGCAAGAGAATAACGAAGTCCTGACCTTAGCCGCCCTGCAAGCAGTGAAAGCAAATCTCAATCGCTTGGGTGGGGCTACGGTGAGTCCTACCTACGGCAATGCCGGGCAGGACAGGGTGACTCATCGGCAGAATTTTGAGTTTAAGGCGTAGTTTTTAGATTATGGGGTAGGGATTTTAGTATATTTCGGGAGCTTTTTACATGAAAGAAGCCTTAGCACTCATACGAAAACAGTGGACGCTTACTGCGGCTCTCACGGCTGATTTGACGGAGCTGAAGGAGTGTTTAAAGGGGAAAATATCCGGCAAGTCCGTAACGGACAGCGCGGAGAAGATAGATACAACGCTAAAGGAATTAGCGGAACTGAATAAGGCGCAGGAACGCTTCTTGGCCAAAGCCGGAGGCGATACCATGGCAGACTTTGTGCAGGCGCAGCCGGCCTCTGAGGATAGAGATGTGGCCTTGCGTCTGCTTTTTCAGCTGGAAGAAGCGGTTTGGCAGCTCAAAGACGCCTTGGGGCTAAACAAGGATTTGCTGGAAAACGCCCGGGATTTTGCCGCCTACCACATGAACGTGCTTTCTCAAACGGTGGCCGGCAATACCTATGGGCCGCCGGGGAATCAAGGAAACGAAACAGTGCAGGGACGCAAGATGTTTGAAGCCAACGCATGACTAAGGGGATGAAGAAATGAGATCGACTTTCGCCGGACTTAACACCATGTTTTTGGGAGTTAATTCCAATCAGCTGTCCCTGCACACCGTAGGACACAATATTACCAACGCCAACACCGAAGGCTATTCGCGCCAAAGCGTGAATCTGGCGGCCATCAGAGCCCAGATGGAAACTTCCCTCTACGGGGATTTGCAGGTAGGGCGCGGCGTTGACGCCCAGTCCCTGACTCGCGCCCGGGATATTTACGCCGATAAGCAATACTGGGCCGGCAATTCCACCTACGAGTACTATCAGGCGCGGCAGAAGCAATATGACAAAGTGGAGGCCATTTTTAACGACACTACCGAAGAAACTATCGAACACTCTTTGGAAGCCTTCTTCAAGGCTTGGCAGACCGTTTCCACTTCGTCCAGCGACACCAGCGCCCGTATTGCCGTCATTGAACAGGGACAAGTCTTGGCTGATAAACTTGACACCACGGCCACTGACCTTCGCAACCAGATAACCGATAACTACGAAGACATAAAACTCAACGTGGGGAAAGTCAATCAGATGCTGGAGCAGATGGTGGATTTGAACAAGGGCATAGCTAACGCGGAAGCTACCGGAGCTATGGCCAACGACCTCCGCGATCAGCGCGATTTGTTGGTGGATAATATTTCCAAATACTTGAACGTCACCGTTTACGAAAGAGACAATGGCATGTACACGCTGGTATCCAACGGTGCCAGCTTGGTGAACGGTATCGATAAACTCACCTTGGATATTTCCGAACCCACCGCCAACGCCACTTACGGGATAAACGATTACAGCATTGTCATTAAAGAGGCTAACAACATCGAGTATGTTCCCGTCGATGGCATCTTACGCGCCGAAATAGATGCTATAGCCGAGCAAAAGGGTTATATAGACCACATGGCCAACATGGCGGCATTCCTCCTCTCCAGCTTCAATGCCCAACACCAGCAGGGCATCGGCATTGATACCGACAGCACTTTTGGACAAAATTTCTTTGGCGACAAGGACACTTTGTATCAGTGGAATAGCGATAAGGGTTATATAGAGGCCACAAAGTATTCGGGCGGTTTGCAAGGAGAAACGGGATTTCGGGTGGATAGTAGCGGTACTCGTCTGCAGGATGACAACGGCTATTATTATGTCGATGTCAAGGTAACGGGGCAAGGCACCGCCAGCACCCCGGAAAACCTAACGGGCGTACAAATCATCTCGGCCTTAAAAATCAGCAATCTCCTCACCGAAAGCGACGAAGGACAAAAATATGTGGCGGCCAGAACTTTTGGTTACAGACTGCCGGCCGGCGGCACTGAAGGTGTCAATGAAGTTGTCGAAGCCAACGGTACCGGCGACGGCTCCAACGCTGTGTGGCTGGCCACCCTCTTTAACACTGAGCAAAAAGATGTTTACATGACAGGCAGCGTAAGCTACATAGCACTAACCAGCGGCACTTCCACCATCAACACCGGTCTTGTAGCCAACGGCACTCGCGCCATCGGTACTCTTTCCATGAACGCCTACTACAACAAGGCTATGACTGTCCTCGGTTCAGATTCTGAGGCTATGGATTCCAGCGTCGAAGCGCAAAAGGAAATCATGACGCAAATCACCGAATGGCGCGCCAGCACCTCCGGGGTCAACTGGAACGAGGAACTGACCAACATGATTATGTTCCAGCAGGGCTACAACGCCTGCTCGCGTTGCCTCACCACCATGGACGAGATGCTGGATCGCCTCATTAACAACACCGGCGTGGTGGGACGGTAATACTCTTTTTTCTTTTATTTATTTTTGTTTTTTTCTTTTGCCTTCGGCGAGCAAAGGGGATAATCCCCTTTGCAATCCTGTAATAGACTTTTCACGGAAGTATTCGTCTTTGTATTATAGAACGACTGTCCCGAAAGAGTTATAACTAAAATCAACCGGGATTCCTAAGGGCCGCGCCCTTAGGCCGCCGGAGGTAAAAACAAAAAACAAAAAATAAAAAGAGAAAAAGAAAAAAGAAAGGATAGATAGAGATGCGCGTAGCCAGTATGCAATCCACGATGCGTTACCAGACGCAACTTAACGATTCTTGGGATCTGACGACGAAGTATTTGGAACAGGCGGATGGCAACAGCTTGCATCGCCCTTCGGATAACTCGGTGAATTATTCCAAGTACCTGCGTTATCAAAATTCCTACACGGAAAATATTCAGTACCAGTCCAACGTGAAAACGGCTACATCCTGGATGAAGTCGGCGGACGACGTAATGATTGACATGACCGATCTCCTCAAAACCATTGTGGAGAAAACGGTGAACGCCGCCAACGAAACCAACAACGATGACAATGAGAAGGATATGGCCACCGATATTTTCGCCAAAATTCAACAGGTGGTGTCGTTGGGCAACAGCCAGTCCGGCGACAGGTATCTTTTCGCCGGGCAATCCGATATGACCAGTCCCTACATCATTTCCACGGAAAAATACAATCGGGGGTTGGTGCGGTCTCTCAACGATATGCAGGCGGCTTATTTCGTAAATGATGCCGACGCTACGGGCAATGCGCCGCAGATGCTGGGGCTCAAGGGAACGAGTGCCGATGGCACCAAAACCATGAATTTCTTTTTAAGCACCAAGACTGGCTATATCTATGATGAAGGTTTTGCCTTGGAGGGTTACAAATCGGAAATAGCTGCGGGGAGAACCGTAGAGGACGGTAGCAATAAGAAGGGCGAGTGGACGGCTGCGGCCACTACAGGCTTTGTATCGACCTATTTTGAATCTAACGGGGTTATGAAAGGCAGTAACTATACCACCACTTACACCGAGCAAACGGTAACCACCTATACTTACAATGCGGGTACAGGCGAATATGAAATCGACACTTCCACCACTAACCCTGTCACCAGCACTGTCAACAACACTGTAACTGGGACGAATGATTCTACCTACTCGTTCACGACCGGCCCTGCTACTACTAACGGCGATTATACCGTCACCACCTATTCAACCCCCAGCGAAATTACCCAGAACACTCTCCCCATTACCGCTACCGTTGATGGCGTGACTTACAATTTGCAATTCGATTTCACCTACCAGTACATTGCCACTTACAACGGCGACGCTAAGCATATTTCCATGGTGAAGAAGAACGGCTCCACGGAAGTGACCGCCGACACGGTGAACGTCACCGGGCAAGACCTCTTCGGCTCGGATATTTTTGATAATGAAAACTCCGGCAACATGAGTAACGTTTATTACAACGGCGAGCGCAAATCGGTTTCTTCAGGTGTAGCGGCGATAAACGATTTACTTATGGTCGTGGCCAAAATGGAAGCGGCAGATTATGATTGGCTGAGCAGCGACGGCATCACGGCTTCCGACAGTGCGCACGCCAAAGCGGTACAGGCGCAGACGGGCATTGCCGCCCGACACAATATTTATGAAAGCGTTTCCACCATGCTGGTCAGTCAAAACGAGGTTATCACTCAAGACATCACCGACGTGAGCGGCACCGATGTGGCGGCCTTGGCCGTGAAAATGATGGAGGCGCAGACCCTTTACAATATGATGCTTTCCGTGGGTGCAAGAATTTTACCGCAATCGTTGGCGGATTATCTGTAATAAAATGGACAATTTTTTGTCTTGCTTCTTGCCACTTTAGCCCGTAAAGTGATAGAATGGGGAACGGGAAATTTTTTGGAAAGGAGTCATCTCCATGTTGTACTTAAATACCAGAAACACCCTGCCCATGTACGGGTATCGCAATCGTTTGGCGACTTTGGACAGCCATGTGATAAAACCGGAAGCGCATCGGGACTATCAGGCGCCGCGTTCCAACATGGGCGTGACTTCCCCCCACATGGAAGTAGATACTTACCCCAGCCGCCACGCTTACGGTTACACGAATCATGAGGATTTTGCGCGGCAATATGGACAGCAAGGAAAGTCAGACATTGCCGCCACCGCCTCCAGACATACCCAAGGCGCGTGGGCAATGATAAACAACGCGGCCAAAAGGGGACACAACGAAATCCAAAGTCAGGCTAAAAGCAGACTGGCGCAAGAAGTAAAAAAACAACGCTACATAGAGGTACAGGCAATCCCCGACCCAATAATGAAAGTTTATCCCGGAGAACTGGTGGGGGATATTGACATCGGTCACGACAACTGGTCGGTGGATGTGTCCCACACCGCTGCTGTCACCTTTAACCCCGGCCACTTAGAGCAATACACCATGGTAGCCGGAGACATCCACAGCTGGGTCAGCGAGGGCGGCTACGACATTTACGCGTAGTTTTAGCTTTTTTTCTTGGGGCTTTGCCCCAAACCTCACAAGAGGCTCTGCCTCTTGACTCCGGCAGGGGAAATAATTTGCAGGGCATAAGCGACCTCTACGGGAATAAATTCCCTAGAGTCTGCTTATCCCCTGCACCCCTTGATAAATTTATATTTTTGACTGAAACACAACATAAGAACCAACCTTTCACGAGAGAGTCAACCGGGATTCTTAAGGGCCGCGCCCTTAAGCCGCCGGAGGCAAAAAAAGAATAACGGAGGCGCGAAGATGAGAAAAGTGGATACGGTGCGGTTTGGTGAGATAGAGGTAGAGGAAGAGAAGGTAGTCCACTTTGAGCAGGGGATTCCGGCCTTTGAGGAGGAGACGGAGTTTTTGATTATCCCCTATGAAGAGGAAAGCCCCTATGTGTTTTTGCAGTCCCTGAAGACCCCACAGCTGGCCTTCTTGATGACTTCGCCCTTTGTCTTTTTCCAGGATTATGAGATAGAAATCGACGACGGGACACTGGAGAAACTTAGCATTAAGTCCCAAGACGATATAGCGCTGTATGTCATTTTGACCATTCCCGGGGGTAGCGTGAAGAACATGACGGCTAACCTCATGGCGCCCATCGTGGTGAATACGGCCAATATGCAGGCGCGGCAAGTGGTCTTGGACAAGGGGAACTATACCACCAAGCATCGGCTCTTTACCGATAAGAAGGAGGGCGAGTGATGCTGGTACTCACGCGCAAACCACATCAGCAGATAATGCTGGGCGATGATATAGTCATCAATGTGGTGGAAGTGCAGGGAGACAACGTGCGTATTGCCATTGACGCTCCTCGGGACATAAAGATATATCGGGGCGAGATTTATCGCGCCATACAGGAAGAAAACAAGAAAGCCGCCATGGACGCGCCGCGGCGTCTTGATTTAAGCGGCGCTTTGCCCGGCAGATGAGTTCCTCCATGCTCTTACCCGGGACATACAGACAGAGGGGTGATGGGTATGATGCATGTAGGCGAAGCCAAAAACGTGGGGGCGGTGCTGACAGCGGCAGCCTTGGTGGGCGCGGTCAGCGATAAAAAACATGGGGAGGAAGCCAGAGCTTCTCTCCCCGGCGCCGGGAGCGGCATTGAGATTGAGGTTCCCATAAACGAAGACCAAGTGTCTTTAATTACCAAGGAACTCAACGAACTTATGAGCAGTATCAACTGCAATTTAGAGTTTGATTATCACAAAGAAGTGGATTTTATGACGGTGCGCATGATCGACAAGGAAACCATGGAAGTCATTAAGGAGATACCTCCCGAAGAGATGATTAAGAACATGGAGAAAGCCCAAACGTGGATCGGCGCTTGGCTTGATGCGTATGCTTAGGAAGTACTGAAGGCCAAAGCCTGCGGTTTGGTTTTATAGATACAAGGAGGAATGAACGATGGGCGTGAACGGCATTTACGGCCTTTCCGGCTCAGGGCTTGATATTGAGTCCATGGTAAAGGTCGGCATGATTTCCAAACAAAAGCAGTACGACCGTATGTATCAGAACGAGGTGAAGCAGGAGTGGTTGAAGGAAGCCTACTCCGAGGTGTATTCTAAGCTGAATACCTTCACCAACACCACCATGTTCAACTACAAGATGTCGGCAACGACTAACGCCATGTCGGCGGCTACCAGCAACAGCACCACCGCTACTGCCACCGCCAACGCCGACGCGGCAGCCATGACCCACAGCGTTAAGGTAAATTCGCTGGCCTCCAATGCCTATTTACTCACCGGCGACGAGGGCATAACTCGTTCCGGAGAGACTACCACGGGAAAGAGCATCTACCTTAAAGACGTTATTGACATTTCAGGGATGGGCGACGACGAGACGCTGTCCTTTGACATTAGCGACGGCACCAATACGGCCACCATCAGCTTCACCAAAGATGAACTTTCCCGGCAGACGTTAAACGATTTTGCCGTGGCTATTAAGAACGCCAAGGATCCCAATACGGAATCAGCGGTAAACATCAAGGCTACTTTCGACGCCGCCAACGACTCCATGTCCCTCTACAACAGCGCCAGCGGCTCCGCCAATATCATAAGCCTAAAAGCCAATGACAGCTATGCGGCCAGTCTTCTCAACAATCTTAACTTGCATCAAGTGACCAAGAACGACGATGGAGAAACAGTACTAAGCGATGATGCATACGATTTTAGTGCCGATGCCAGCGGCGACTATACGGCGCAGGTAGCCTCTGGCTCCGATGCCTCCGTCACCATCGACGGCAAGAGCTATACTACCGATACGGGCAAGATTTCCGTGGCTAACGTCACTTATTCCTTGGCGGCGGTAGGCTCCACTACAGTGACGGTGACCCAAGACACGGATAAAATCATCGAGAACGTGAAACAGTTCGTGGAAGATTACAACGAACTCTTGGGAATGCTCAACGACAAGTACAACGAAAAGCAGTACTCCGACTACAAAGTCCTCACCAAGGCGCAAGAAGAAGCCATGACCGAGGAGCAAATCAAGAAGTGGAACGAGAAAGCCAAGTCGGGGCTACTCTATCACAACAGCGACATCGCCGAATTACGCAGTTCTCTGCGAGAGGCGGTCTATACCTCCGTTACCAGCGTCGATGGCAAGTACAAGACCATGAGTTCCATCGGCATAGAGTCCCGTACCGACCAAGGTATTCTCCGGCTGGACGAGGATAAACTTCGGGCGGCGCTCACCGATGACCCGGATTGCGTGTATCAGCTCTTTGTGGGGGATGCCACCGCCGAGGACAGCATCGATAAGAACCTGACGGGAGTATCCAAGACGGCGGCTACCAAAACCGCCTACGCCGCCACGGGTGTGATTAACCGTATAACGAGCGCCGGCAACAAGTCTATGACGGCCATCAAAGATTATGCCGGTACCTCCACCGAAGCCGCTGACGGTAGCACCTTGGGAGATCTCATTATCCAGCTTCAAAACAAGATGAGCAGTTTCAAGACCATGATGAGCGCTTATGAGAGCTTGCTCTTTAAGAAGTATGACGCTATGGAAGTGACCTTGGCCAGACTGGGAACGCAGATGAATATGTTTGGTTTTGGTTCGACCTGAGAAAACAGCGTAAAATAAGTATCGGGAGGACAGCAATATGGTAAATAATGCGGCTGAGGCGTACAAGCGACAGCAGATCATGACGGCCACGCCGGAGGCGCTGACCCTTATGCTCTACAACGGTTGCTTAAAGTTCATCTCGGAGGGAGAGGATGCCGTCAAGCAGAAGGACTACGAGCAGGCCAATATCTCCTTGCAAAAGGCACAGAATATCATTACGGAGTTCCGCGTGACCCTTAACATGGACTATGAGATCTCCTTTCAGCTGCTCCCCCTGTACAATTATGTCTATGATCGTTTGGTCGAGGGCAACATGAAAAGCGACTTAAAACCCTTGGAAGAAGCGAAAACCATTATTACGGAACTGAGGGACGCTTGGGCGCAGGCCATGAAAAAGGCCAGAGCCGAGAAAGGACCGGCGGGTAACTATGCCTGATAGCGAAGCCAAACAAGCTGAGGCCCACGCCACCGAGCAGGAACTGGCAGAGCAGTACCTCGTCCTTACCGAAGAACTCTTGAAGTTCATCGACAAGCAGGACGTGGATACTTTCATGGAGATAGTCCCCCAGCGAGATGTACTCCTAGAGCGTCTCCAAGCCTTAGGGGAACCAAAGTTCCGCCGAACGGAGGAGGGACGCGCCATCGTAGATAAGGTAAAAAGCCTTGATATGCAAATCATCTACAAGGCGCGGTCGTGGCTAAATAAATCGCGGCACCAGAATGCCGCCGTCCGTTCCTACGATCTAGGTTCCATGGCGCCTGTGGGCAATATTTTAAATCGGAAATATTGAGAGCGACGGCCTTCCATGTTTTTTCGTGGAGGGTCGTCCTTTTTTATTGGTTTCTCAAAAGTAGCTTGTATTCTAGCTAAAATCTTGTTATACTATCTCTTGTTAATAGTGCTTAAAGGAGGCATCTCTCATGAACATAGATACCAACACCATTATTTCCATGACCGAAGCCAACCAAAATTTCTCCAAGCTCATCCGCACGGTTGACAAGTACGGACAGGCCATTATTTTCAAGAACAATGCGCCGCAGTATATTGTGCGTGGGTTCCCCAACCCCGAAACTACAGAGTATGCGTCTGTAAGCGAGGCACTGGCAAGCGCACATAAGATAATGTCCATATACGATAAAGCCTTGCAGGAGTTGGCCAGATGAAAAAATTAGACAAAGAAACTATACTTCTCTTCCATGAAGAAATTATAGAGAAATATGGCGGTACTCACGGTGTTCGCGACGAGAATCTGCTTGATTCGGCCTTAAATGCCCCTTCCCAAGGTTTCGGAGGTCTGGAATTTTTCCCGACCGTTATCGAAAAGGCTGCGCGTTTGTGCTTCGGCCTAGTGAAAAATCATCCGTTTCACGATGGCAACAAGCGCATAGGCACCGTGGCTATGCTGTCCATGTTGGACTTGAATCACATTACCTTAAACGCCACCAATCGGGAATTAGCTGATGTCGTACTAGCGTTAGCCGCAGGGGAGATTGATGACACGGACTTACTGCAATGGGTACAAGACCATACCTAATCATGCACAAAGAAAAAAATAAAAAAACCTCAAAAAACACTTAAGGAAAAAAAACAATCGTCGATAATATAAGTGTAAAGGTTAAGGGGTAGGCAAAACTCCCCGAGACTTGATAATAGACGAGCTGAATGCGAGGACGGTGTTCGGTTTGCTAGCGCCGGGGCTGGCCGAGTGTGGAGCTTGTTATTATAAATAGCCAATTAGTGGGCATGGATGTCCACTGATAAGCCAATATATTTAAGTGTAAATCAGGGAGGAATTTATCATGTCTATGGTAGTAAAGAACAACATGCCGGCTCTCAACACGTTGAACACCTTGAACAAG
>JAFVEM010000055.1 GCA_017476005.1 Selenomonadaceae bacterium | reverse complement strand
GTTCGTCAGGCCAGAGGTTTGCCGCCGGCTTCCTTCAGATTCCACCTCACGATGGACACCCTTGCCCTTGGCTATATCCTTCCCACTACCGGGCGGATTCCGGACTTGCACCGGTTAGAAATGTGCGCCGCCGGGCGCACAGAAAAACAAGAAGCCCCCGGTAGCGTCATAGCTCTTGCCGGGGGCTTCTTTATTTATACTCACAAGCAGAGACATTTACCAAAACCATTATTTTCTCACAGCCCGGCCAAGAGTTCTTTGGCTTTACCTAACCACTCGTTAGCGCTAACTATATGCACCTCGCCGGTGCGGCGCACCTTAAGTTCAATTTCTCCCGTCTCCACGGCCTTGGGGCCGACGGTTACGCGCAAGGGATAACCGATTAAGTCCGCGTCTTTGAATTTCACGCCGGCTCTTTCTTTGCGGTCATCCAGTAGCGTATCAATACCGGCCTCTTTGGCGGCATTATAAATTTTTTCGGCGAAGGTCAGTTGCGCTTCGTCTTTGGCATTGACGGGAACAACGAGCAGTTCAAAGGGGGCAATGGCTCGCGGCCAAATTATACCATGCTCGTCATTCCCCTGCTCGATGGCCGCCGCCATGGTGCGACCTACGCCGATACCGTAGCAACCCATTACCATGGGGTTTTCTTTTCCCTGTTCGTCCAAGAAAGTGGCTCCCATGGCGGCGCTGTATTTGGTGCCTAAAGTGAACACCTGCCCGACTTCGATGCCGCGCGTCATCTTTAGCGGCGCGCCGCACTTAGGACAGGCGTCCCCCTCTTCCACCAAGCGCAAATCGCCGACTTGCACCTCGCCGAAATCTCGCTTAGGGCTGACGTTCTTATAGTGAAAATCTGGTTCGTTGGCGCCGGTGACGGCGTTCACCATGTTCATCACCGTCGCGTCCACCAAGATAAAAGTATTTTCGCCTCGCTTAATACCTATGGGACTCATAAACCCGGGAGAGCCGCCCACCGCCGTAATGGCTTCCTCATCGGCCATACGCAGTTCTGCGGCTCCCGGCACCAAGTTACGCACCTTGATTTCGTTGACAGCGTGATCGCCGCGCACGAAAACCAAGATTAAACGATTGCCGTCGTCTTGATAAGCCACGGCCTTGATGGTTCTCTCCCGGGGAATTTGCAGGAAGGCGGCCAAGGTGTCAATGGTGTTGGTGCCGGGAGTGCTTACTTTTTCCAAGGGCAACGCCTCTTCCGCCGATGCCGCCAAGGGTTTCAGTTCCGCCTTTTCGTCGCTGGCGGCATAATCGCAAGCCGTGCAATAAGCGATGGCCGATTCGCCTGACTCCGCCAATACGGTAAATTCATGGGAGTGTCCGCCGCCAATGGCTCCGTTGTCGGCCTCTACCGGCCGAAAGTTCAAGCCGCAACGGCGAAAAATTGTCGTGTAAGCCGCATACATTTTTCGATAGGATTCGTCCATGCCGGCCTCGTCTTTATCAAAAGAGTACAAGTCCTTCATGATAAATTCGCGACTGCGCATGAGGCCAAAACGAGGGCGGCGCTCGTCCCGAAATTTATCCTGTATTTGGTAGAGCAACAAGGGAAGTTGTTTGTGGGAACGCACTTCGCCCCGGACGAGGGCAGTTATCATTTCCTCATGGGTGGGGCCAAGGCAAAACTCGTGACCGTGGCGGTCTTTCAGCCGCATCATCTCCGCGCCGTAAGCCGCCCAACGACCGCTTTCCTGCCACAGCTCATCGCTTTGCAAAATGGGCATCATGATTTCCTGTCCGCCCGCCGCGTCCATTTCTTCCCGAATAATATTCTCGATTTTCTTGATAACTCGCCACCCCAAGGGCAAAAAGGTGTACATGCCGCTGGCGGCCTTGCGCATCATGCCGGCGCGGAGCATCAGTTTATGGCTGATTACCTCCGCATCGGCCGGTACCTGCCGCAGGGTAGGCGCGCATAGATTGGTAGCTCTCATTATTTCTTTCGTTCCTCCAGTATGGCGTCGATTTCCTGAAAAAGTTCCGCCACTAAATTTTCTTCGGGGACTTTGCGAATGATTTCTCCTTTGCGGAAAACCAAGCCTTCGCCCTTGCCGCCGGCAATGCCCACATCGGCGCCCCTAGCCTCGCCGGGGCCGTTTACCACGCACCCCATCACCGCTACTTCGATAGGCTCTTGTATGCCGGAGAGTTTTTCCTCCACCTTGGCGGCAATGGCCGGAAGGTCAATGGAGGTACGCCCACAGGTGGGACAAGCCACCAAGGTGGGGCCGCACTCTTTCAGCCCCAAGGATTTTAATATCTCATTGGCCACCCGTACCTCCACCGTGGGGTCGCCGGTGAGAGAAATGCGAAAAGTGTCGCCGATGCCCTCCGCCAAAAGGGCGCCGATACCCACCGCCGATTTTATGATGCCGGTGTTCACCGTACCCGCTTCCGTAATGCCTAGGTGCAAAGGATAATTCACCTTCTCCGACATCAAACGGTAGGCGGCAATGGTCAAAGGGACGTCATGCGCCTTGAGGGAGATTTTTATATCGTGGAAATCGAGATCCTCCAGGATTTTCACATGTTCCAAGGCCGATTCCACTAGCGCCTCGGCGGTAATACCGCCGTATTTGGCCAAAATTTTCTTGTCTAGCGACCCGGCGTTTACCCCGATGCGAATGGGGATTTTTCTAGCCTTAGCCTCTGTCGCCACCAGTTTCACCTTGTCGGCGCTTCCAATGTTGCCGGGGTTGAGGCGCAAGGCGGCAATTCCCTGCTCCATGGCCGTGAGCGCCAGTTTGTAATCAAAATGAATGTCGGCCACCAAGGGAATTTTCACTGCCGCGATGATGCTCCCCAGATTTTTGGCCGCCTCCATGTCCGGCACCGCTAGGCGCACAATGTCGCACCCGGCCGCTTGCAAGGCTTTTATTTGCGCTACGGTGGCCTCCGTGTCCTGAGTTTTGGTGTTCGTCATGGACTGGACGGAGATGGGCGCGCCGCCGCCGATGGGAACACTCCCAATATGAATTTGCCTAGTTTCTCTGCGCTTAAACACGTTTCTTTACCCCCCGAAGAACAGCCGCATTATATCGTTGCGCGTGGCAAACAGCATGAGCAAAATGAGGAGCGCGATGCCTACCCTTTGGGCGTAATACATGGCCTTGGGACTTAAAGGTTTTCCTCGCACCGCTTCGATGATAAGGGTGAGAAAATGTCCGCCGTCGAGCGCCGGAATGGGGAAAAGATTGATTATCCCCAAATTTAAACTCAGTAGCGCCGTGAAATTCAGAAGAGGGACGATGCCTCGCTCCGCCACTTCTCCGGCCATTTGCGCCACCCCAATGGGGCCGGCCAAATCCGAACCGGACAGCTCCAAGATTAAATTCACCAAGGCGGTAAGCATCATGGTAATAATGAGCCAAGTCCGCTCCAAAGCCATAAAAAACGCGTCTATAAGACCGGGGTGCAGGGTTTCCACATTGGCTAAGACCCCCATCAACGCCCGTTGCGCCTGTTTGTCATATTCGGGAGTTACTTGGGTTTCGGCGCGAACGCCTTCCCGTTCGTAAACCACCGTTAAATTTTCCCCGGCGGAGTCTTGCACCGAATTTACAAAATCCAACCAAGTAGCGATGGCCTTGCCGTCGATGCTGACAATGCGATCGCCTGATTGCAACCCGGCCACATAAGCCGGCTTATCTTCCATCACCTTACCCAAAACCGGCTCCGAGGACGGCGTTTGCGCCCCAACCGTCAGGAAAATCCCGAAAAAGATAAAGATGGGTAGCACGAGATTCATCAGCGATCCGGCCAGTATCACATACATTCGCGAAAAAATAGGCCGCTCGCAGTAGCCCCTCTCCCCGGCAGTATTATGCTCCGGATCCATACCGGCAATATCGTTGAATCCTCCCAAAGGAATGGCGCGAATAGAATAAACGGTTTCGCCTCGCCGCACACTGACAAGTTTTGGCCCAAACCCAATGGCAAATTCATCCACTCGCATCCCGGCCATCTTCGCCGTCACAAAATGCCCCAGCTCATGCACCAACACCAACAGGCCAAACACGAATACCGCCGCTATTATCGTTAATACCATGTTTACTCCTTTTTTATTTGGGGCAACGCCCCAACAAACTTAAATTAACGTAGCCGCAAACTCCCTAGCCCACTTGTCCTCGGCAAACAGTTCCTCCAGCGAGGGGGAGTGAATGACGGGGCGTTTGGCCATGGTGGCCTCGATGATGTCGTAGATTTTCAGGAAGTCGATTTTATCTCGGAGGAAAGCGCCCACGGCCACTTCGTTGGCGGCGTTCATGACGCAGGGCATAGACCCACCGATTTTCCCGGCCTCGTAGGCAAATCGAAGCGCCTTGAAAGTTTCCGTGTCCGGTTGCTCGAAAGTTAAATCTTTCATTTGCCAAAAATCCAATTTGGGGTAGTCCCCTTTTTGCCGCGTGGGATAGGTGAGCGCGTACTGAATGGGGAGTCGCATATCCGGCGCGCCCAGTTGCGCCATCACCGAACCGTCGCAATACTCTACCATGGAGTGAATAATGCTTTGAGGGTGGATTACCACTTGAATGTTTTCGTAAGGCATATCATAGAGCCATTTGGCTTCTATGACTTCCAACCCCTTATTCATAAGGCTAGCGGAATCCACGGTTATCTTGGCGCCCATGTTCCAAGTGGGATGAGCGAGAACTTTTTCCTTGGTGGCGCCGAAGAGTTCCTCCCGTTTCTTGCCCCGGAAAGGGCCGCCGGAACAGGTGAGGAGAAGCTTCGCCACGGTATCCTGTTTTTCTCCCTGCAAACATTGAAAGAGGGCGCAATGTTCGCTATCTACCGGAAGGATTTTTACCCCTTGTTTTTTCGCCTCGGCCATGACCAGTTCGCCGGCCACCACCAAGGTTTCTTTGTTGGCCAAGGCAATGTCTTTTTTGGCCGCCAAGGCCTTCATGGTAGGCTCGAGACCGGCAAAGCCCAACATGGAAGTGACCACCGTTTCGACGCCGTCATAGGCCGCCGCTTCGATAAAGGCCGCACGTCCTCCGGCCAGTTTCGTCTGCCCCAAGTAGCGAGATTTCAGCCGCCCATAAGCCACCTCGTCTGAAAGAACCGCCAGTTCCGGCTGAAATTCTTTTATCTGAGCTTCCAGTAGCTCGTCTTGAGAATTGGCCGCCAGTACCGTTATCTTAAAAAGTTCCGGGTGAGCGCGTACCACTTCCAAAGTTTGGGTGCCGATGGAGCCGGTGGAGCCTAACACCGCTATTTTTTTCACTTTTATTCACTACCCTTTCCGCTACGGAGATTTTATTTTTCTGTGGCGAGTATAGCACAGCCCACGGCCAAAATGCAACGGTATAGGTCGCGCAACGCAAAAAAAGCCCCCTGCAAAGAGGGGGCGGTGAAACTTTTCTATTCTCGTCCGGCGTGCATGGCCTTTTTGACGCGATACATATCGGCATCCGCTTCCTTGAAAACATCTTTGGCCTCTTTGTGCCGCTCTTTATCATAACGGCAATAGCCAACCGCCGCCGACACCCTTTCCCACGGTTCTAAGTCCGTGTTCCCCAGTTGCGTCCGCATGTATTCTCGCATGGCCGCCACTTGCTCGGCCACCGTGTCGGAGTGGGGCGCTTTTACGATGACCGCAAATTCGTCACCGCCGATACGGAAGCTCATGGAGTGGGGGAAGAATTTTTGCAGGATCTCGTACAAATTATTGATGTAAGCATCCCCGGCGCCATGGCCGAGGGAATCATTGATACGCTTGAGGTAATTCAAATCGCACATGACAATGGCAAAATCTGCCTTGCCGGCCAATATATCCCAATCGCATCTGGCCAAATGTTTTTCGTAGGAGGCTTTGTTTCTGGCGCCGGTAAGCGCATCGCGATAGGCCAGCTCGTCCATCAGCTCCACCTTGTCGCGCAGTTCTCCCACTTGTCGGTCGGCGGCGATAAGTTCCTCGGTATATGCTTTCATGTCGTTGCACATGGAAGAAAGCGCCAGCGACAGATCCTCCAGTTCGTCGCGAGTGTGAATTTGGGGATCGTCAAAGGTGAGCGCCTCCAAATCGCGATTGCCGTGAGAACGCACGGCAAAGGAAATGGCCGAGTGCCGAATTTTAGCAATGGGATGAGCTACTCTTCTTTTTAACCACCAAGACATTACCGCCACCAAAAGCGTCCCCACCACAACGCCCACCAAAAGGCTCATGCCGATAAAACGCTTGCGTCCGTCGTTAATCTCGTCTATGAGTACGTCGGCGCAAAGAACGGCAATAGGCTCGCCGCGGCTGTCAAAAACAGGGCGGATGGCGGTGTAGATATTGCCAAATTCCGTGTCGTTGGGGAAAAAAGTCACTTCGGGGTCGCGATCCATACGCGACAAATATTGCCGCGCCACTTCCGGCGGGTAAGCGTCCCCGGTGAACTGCCCCAAATCCGTCAGTCCGTCGGTACCAGCTTCTTTGCCGGCTTGCGTGTAGGCCGCCAGCACATCCATCATGTTGTCCGGCGGTAGGTCGGAAATGGGCTGGATAATGTAGAGAAACTCTAATTTATGCGTTTCCTTCACATCGTTGGCCAGCTTTTGCAACGCCCGGTATTTTTCCGACTTCACTCCCGTATGCATACAGCGTAACAAATCGTCGCCGTCAATGGTGCGAGCAACATAATTCAAAACATCGGCGGTATAAGCGTGATAGCGGTGCAACATATCACGCTCATAGACCAAGAAACTGCCTACCCCCATGGTAATGGCAAATAGGGCGGCAAATAACACGCAATAGACGGTCATGGTCTTTGACAGGGGATTACGCACTAAATGCGCGTTATCCAGTTCCTTCATTACGCAAAATCACTTCCCGTCTTCAAGGCGTAATCGTCAATCTAGGAAATCCCGTAATTTACGGCTACGGCTGGGGTGGCGCAATTTCCGCAGCGCCTTGGCTTCAATTTGGCGAATACGCTCGCGCGTCACGCCGAAATCGTGTCCCACCTCTTCCAAGGTTCGGGCGCGGCCGTCGTTTAATCCGAAACGAAGCCTGAGTACCTTTTCCTCTCTGGGGGTCAAGGTATCCAGTACCTCCTCCAGTTGTTCCTTTAAAAGGAGGAACGAGGCGGCATCGGCGGGCGCCGGCGCGTCTTGATCTTCGATGAAATCTCCCAGATGGGAATCCTCCTCCTCACCGATAGGGGTTTCTAGGGACACCGGTTCTTGGGCGATTTTCATAATCTCCCGTACCCGTTCCACGCTGATGTCCATTTCGGCGGCAATTTCATCGGGGGTTGGGTCTCGCCCCAAATCCTGCAACAGATGCCGGGAAACGCGAATCAATTTGTTAATGGTTTCCACCATGTGTACCGGGATGCGAATGGTGCGAGCCTGATCGGCGATGGCGCGAGTAATGGCCTGACGAATCCACCATGTAGCGTAGGTGCTGAACTTGTAGCCCTTGCTGTAGTCAAATTTTTCCACGGCCTTAATTAGCCCCAAGTTGCCCTCTTGAATAAGGTCTAAAAAGAGCATACCTCTGCCTACATAACGTTTGGCAATGCTGACTACGAGGCGTAAATTGGCCTCCGCCAAGCGGCTTTGCGCTTCCTCGTCTCCGGCCTCCATCTGTTTAGCCAGCGCCACTTCCTCGTCGGCAGTAAGCAAGGGAACCCGGCCTATTTCCTTGAGGTACATGCGAACCGGGTCGTCGATACTGACCCCTTCGGGGACGCTTAAGTCTAGGTCAGCCTCTTTGTCAGGCTCCTCGACCTCCTCCACCTCCACCTCGGCTTCTTCCTCTTTGGTGTCCGGCTTTCCGGCCGCTGAGTCATCTACTATCTCGATTCCCTTTTTGCTGAAGTCTTCGTACAGCTCGTCAATTTCATCCGGAGTAAGGTCGCGAGCTTGCACCGCGCCAAATAATTCGCTATAGGTAATAGTGCCGCCTTTTTTGTTCTCCAGCTCCTCGATGCGCGTTTTCCATTCCGAGCTGTGGTTACTGCTCCGATTTTCCTCCGGCAGAAATTTGGTCACGTTGTTCGGGTATTTTTCTAGGCTTCTTTTCGGGGGATTATATGCAGATTTGGACTTTGTTTTGGCTTTAGTCTCCTTCTTAGGCTCGGGGATTTTTTTCTCAGGCTTAGCCTCTTTCTTAGGCTCGGGAACTTTTTTCTCAGGCTTAGCATCCTTCTTTGCCGTGGGAGCCTTCGCTTTTACCTTTTCCTTGTTTTTATCTGCATTAGTCGTAGCCGACTTTTCTTTGGCTTTGGGTTCTGTTTTGGCTGGGCTGGGACTCGTTTTTTTCTGGGGGGTATTCACCGCAGTTTCTGCCGATTTCTTTTTCTCTTTTTTGGTTGCGGCCTTTTCCCGGGACTTATCCGGGCTTTTATTTCCAGCTTTCATTAGCGATCATCCATTTCCTGTCGTAGCCTGTTGGCCGCCTGCAAGGCTTTCACCGCGCCTACAGCATCGCCGGCCTTTTCCAATCTCTCGGCTTCTTGACTTTGTTCCATAAAGAGGCGATTTAAATGCGCCCTCTTAAGGGCATACAGGGAATCTTCATAAGTCCTAGCAGAATCCTGCCCGTCGTAACTTTCGGCCAGAGCCTCGCTAAGTTCCGTCGCCGCCGCATCCGTTAAGGCGGTAGCTGCCGTCATATCGGTGGTGGGCTTTCCCTGTTCGTATTGTCGAAAAAGAAAGGCGAGAATCTCCCTTTGTACTTCATCGACAATAGCCTCCGGCGGCAATATTTCTCGCACATGAGGCGCTAAGGCTTTGTCCTGCCATAATGTCCTGATTACGGCGCGTCCGGCTTGCTGCAAAGCACTATCTGCCTTGCGCGCCCTCTGTCGCGTCGTTACGGCTGAGGTCGCCACCGGCGCCATAGCCGGACGGTAGCGTAGTACCGAATCTTGGATAACGCCCTCGTCCATCATCAAGGTTTGGGAGAGCTTTTTTTTGTATTCCCCCAGTTCTCCCGGGGACAGGTTTTTTAGCACCGGGAGCATTCCCTCCAAGGCCAGGTTTTTGCCTTCCATGGTGTCGTAGGAATTATGGGACAGTACATAGCGCAAGCGATATTCTACCAGCGGCAACGCCCCGGCTATCAAAGGCTCAAAAGAGGCGCGTCCGTGTTTCTTTATATACTCGTCCGGGTCTTTGCCCTCGGGCAAAGTAATAACTTTCACCCTAGCCCCGGTAGTAGTTACTAAGGACAAGGCTCTGATGGTGGCCTGTTGCCCGGCCTCGTCGCTGTCATAACAAAAATATATGTCTTTGGCGTAACGCAAGATCAGCTTGGCGTGTTCTAGGGTAAAGGCCGTGCCTAAAGTAGCCACTACATTTTCTACCCCTGCTTCGCTGAGGGCGATGGCATCCATATAGCCCTCTACCACCACGGCGTAGCCCAGTCGCTGTATGGCGCGGTGGGCGCGGTCTAAGCCAAACAGCAAACGTCGTTTGTTAAACAGGATGGTTTCGGGAGAATTTAGGTATTTTGGGGTAGCATCCTCCGTCACTCGCCCCCCGAACCCCACCACATGGCCGCGTTCGTCGGCGATGGGAATCATAACGCGACTGCGAAATCTATCATAGAGGCGCTCGTTTTTTTTGCTCTTAACAGCCAGCCCACTTTCTATTAGCAAGTCCTGCTCGATACCTCGTTGCGTAAAGGCGACGGTCAGTTTATCCCAAGCCTCCGGGGCAAAACCCAATTTAAAATGTTCTATGGTGGCATCCGTTATGCCTCGTCCCTTGAGGTAGGCGCGACCTTTAGCGCCATGGCCGGTTTTGGTGAGACAACTGTAAAAAAAATCTCGCGCCATTTCGTTTACGCGTCGCAAAGCATCTATTTTCTGCTCTCGTTGTACCTCCTCCGGGCTTTTGCGGCTTTGTAGCAAGGGGATATTCAATTTCTCTGCTTGTAATTTTATGGCTTCAAAATAAGTAATGCCCTCTATTAGCGAAAGAAATTTGAAGACGTTGCCCCCGGCGTGACAACCGAAACAGTAAAAAAAGCCTTTGTCCGGCAAAACCGAAAAAGAAGGGGTCTTTTCCTGATGGAAGGGGCAACATCCCCAGTAGCGGTCGCCCTTCCGTTTCAGCGGCACATAGCCGGAGACCACGGCGACAATATCCGAACCGGCGCGTACTCGCGCCACGAATTCATCCATTTCCGCCCTGTCCGCCATATTGCCGCCTCCCTCTCTTCTTCATCCAACGGTCACTTAACCTTTTCTATTCGCCTTAATTTGTCAATACCCTTTTTTTGCGGCAAAAATTTTTGCTTGCGGCCTTTGCTACCAACGACCAATGGGCGGCATAAAAATGCGACTGAACAGCTCCACGGCAAAACTGTCGGTGAGTCCGGCCACATAATCAACCACCACTTGCTCTTTTCCCCAGTGTTTTTCTCTGGCAATAAATTCCGGTGGCAATTTGGTAAAATCAGCGATAAAATAATTATAAAGTTCTCGCAGAACAAAGGCGGCTTGCTTGCGCTCGTTGGCCAAGATGTGGGAATGATAGATGCGTTGGAACATGAACCGGCGAAACTCGTCCATGGTTGCTTTCACGGTTGGGGATTGCAAAATGTCTCCTCGTCCCACGGAACTTTTTATCATGTCCGATACCATGCCGGTAATCATTTGGGAACTGGTGGTGCCAAAATTTTCCCTGACGCTTGGGGGTAAATCCTCCGGGGTCAAAAATTTGGCTCTGAGGCTGTCGTCGTAGTCGTGGCAAAGGTAAGCGATACGATCCGCCGTGCGGACAATACGCCCTTCCAGAGTCCGGGGCAGATTTTTTCCCGTATGATTTACAATTCCGTCCATGGTTTCAAAGGTGAGATTCAGTCCCTTGCCGCCCTCCAGGCATTCCACAATGCGTAAACTTTGCTCGTTATGAGCGAAATGTCCCACGAGTTCATTCATGGCGGCCTCTCCGGCGTGTCCGAAGGGAGTATGTCCCACGTCATGCCCCAAGGCGATGGCCTCCGTCAAGTCTTCGTTTAAGCGTAGTCCCCGGGCGATGGTGCGAGAAATTTGCGCCACCTCTAGGCTGTGGGTCATGCGCGTCCGATAGTGATCCCCGGCCACGATATAGACTTGTGTCTTGTGCTTGAGACGACGAAAACATTTGGAATGCAAAATACGATCCCGATCTCTTTGGAATTTAGTGCGGAACTCGCATTCCTCCATGGGGTATCGCCTCCTTGCCTCGCGACTTTTGGCGCTGTGGGGCGACAGGGTAGCGTATTCTATTTCTTCAGTTTGCTCGCGTACATTCATGCTATTCACCGCCTGTTTTTTGTTTTTATACTCGCGAAGGAAAAACTATTTCTCTTTGAGACAGTTCGTCCGCGGTATGTACGGATAACGTAAGACTTTCCTACGGAAAGGTCTAACGTTATCCAGTATTGCGACACAGTATATTCTACCTTGCTCAGATATACTCCTGCCGGACATGAACAAAAGTTTTTGTTTTGTCCGCTAAAAAATCCCCCTCGTAAGAGGGGGATTTTTTAGCGGTAGCCTCGCAAATCCTTTTCCATCATTTTCAGCATGACCTCGGCAAATTGTGGGTCGAACTGAATGCCGTTACAGCGTTTAATCTCGTTATACACCTTTTCGGTGGGGAGTCCCGCGCGGTAGCTGCGCCTAGAGGTCATGGCGTCGTAGGCATCCGCCACGGCGATAATCCTCGCCTCCCGGGGTATCTCCTCTCCGGCCAGCCCCTCGGGATAGCCTTTGCCGTCGTATCGTTCATGATGATAGTGGGCGCCGATGGCTAGTTCCGGTCGCTCTTTAATTGGTTTTAAGACTTCGGCGCCAATGACGGTATGGGATTTGATGGTGGCGTATTCCTCGTCCGTGAGCTTACTGGGCTTATTGATAATTTCCACCGGGATGCCAATCTTGCCCACGTCATGCAGGAGACCCATGTAGTAAATGAGTTTCACCGCTTGGGGCGAATCACCCATTTCTTTGGCTATCTGCGCGGAGTACTCGGCTACTCGTTGCGAATGTCCGTGGGTATATGGGTCTTTGGCGTCGATGGCTTGGGCTAGAGCCAAAATCATTTCCTCAAAGAGCCTTTCGGTGGCGGCTCGTTCTTCTTCGGCGCGGCGCGTTTGCAGTTTGACTTCGGCGGTGAGATTTTTTCGGAGGTAAGCGTAATTTAAGATGTTTTGTACGCGACGGCGCATCACCGCCGGGATAAAGGGCTTGCGCAAAAAATCAGATACCCCGGAGTTTAAGGCCTCCGTTTCCAATTTGGCATCATCCACGCTGGTGAGCATGATGATGGGTATATCGGCGGTAGCCGGATTTTCTTTAACTTGCTTAACTACCTCCAATCCATTCATCCCCGGCATACGGTAGTCTAGGAGAATGAGCGCCACGTCATTATGGGTGGCCAGAAAATCCAAGGCTTCCTGCCCGGAGGCCGCCGAATGCACCGGCAGTAAATCCCTGAGATTCCGATCGAGGAGGATCCTGCCCACCGCATCGTCATCCACCGCCAAAACCAGCCCCTTACTGCCGCTATAGAGAGGTTTTTCTGTTTCCATCGGTATCAACCTTTCGTTTTGAACACAAAAATCACCGTCGCCCTCCCACGACATAGCGACCGCCGCTACGGCATAAGATTAGCAAAACGTGTTCCAGCATCCCCTCCGGGTCGCCCAAGCCGTTTTTTTGACAGTAATCAATCTCCGCCAGTTCCAACAAGGCTTGTTTGAGCGTGTCTTCGCTGAAACCCATGGCGGCTTTTCCCAAGAGTTCCCCCACATAGGGATGCATTCGACCGACGTAGCCGTTTTCCGTCATGCGCTTGGCTAAATCCTTGGCGCCGCCCCCCTCTCTCATGAGGGTCTTGGCTTGCCACAGCTGACGTACTTTCCCGGCGATGACTCCCACTATTATAGGAGGGAAAACCCCGTCTTTTAATTGCCGATGCAATAAGCCAATGGCCTTGGCGGCGTTTTTTTCCGTGATGGCCTCCGTCAGGGCAAAGACCGATACCTCCGGCAGTCCGGCAAAGATTGCCACCATATCATCCTTGGTGATCCGTTTATTTTTGGTGTAAAGGGTCAGCTTGTCAAATTCTTGGTCTAAAAACTCCAGCGGCACTTTCTCCATCACGCTCAACGCTCCCAAAAGGTAGGCGGTGGCCTCTCTATCCGGCTCCTTTTGGATAGCGCGCCACTTGGCCTGTAGCCACTCCCCCACGTTTCTGGGCTTCATGGCTTCGGCCTCCAGCGCGTGACCGATTTTTTCCACGGTTTTGTATAATTTTCGCCGTTTGTCGGCTTTGTGACGGCTTTCAAAAATAACGTAGGTGTATTCCGGCAGATCCGTGAGGGCGGCTATCAGCGCCTCGTCTTTGTCGGCCGTTTTTTTCTTCTGACCGCCGCGCTCTCCTTTTTTTGGAGGAGCGTCGCTCTCCTCGATTTCTTTTTTGTTTTCTTTGAACAGGGTGGTGTTTTTTAGCAACACCACATTTTTGTCCGCAAAAAAAGGGGCGGTGGCGAGGGTGCCAATCAGTTCATCCTCCGCCACATCCCCGTCAAATTTCTGCAAGCCCCCATCCCTGTCCGCCTTTCGGGGAAATAGTTTAGCCAGTATTGATTTCTCCGCCTGCTCGATGTAATAAGGCTCTTCGCCGGTAAGCAAATAAACGTGGCGCAGGTCGTTTTTCCCCAAAGCCGCCATAAAATCTTGGTACGTCATTTAGGCCTCGCCCCCTCGGCGCAAAAGTTTTGCCAGATTTCTCGATAGGCGCTCTCTAGTTCGCGCATATAGTTTTTGCTGTCCATTAGCGGCGATTTCAGCAGATGCTGTCTGAGGCCTTGGTGGTAGCGTTGCAATAGTTCCGGGTTTGTGGCCAGTTGCATGATTTTTTTCACATATTCCATCTGGTTGTTGGCGATGAGTTCCTTGAGTTCAGCGTTCCGCAAAATGCCGGTGCCGAACCGGCTGTTATGACTGTGTCCCTTTAAAGTTACCACGGGAACCCCCATGAAGAGCGCCTCGCAGGTGGTAAGTCCACCGGTATAAGGCGCGGTGTCTAAGGCGATGTCAATATCCCTATACTGCTCCAAATAATCAGGGCTGTAAGGTCTTAAATCAACCCTAGCCAGTTCAAAATGCAACCTCCTCAGCCTTTCCCGGAGAATTGTGCGCCCTTCGGGGATACTGCAAATTTTGCCCTTGATGACGAGGCGCGACTGTCGCACCCTATCCATGATACTGCGCCAAATACACAGGAGTTCGTCGGTGAGTTTGGCCACGTTGTTGAAAGAACCGAAGGTAATAAAACCATTTTTCCGCACCGGCGCTTCTATAGCAGGAGCCGGCATTTCTCGCACCGCGCCGGGGTCGTAACAAAGATGCGAATGGGGGAGCCTGATTACTTTTTCGGTGAAACCGGGCGGCTCGGGCTTGGTACTGCAAAAAACATCGGAGAGGAAATAGTCCATGGTGGGAAGCCCCGTGGTGTTCATGTAGCCAATGGCCGTTACCTGAATGGGAGCCGGACGATAGGCCAGCACATCCAGCAGATTGTTTTGGCTGTGACCGGATAGATCCACCAAAATATCAATGTGGTCTTCGGCAATGAGCCGCGCCACCGTCCGCGCCGAACGGCCGCGAATGTCTCGCCAGTTCACTGGATAATGTTGGAAACGCTGGGTCACTTTATCCACCAGCCCGGCCGAATAGCAATGTACGGCAAAATTCTGCCGGTCATAATCTCGCAGGAGAGGCGCCAAAAAGTACGCCACCGCGTGCTGGCGAAAATCGGGAGAGATGTAGCCGATACGCAAGCGTTTTTCCGGCGTTCGCTTCACGTCGCTGTGGGAATATATCCCCACCTCCGGAAGCATCTTGCCGTAGGTCAGCGCCGCTTCTTTGGCGGTGTCGGGGCCGAGGGTGCGGTAGTTGAGCATGAAGAGATACTTGCTATAGAGGGAAACCTTATCCTCAACTGAGGCGGCAAGCCTACTGGCCGTCAGGAGAGCTTTAGCCGCCCCGGCAGGATCCGCTGCCAAATACAAAGCGTCGGCCAGCCACCCTTGCGCCTTAAACATCAAGTAATCGTTGACTTTGCGTCTGGCTTCATCGTTTTGACGTTGGTTTTTTTCTGCCTCCGGCACGGCTCGCCCCAAGTGTAGCCGCACACTCATGGTTTTACGCCGGGATTCCAGCTCTGCGCCGTCGGTTTTTAATTCCTTGACGATGGCTTGGAGTGCCTTGATTTCCGTTTCCACCTCGAAGCGCAAACCGGCCAGTCCCGCCATGACCAATCTGGCGCGTAAACTCTGCGGTTCCAGCTCCAGCGCGTCGCCGGCTAAAAGTTCCGCCTCGTCCCGATTCCCGGCATACAACGCCGCTTCCGCCATAATGGCCGGCCCCTCCGCCGAATCGGGAAAAGCATCAAACAGCTCTCTCGCGCAAGCGCGCATTCCCTTCATGTCACCGTCCAAAGCAAATTTACCGGCCAACACCTGCCAGTTCAGCTTCTCATCCATGTACTTCCCTCCTTTCCGGTGTATTTTTTGAAGTTTCACCCCAACGTCTTAGGCGTTTTGCAGTCTGGCGGCATACTGCGGTTGCTCGGCGATAGGGATTTTGAGGGCATCCATAGCTTGCTTTACGGTGAACCCTAGGGTTTCAATCATATTTCTGATAGCAAAATCCAATCCATCGCGCATTCCCTCACGCCGTCCCTCTATAAGACCCTCACGCATCCCCTCCAACCGTCCTTCGCGTCGCTGGTCTTGCATTTCTGCTGTCCAAGTCATGTACTCCACCTCCGTTTCCTTGCTCGTTTTCAACCGCTTTATTTCAGCGGCAATATCTTGCGTGAATTGGCCTTCGGCCACTCCACTTTCCACATAGGCTAAAAATTTGTCAATGTCCTTATCCACTCTGCCAACCGTTCCCTTGGAATTGAGAAAAATCCTCACAGCTTCGTCACCCAACTCCAAGTTTCTCTGCTCGCGGCAACGATTAGTGAAGGTGTAAATCTTACGGTTGTAGCCAAATGGGTCGAAGGTACAGATAAATATGATGTAGGTTTTCTTGAGCATGGTATAATCAGTACCCTTTTTTAACACGCTGACATCTATTGTGGCCTGATAATAACGAGTTCGCTTAGGCAACCACGCCCGATTTCCTTCGGTGGTCTGCATCTCAATGTCCAGCACCGTGCCTTCAGCGGTTTCTACATAGAGGTCAAGGCGAATACCTTTTTGCGTGGGGCTTGTTTCTATGACCTTTTCCGCTATCGGGTAGCTGATACTTTTTACACTGATACGCAAGAGTTTTTCAATGAAGCGTTTACAAACGCTCTCATTTTGCATGACCTTCTGAAAGAGGAAATTGTCGCTTATGGTAAGTTCTTCCCATGTTTTTATGTACGCCATAGACTCACCTACTCATACCTATCCGCCGCTACAGCTGCCAAAATAGCTTGAACATCCTCAGCATTACTCTTCGGCGTGTATGCCCCTAAATTCTCGTAGAACTGCTCCGGGTGAAAAACCGCCTCTTTGATAAAGGCGGCGGCGTAGTCGGCAAAAATTCCTGTCTCCTCGTACAGTTTCCAAAAGGCGAGGCATGACTTCTCCGGCTCCACCCCGTATTCGATGCGATGCAGGAGACGGCTCAGTTGTTTTCGCGTTTCAGTGGTGAACATGGATTTTAGCAGCGACAGCTCCGGCATGGAACGCGCCGCCCACACCAAGAAAAACTCCGTGTTCAGGTCGTCGTGGAGATTCTCAAAACCAGCATCCGTCAGACGTTTTATCAAGGCGGCATCCCCGTAGCGATACTGGGGACGCACCCTCACTTCCTTGTAGAAAGAGGCGTAGAGGAGATTTTCAAATTCGGCGCGAGCGTAAAGCCGCGACACCAGCCCGTAATAATGTCCCTCCATGAGTTTTTGGAGAACCGTCCAGTGACGGATATTGCGAAAGCTGGTGAGGAGGGCGCCGGTTTCCTTTAAGAAAAGACCGAAGCCGGCAGCGGTATCTTGAGGATTTATGACCTGTTCCAAGGTCAGATCCGAAATTATGTAATCAAAATATTTTTTAGGGAAGGGCAAGGGAACTTCCCGATAATCCAGAAAACGCCATGTTACCTCAAGCTCTGTCCATTCTTCGGCCTTGTCCTCTTCGGCCACCACGGCATAAATTTCGGCGTGGGGGAACATTTGCCGCAGGTCTTTCAAGTAGCAGAGGCTTTCCACCACCAAAATTTTTAGCGGTACCCCGGAAGCCGTCAAGAATTGGAGTAACTCAGGTTTTATCGATTCGGCCATAAGTACAGCACACCCTTAATTGTTTTCCCTAGGCGCTTGCTCTGCTAGGAAAGTAAAAACTCGCCCAAAGTAAGCCTTGGGGTAAGCATCCTTTGCATCGGCATGTCCCGCGCCGGGGACGGTCATCTCTTCTTTGTGAGGAGCGCCGGATGCCGTAAACAGCTCTCCCATCATGTGATAAGGCACCAGCCCATCCGCATCCCCGTGGATAAACAGCATGGGAACCTTGGTGGCAGGAACGCTTTTTATCGGCGCCATGTCGGAAACCCAAAATCCCGTGCGTAGGTACGCTACCACATCTACAAAATTCATAATGGGGAAGGAAGGCAAACCGTAAAGTTTGGTCAGCTGTCCGGCAAACATTTCGTAGGCGCCGGTGTAGCCGCAATCCTCCACTACGGCATAGAGATGGGGAATATCCAAGGCCGAAGCCATCATCACTGTAGCCCCACCCATGGATACACCGTGAAGGGAGATTTCGGCCTCGGGGTCTGTAGCCACGATTTTTTCCGCCCATTTCACCAAATCTCGGCTTTCCATGGCGCCCATGGTAAGATATTCCCCGTCACTTTTCCCGGCGGCGCGCAAATCGGGAGTGAGTACCCGGTAGCCTTGCCCCAAATACGCCTCGGCGTAGTCCCACACAAAGGCCTGATTACGACCATAGCCGTGTACCATAATGACCCAACGGTGGGCAGACTCCTTTCGCTCCTCTGTGGGAAGAAAGGCCGTTCCTCGCAAGGTAAGACCGTCCTCGGAGGTGATTTCCCATTCCTCGTGAGGAACATTCGGCAAGTCGGCGGCGGAGCGGTTCGGATCCACAATATTGACGCAAGCCGCCGGCGGAGCAGTGGGGTCGCTGTCGCTACCTCGCTTTAAGGCGAAAGTTACAAAATAATTGCCCACCAAGAGGCCGCCTATCGCTATCAGTATCGCTGCGCCCAACAAAACTTTTCTCCACGAAAAATTTTTCACCTTGCTGCCCTCCTTTTGGCATTTTACTCCCCATAAATTAAATGCGCCGTGCTGTTCATCACTTCCACCAAGGGCATGGTGTCCGTGTAGCGAATAAGGCTGATGGCGGTGTTGTATTGCCGCAGTCGCCAGACGTTTGCCAAGGGTATATCCAAAGCCGCCGCCAGTATGGTACGCAGTACCGCCCCATGGGCTACCAGTACCACGTTTTGCTCCGGGTGGAGGGCAATCATTTCTCGCACTTTGGCCATAGCTCTGTCTTGCAACATGGCGAAGGATTCCCCGTTCGGGATAACCAGCTTATCGGGATGCGCCAAGAAATTATCCATGGCCTCCGGCCACTTGGCGGTAATTTCCTCGTAGGTCAAGCCCTCCCAATCGCCGAAATTAAGCTCGCGGAAGGCCTTTTCCGGCCTTACCGTAAGGCCAAATTTTTTTCCCAAGTACTCAGCCGTCACCATGGCGCGCTTCAGGTCGCTGGCATAGATGGCATCCACCTTGGCTACGGGGAAATACGCGGCTAGTATTTGCGCCTGCTTTAAGCCGGCTGCTGACAAGGGTACATCCGTCTGCCCCTGATACTTGCCGGAAACATTCCAAGCAGTCTCTCCGTGCCTGACCAGTATTAAATTCATCCCTTTGCCCTCCAAAGTTCGTGCCACGCCCTCAGTAGCAGTTCGTTTTCCTCCCGGCGACGCACCGCCAAGCGAATGAAGGTATCGTCTAAGCCCGGATAGTTTTGGCAATCGCGCAAGAGAATGTTTTCTCGTTGCATGGCCGCTACCAATTCGTTGCTGCGCCAAGGAGAATCCGCCAGCGAAAGGAGCAGAAAGTTGACGCTGGGGGGAAAAATTTTTAGGTTGGGTAATCTACCCAGCGCCGATAGCAGATATTTTTGCTCCATGGCCACATAACGGCGAGTGGCCTCCTGATAGTCTAGGTCATGCAGTGCCACTACTCCGGCTTTCTGCGCCAACACATTCACCGACCAAGGATCGCGATGCAGATTTAGCTTGGCCGCCAGCGATGGGGGAACTACGGCAAAACCCAAACGCAGTCCCGGCAGGGCGTAAAATTTCGTCAAGGAATGCACCACCACCAAAGGGAACCCTTCCCTGACCAAATGCCGCGCCGTTAATTCCTCGGCCTCGGGGCGAAACTCCAAAAAGGATTCATCTATAAGGAGCCACTTGTCGTTAGCGGCGGCAAAGTCGCCGATTGCTAAGAGATTTTCACGGGGTAAAAGACGCCCCGTTGGATTGTCGGGATTAGCCAGCACCAAGCAATCGGCAGTCATAAGCGACTGCCGCAGACTGCCTATCTCTAGGGTAAAATTATCTGCCGCCGACAAATACAGGCGATTCACCCGGCTACCGGCGGCGCGAGCGGCTCTTTCATATTCGCTGAAAGTAGGTACGGGTATGACCACTCGCCGAAACTTCATGGTGTGAAAAAACAGGTAAAAAAGTTCGGCGGCGCCGTTTGCCGGCAGGATTTTTTCGTAAGCCACGGCGAAATGCTCGGCCACCGCCCCCCGAAATTCTCTGGCCTCGGGGTCGGGGTAGGCCGTTACCGCCGCCATGTTATTTATGAGGCAGTCTCGCACTTTGGCCGATAGTCCCAAGGGGTTAATATTAGCGCTAAAATCCAGCCAAGCGCCTTTGGGCGAAACAGCGGCGTAAATATTGCCACCGTGGGCGTATGTTTGCATAGTGACAGCACCCCCGTAGCATCTCTTGAATTTTGCCTCCGGCGGCCAAAGGGGATAATCCCCTTTGGAAACCTTAATAGATTTTGCTTCTTACAAACCATTAGCGATGGGCAAGAGCAACAGCACCGCAGTTTCGCATAGAATCTCGATGGCGCCGTAGGTGTCGCCGGTTAGGCCGCCGATTTTTTTGGTGATGCTTCTGGCCAGCCACAGGGCGAATAACATCGTTACCAAACAGGTTGTCAATGCGCTTATTCCCCAAGGCAACAAGGCGCATACCGTAGTCAGCGCCGCCACCTTCAGCGTCCAAGGGGGCGCGTACCGAGCGAAGGCATGGCCTATGCCTTGGGGTCTGGCGTAGGGGAACTTGACTATGACCAGCGTCATAGCAAGACGCGCGATAACCGGCGCTAAAAACAACGCCGTTGGCAACAAAGCGCGCTCCATATCCAGCAGTAAACTCCAATTCAGGAGGAGGAGTCCTCCAAAGACCATGACACCGCTGGCTCCCACCCGACTGTCCTTCATTATCGCGAGGATTTTTTCTCGGTCGCGCCCGGAAAGGAGACCGTCTGCCGCATCCATTAAACCGTCGGCGTGCAGTCCTCCCGTGAGGATTAGAGGCATGAGCGTGAGACACGCCGTCCCCAAATGAGTTGGCACAGTGACGCCGCAGGACGGCAACGCGACAAACAAAACATACGCTGCGCCGCCAATTATAATTCCCAATACGCCGCCCACCAAGGGAAAGAAAGCCACGCTCCGACCAAAATCTTCGGCTGACCAATCATTTTGCTTCACCACTTGGATTCTGGTGAGAAATTGCAGGGCAATAAAAAAAGGCTTCAACCGATGCGCTCCTTTAATCTTATTCACCTGTATCATACCACGATACGGAAAAATTGTGAAGGGGGTAGGGAGACTGCCCGAACGGCAACCTTTTTCCCACGAAAAAACTAACGCCCTTGCGAGCAATGTGTTATAATGGCAAAAACAGGAGGCGACTCATGAAAAATTTTGTTTTGATACTGGGAATAATGCTGATTTTTTCCGGCATCTTTGGCCTGTCCTACGTCTGGACTATTGACCATCGCAGTGCCGACAGTCTGTCTGCCTATTGCCACATAGATTTTCAAAGCTCTTTTACCGAAGACGGCAAGGTGGAAGGGGCGGTGCTTTCCCTGTGGGATTATCGCTTTGACAGCGCCCAGATGCTCCCTAAGGCGGTGCTTTATACCGACGGCGACGCTTGGGAGATGAATGTTACCGTTAAACAGACTCCTCCCTTGGGCGACGAAGCCATGGATGACGAAAATCGCTTCAAATACGAAAATAAATTGTTCGTGGAAATACCCCGGGCGAGTCTCGCCGCCATCCGCGCCGCCGACGAGGTGCGCTTCCGCTTTTATTATGACAATGGGCAGGTCATTGACCTGCCCTTGAACGAAACGGATTTAGCTTACTGGAAACGCCAGCTTTATTGATATAAACGCGGCACCCTAGGGGATACGAGGCAGGTCACTTCGTAATTTATGGTGTTAAGCCACCCGGCCGCCTCGTCGGTGGTTAAGGTAGGAGAGCCAAAGAGCGTGGCAACATCGCCGCTTTTCGCCTCGGGAATATCCGTTACATCCACCATGACTTGATCCATGCAGACTCGTCCGGCAATGGGAGCACGTTTACCCCTGATTTCCACATAGCCCTTTTGACCGTAAGCGCGAATGTAACCGTCGGCATAGCCTATGGGGAGCGTGGCTATCCGAGAAGCTCTGGCGGCTTTAAATTCGCCGCCGTAGCCGATGGTTTCCCCGACGGCTACCTCTTTCACCAGCGCGATTTGCGCCATTAAGGTCATGACGGGTTTTAAATCGATGGGATGGCTTACTTCCGAAGATGGCCATAATCCATACTGAATAATGCCGGCGCGTACCATGTCAAAATGCGCTTCCGGGATTTCCAAAATGGCCGCCGACTCGGCAATATGCTTTAGTCTAAGGGAAATGCCTTGCCCCTCCACCGCCGCGATAGCCTCTTTAAACAGCTCCAGTTGACGCCGCGTATGGGTTTTGTCGGCGGTATCGGCGGCGGCAAAATGCGAGAAAATTCCCTCCAAATCCAAACCGGGTAAATTGCCAAGGAAGGCGGCAAAATTCCCGGCCTCCCGTGGGGGAATACCGATGCGTCCCATGCCGGTATCCACCTTTAGATGGATTTTCACCCTTCGCCCTTGCAAGGTGGCGGCTTGCGACAGGGCGACGGCAGAATCCTTATCGGTGACGGCGGCGGTTAATTCATGCGCCACGATTTCCGGGGCATATTCCGGTGGGACAACCCCCAGCAATAAAATCGGCGTCGTAAACCCGGCTCGTCTAAGTTCCTTAGCTTCCTCCAAGGTGGCCACCGCCAAATAAGCGGCGCCGCACTCCACCGCCGTCCGCGCCACCGCCAAGGCGCCGTGACCGTAGCCGTTGGCCTTCACCACGGCGCAAAGTTGAGCCCTCCCTTGGATACAACTTTTTATGGCTATATAATTTTGCTTCAGGGCAGCCAAATCTATTTTTGCCCAAGCTCCGCGACTTAGCATTATTTTTACCTCCCGGAATGACAGCAGAAAAATGAATCATTTTTCGTTAAGTATATACCCTGTTTCCCTAAATTTAAAGGTCGTTGTGCGATGCAAATACCAAGAAAAAAAGCCGATATAGTTCTTCTGGCCGTCTTGCTACTCCTTTGCGCCCTCCCTCTATGGAGGCTAAGCAGCGAAAAGGCTTCGGTTCGCTACGTTCAAATTACCGTTGAGGGCGAAGTGTGGCGAAAAATTCCCTTGGAGGGCCTAGAGCCGGAGGAGATTGTCATTTCTACCCGTTACGGTCGCAACGTATTGCTTCTTGATGGTGAAGGGGTAGCCATGGTCAGCGCCGATTGCCCCGATAAGATTTGCGTAGCCGGCGGCAGAATAGCTCAAGTGGGGGAAATCATCGCCTGTCTGCCCCACCGCATCATCGTGGAAATACGCCCTGCAGAGGAGGAGTAAAATGAAGGCGACGCGTAAGCTCTTGTACTTAGCCCTCTTCACGGCGCAGTCCTTGGCCTTATTTCTCTTTGAGGGACTGATTCCCTTGCCTTTCACTGTGCCGGGAGCGAAATTGGGACTGGCTAACGTCATTACCGTGACGGCGCTGTATTATTTCCCCCAAGCAAAGGACGTGTTTATAATTGTACTCATGCGCACCGTACTGGCTTCTTTTTTCGGCGGCGGCCCTACGGTCTGGCTTTTTAGCGTCACCGGCGGCTTTTTTTCCCTAGCGGTCATGGCGCTGTTAAAGGCCGGCGGCCGTTTTTCTCTCCCCACGGTTAGCGCCGCAGGAGGATTCGCTCACAATTTGGCGCAGCTGGCGGTGGCCTATTTTTTGCTGGATGCGCCCGGGCTTTGGTTGTATTTCCCCTTGCTGGGGATAGCAGGACTCGGTACCGGTCTCTTAATAGGAATCGCGACTATGGGGGTTTTAAAAAAAATTCCCCCTTGGCGCGGTGAAAAATAATAATCTTCCCCGTTGAGTAGGGAAATTTTCTGTGTTATAATGGGGTGGGAGTTATAGGTGGTACGGATTCTGATTAAAGTAGGAGGTAGCGACATGAAATTCTGTGCGTGGAAAAAAATGTTGACTGTCGTCTGCGCCCTGACCGCATCTTTGGCGCTTTTGGCCGGGTGCGGTAGCGACGGCGGCAAGACGGCGGAAAAGAAGTTCTTAAACATCGCCACCGGCGGCACAGCGGGGACTTATTACCCCATAGGAGGCGCCATGGCGGAGATTTTGAACAAGGAAATCCCCGGCATGAACGCCAGCGCCCAAAGTACCGGCGCTACGGTGGCCAACATCAACATGCTGAAAGACGGTTCCGTGGATTTAGCCATTGTGCAAAATGACATCACCTACTATGCCGTCAACGGCACCGAAATGTTCCAAGACAAAAAAGTTACCAACATACGCGGTATAGCTACCCTTTATCCAGAAACTTGCCAGTTTGTGACGCTGGATTCTGCCGGCATTAAGAGCGTTGCTGATTTAAAGGGCAAGCGTGTGGCGGTTGGCGCTGCCGGTAGCGGCGCAGAGGCCAACGCCAGACAGATTTTGGAAGCCTACGGCGTTACCTACGACGACATTACCGTGCAGTATCTTTCCTTCGCCGAAGGCGCCAGCGCCTTGAAAGACGGCAATGTTGATGCCGCTTTCCTTACCGCCGGCTATCCCACCGCCTCGGTGCAGGATATTGCCTCCCAAAACAAGATTCGCCTTCTGCCCGTGAGCGATGCTCCGGCTGATGCTTTGCTCGCCAAGTACCCCTTCTACACCAAGACCACCGTTCCTGCCGGAACCTATGCCGGCTTTGACGAGGCTGTCCCCACTGTTTCCGTCATGGCAATGCTGGTGGCTTCCGACAAAGTAGATGATGCTTTAGGTTATGATGTTGCCAAGGCCATTTTCACCCATCTTGATCGCATCGAGGCCGCTCATTCCGTGGGTAAACTCATTACCAAGCAGGGAGCCCTCAAAGGTATGCCTCTCGACATGAACGCGGGCGCCGAGAAGTTCTTCAAGGAATAAAATTGGTATCACTGGCAGCGAGGCCTATGTGGTTTAGGTCTCGCTGTTTTTTTACAGCTGATGGTTACTATGAAATCATATCTTTATGCCGGAGCTTGGCTACTCCTAGGGCTTGTGTTACCCTTCACAATGGCTTACTGGTTCGCACAGCCTCTTTTGTGCCTCACGGTCGGGGAGGATGTGTTGTTACGCGTACCGGCAGAGGCATCAACCCCACTCAAAATTCGCTTTATTCATTCGGTGCAAAAAACCCCGGTGGAGGAACAGCTCCGAGTGGATGAAAGTCTGACCGGCTTTACACTCAATTCAACCCGTTACCAATCCTTTGGGGTGGGACTTCCATTCCTAGCCTCCGAGGGCGATTTTCACGTCGAGGGCGATTATTTTGTCATGGACAACATGGAACGGCATTTTCCCACCCTGAGTCTCAGAACGGGACTGGGAACGGAACTTACCGTGACCATAGGCCAAAGGGAGTTTCGCCTGTATGAAATGTATCCTCCCGGCACTCTTATAAATTTAGTCATTAAAAGGCGCTGGGAAACAATATTTTGGTGAAAGGAAGTGATTAGCCATGGCAGAGAAAACCATGTCGGCGGAGGAAGTATTAAAAAAATACGACAGCGAGTCTGACACTATGCAATATACGGGACTTATGGGGAAATTTGTGTCGGCGCTGGCCATTACTTTTTCCGTGTTTCAGCTTTATACGGCGATATTCGGCGTACTCGATGCCCATTTGCAACGGGCGATCCACTTGGGCTTTGGACTCGCGCTAGCCTATCTTTTGTATCCTACCAAAAAATCTTGGAGCCGGACAAAGGCGCATCCTTTAGACGTGTTCCTAGCTATCTTGGGGGCGGCGGCACCGGCCTACATCGTCTATGAGTACAATGCCCTGGTTCTCCGTTCCGGCCTGACCCTAATCAGCGCGGATTTAATCGTAGGCGTCTTGGGAATTTTACTGGTGATTGAAGCCACCCGGCGAGTGGTGGGTATCCCCATGGTGGTGGTGGTATTATTCTTTTTGGCCTATGCCTTTTTAGGGCCTTATATGCCGGGGGTGCTAGCACATCGGGGGCTAACTTTAGATCAGCTCACGGGACATCTCTTTTACACCACGGAGGGCATTTTCGGTATTCCCTTGGGAGTGTCCTCTACCTTCATCTTCCTCTTTATCCTGTTTGGCGCTTACTTAGAATCAACGGGACTGGGGAAATTTTTCATTGATCTCGCCAATTCCATCGCCGGTTGGGCCAGCGGCGGCCCGGCCAAAGTGGCAGTTTTGTCCAGCGGCCTCATGGGTACGGTGTCCGGCAGTTCCGTGGCTAATGTGGTAGGCACCGGCAGTTTAACCATTCCCATGATGAAAAAACTGGGCTACCACAAAGATTTTGCCGGAGCGGTGGAGGCGGCGGCTTCCACGGGAGGGCAGCTCATGCCTCCGGTCATGGGAGCGGCGGCCTTTTTAATGGCGGAATTTGTGGGAGTGCCTTACATTGAAATCGTCAAAGCGGCGGTTATCCCGGCGGCTTTATATTTTGCCGGTGTGTGGCTGGGGGTGCATTTTGAGGCCAAGAGAAATAATTTGCAAGGACTGCCCAAGAGCGAACTGCCCAAAATGGGCGAACTAATCAGGGAAAGAGGCCATTTGGCTCTCCCCCTCATCGTCATCGTTTATCTTTTGGTATCGGGCTACACGCCTATGAGAGCGGCGCTGGTGGCCATTATTCTCTCCATCCTTTGCTCCGCCCTTAGAGCTTCCACTCGCATGAAACCCCTTGAAGTAGTGCAGGGTCTCGAAAAGGGCGCCAAAAACGTCTTGGGGGTACTGGTGGCCTGCGCTTCCGCCGGTATTATCATCGGCGTGGTGACGAAAACCGGGGTGGGCTTAAAACTGGCCTCGGGACTTTTGGATCTTTCCGGCGGACTGGTGCTGCCCAGTATGTTCTTTACTATGATAACCGCCATCATTTTAGGCATGGGAGTACCCACCACGGCCAACTACGTCATCACCTCCACCATCGCCGCCCCGGCTTTAATGCAACTGGGCATCCCGGTACTGGCGGCACATATGTTCGTGTTTTACTTTGGCATTATTGCCGATGTAACTCCACCGGTGGCGCTGGCGGCTTACGCCGGCTCCGGCATCAGCGGCGGCAATGCGCTAAAAACCGGTGTCAATGCGTCGAAACTGGCCATTGCGGCCTTCATTATCCCCTATATTTTTGTGCTTTCTCCCCAGCTTCTCATGATAAACGCCACGCCTAGCGATTTAATTGTGGCGGTATGTACGGCGGTCATCGGCATGGTAGCCATCAGTAGCGCCCTAATCGGTTATCTGGCCGACAACGTGCGCGGCGCACAGCGGCTGATTCTTATCGCCGCCGGTTTACTTCTGATAAATCCCGGTATCGTAACGGATGCGGTGGGAGTAGGTATATTCGCGCTCATTTTGGCAAGGCAACTGAAACGGAAAAAATGAATTTTATTTTGCTTGCCGTCTTTCCCGAAAAAATTTCTTCATCAGGTCGGCGCACTCTTCGGCCAGCACTCCGGCTGTGACATCCGGTTGGTGATTCAGCCCCGGATGGGAGAGGACATTAAACAGGCTATCGACGGCGCCGGCCTTGACATCGTAACCGCCATACACCACCCGGCTCAGACGGCTCATGATGATGGCTCCGGCGCACATGGGACACGGTTCAATAGTTACATAAAGGGTCAGCCCCGTTAGTCGCCAACGGTTAAGTTTTTCGCAGGCTGATTTAATGGCTATCATTTCGGCGTGAGCGGTGGCATCGTTGTCTATTTCCCGGCGATTGTAGCCGGTGGCCACGAGCTCCCCCTCTTCATCAATAATAATGGCTCCGATGGGAACCTCGGCCAGCGCATAAGCTCGCCTAGCTTCCATCAGAGCCATTTTCATGTAATGGGTATCATCCTCGCGCAACTAGGTTCATCCTTTCTTGCATCGGCCTAAGGTCAATGTCGCCCCGATAAAACAGGGATTGGGTGGCGCGACCCACGCCTATATCCAAGCGGTAGGAGCCGTCATCCTCCGGCTCCCCACCTAAGGCATGGCGGAGAAAACCGGAGAATTTTGGCTTTTGCCGTTCTTTGTCCCGATAGCCTTCCTTGCGTTCAAAGGGTCTGTAGGCGCCGTAGCTGATACCGTTTACGCGAGCAACTCTCTCAATGCGTTCCACCATGGCCATCGCCCCCTCTCGTGGACACACCGAGAGGCAAAAAACTCCTCTCACCCTGTATATCGTCACTACTCACAATATATTAAGCCTTTCTTTTTCTTCGTCAAAACATCCCTAAAGTTTTGAGAAGGAGTACCCAGCCAAAAATAGTAAAACAGGACAGCGCCGAAGTATAAACCACGCAATTCCCGGCTAAATCCGCGTCGCTACCCATTTGTTGCGCCATGGCAAAGGAGGCTACGGCGCAAGGCGTAGCAAAAACAGCCAGCAAGGTGATGAGGTCAATATCTCTGAAGCCTAAGTAAATCGCCAAACTCAGCATTATCCCCGGTACGATAACGAGTCTGGCCAAAATCGTCGTGATAAGTTGGGGCATGTGGTCATGGGAACTACCCATCTTAAAGGAGGCTCCCAAAACAATGAGCGCTACCGGGGTCGTGGCCGCCGCCACCTGCCGAATGGGTTTGAGTACCGGTTCCGGCACATACACGCCCAAAATCAGGCAAGCCGCCCCCAAAATTGCTCCCATAATCATGGGATTTTTCAGTACCTCGCGCAAAATGGGCAGTAGCGCGAATTTTCCGCCCCGAAAGGTTTCCAGACAAAATACCGCCAGTATATTGTAAATGGGAACGATAATGGCGATCATCATGGTGGGTACCGCTACCGCCGCATCGCCGAAGATATTGGCCACCAAGGGGATGCCGATAAGGACAAAGTTACTGCGAAACACCGCTTGGATAATGGCGCCGCGTTTTTTATTTTCCTTTTCCAAGGCGCAGGTAATGGCCGTGGCCAGTCCAAACACCGCCAGCACCCCCAAGGAGCCAAAGGCAATCAGCCCCGGCCTGAAGGTATCGGCAATATCCGTAGTGTATAAATTATAAAACATCATGCAGAAGAAAAACACCTTGAACACCATGCGGTTCACATGTTTTAATTCTTCTTCCGTCAAGAGCCGCAAGCGTTTCACCATCACCCCGATAAACATCAAACAAAACAGGGGGACAACAGCGCTCACCGCCACCACAAAATTACTGTCCATAATATTTTCCTCTTTGCTTATAAAAAACAGCCTCGCGAGTTTGCGAGACTGTTTTTTTGACGGGGCGTTGCCCCAAACAAACATTACACGATGCCGTGAGCCATCATGACATCCGCCACTTTTACGAAGGCGGTGATGTTGGCGCCGGCCACTAAATCATCCGGGTCGGCGTACTTTTCGGCGTTTTTCTTGGCCGACTGGTAAATGTTCTTCATGATGCCCTGCAAGCGACCGTCAACTTCCTCGAAAGTCCACTGGAGACGCTCGGAGTTTTGCGCCATTTCCAAGGCGGAAGTAGCCACGCCGCCGGCGTTGGCCGCTTTGGCGGGCGCAAAGAGAATCTTGTTCTCTTGGAAATAAGCGATGGCCTCCAAGGTGGAAGGCATATTGGCGCCTTCGCCCACGGCCTGTACGCCGTTGGCTACTAAGGCTTTGGCGCTCTCCAGATCAATCTCGCTTTGGGTGGCGCAGGGAAGAGCGATGTCGCATTTTACCGTCCATACGCCTTTGCAACCCTCGTGATACTCGGCGTTGGGGCGTTTTTCCACATATTCTTTGATGCGGCCGCGACGCACCTGCTTAATCTCTTTCACCACGTCAAGGTCGATTCCCTCCGGGTCGTAAACGTAACCGTTGGAATCGGAGCAGGTGACGACCTTCGCACCGAAGGTCTGAGCCTTTTCAATGGCGTAAGTGGCCACGTTGCCGGATCCGGACACGACCACGGTCTTGCCCTTCATGTCGATGCCCTTGTCATCCAGCATATTTTTGACGAAGTACAGCAAACCGTAACCGGTAGCTTCCGTGCGAGCGAGACTTCCCCAATAGTCAACGCCCTTGCCGGTGAGAACACCGGCATCGTAGGAATCACGGAGACGCTTATACTGACCGAAGAGATAGCCTATTTCCCGACCGCCTACGCCAATATCCCCGGCGGGAACATCCACGTTCGGGCCGATGTGACGATAAAGCTCCGTCATAAAGCTCTGGCAGAACTTCATCACCTCGTTGTCGGATTTGCCCTTGGGGTCAAAATCGGAGCCGCCTTTGCCGCCGCCGATGGGAAGCCCCGTCAAGGCGTTTTTATAAACCTGCTCGAAGGCGAGGAATTTCAAAATGCTGAGGTTGACGCTGGGATGGAAACGCAAACCGCCCTTGTAGGGGCCAATGGCACTGTTCATTTGCACGCGGTAGCCGCGATTTATTTGCACCTCGCCCTTGTCGTCCTGCCAAGGTACGCGGAAGGTTATAATGCGCTCGGCTTCCACCATGCGCTCCAAAATTTTGGCTTCCTTGTACTGGGGATTCTTCTCCAGCACGGGGACAACGGTGGTGAGAACTTCCTTCACGGTGTTCTGGAACTCCGGCTGATCCGGATCGCGCTGTTTTACGAGGTTTAACACGTCCTCAACATATTGCTTCATATCTGCCAATCGAATCGCTCCTTTGCAAAAAAAGAGTTTATAACCTGCCCCTCCTAGCTTTCAGGGACTTGGCCATTATACAACGAGTCCTCATTTGACGCAAGCGCTGCCCTTTTGTATTCCTGTATACATTTTTTTCGTCTTGACAGGCTTGGAGGCGTGTGGTAGCATAACCACCGTTGGAAAAACTAATAAGTGGCAATGGAGCCGCAGAAAATCCGGATTTGGCCGTGATTTCCTGTGGCCTTTTTTAGTCTTGAGAGAGGATGGTTTAGCTATGTTGTACGTTATCCCGGCTAATTCCACGCAGGAGGAGATTCGCAAAACCCTCGGCGAACATCCGGAAATAAAATTCGTCTCCCTCATGGGTATCGACATGGCGGGTAACGACACCGACGAGAAAATCCCCATTGAGCTTTTCTTGAAGGACATGGATGATTTTTACGCCGGCCGCGCCGTGCAAACCGACGGTTCTTCCGTGGTGCTTACCGGTATCGCCACTTTGAACAACGCCAAGGTGGATTTGCCCATTGACCCCAAGGTGAATTGGTTCATCGACTACAACACGGAACACTTGGACGAGGAAACGGGACTTCCCGTGGGTACTTTGCGTATTCCCTCCTTCCTCATTCACGAAGGCAAGCGAGTGGATTCACGGGCAGTGTTGGCCGATACCTTGGAATTTGTGAAAAAAGAGCTGGTGTCTCTCCTCCACCAGCATCCCAGCATTTCCGGTCTGGAGAATATCAACGGCGGCGACGTGACGGATATAGTTTTCACGGCGGCCACGGAACTGGAATTTTGGGTGAAAACCCCCTTGGAGGAGGCCAACATTGAGGAAATGTCCGCCTCGCAGGTAATGCAGGAGCAATATTGGGAACGCACCCATGGCGCAGTGCGGACGGCCTTGGAGCAGTGCGTGCTTGAGCTTAATCGCTACGGCCTGAGCGTGGAAATGGGACACAAAGAAGTGGGCGGCCTCAAGGCGCAAATCGACGAAAGCGGCCGGATGCAACACGTCTGCGAGCAAATTGAAATCGACTGGAAGTACGCCGACGCCTTGCAAGCCGCCGATAACGAACTACTGGTACGCACCATTGTGCGAGAAGTTTTCCGGGAGGAGGGGCTTGAGGTCAGTTTCAAGGCCAAGCCCATGATCGGTTTAGCCGGTAACGGCGAACATACCCACATCGGCATGGCGGCCAAATTACAAGACGGCAAGATCGTCAACCTCTTCTCCCCCGTAAAACCCCGGGAGGATTTTATGAGCGCCGTAGGCTATGGCGCCATCATGGGGCTTTTGAAAAATTATGAGGTCATAAACCCCTTTGTGTCGGCCACGAACGATTCTTTGAACCGTCTCAAGCCCGGTTTTGAAGCGCCGGTTTGCATCGTCACTTCTTTGGGACATTCGCCCTCCGTTCCCTCCCGGAACCGTACTATCCTTGCCGGGTTGATTCGTGATTTGGACAATCCCTACGCTACCCGTTTTGAACTTCGCGCCTGCAACCCATACACTAACACCTATTTGGCCTTGGCGGCCATATATTCTGCCGTTTTGGACGGGATTCGCGCCGCTTTGCCCCACAGCACCGCCGAGCTTTTGGCCGAGCTGTCGAAAGAAGCCGGGCAGGACGGTTTTTATTTGGAGAAAGACCGGGCTTATCGCAGTGAATCCGACGTTTTCGAGGACTACACCGAAGAAGAACGTAACCGCCTCTTTGGCACTCCGCCGGCCACCGTGTGGGAAAACATGGAGGGTTTCAAGAACTATCCGGAGAAACGAGCCGTCATTACCGCCGGTGGCGCCTTGCGCGATCAGATAATCGAAGCCTTTGAGGCCGGGGCTTTGCTCCGCTGGAAGACGGAGCTAATCTCGCGGATTATTCCCGAAAACCGGGACATTGTACGCCGCGCCCGGGAAATAGAAGCCGACCATGTAACCGACCAAGACGCTTACAACTGGAACAAGATTGATTCCCTGCGGATTGCCCTTGCCAAGGACAGCATCGACGAAAAATCCCTCTTCACCCTCCTCATCAACGCCTTAAACGCCGGGGACTATCGCCGCGCCTCGGGACTTCAAGTGGAGATGTACGACAAAATGGAGGAGCTGAAATCCCTCTATGATGCTTATAGCAAAAATATGATTTGAGGCGCTTATGGTCACGGTAAACGATAATTACTTAAAACTCCCCGGCAACTATCTGTTCGCCGAAATCGCCAAACGGGTCAAAGCCTATAAGGCGAGTAACCCTGATGCCGACATCATCAGCCTAGGCATCGGGGACGTGACCCGTCCCCTACCCAAGGCTTGTATCGCCGCCATGACGGAAGCCGTTCAGGAGATGGGCGAGGCGACCACCTTCAAAGGCTACGGCCCGGAACAGGGCTATCCCTTTCTCCTTGAGGCCATTCGGAAACATAACTACCTTGACCATGGCATTGACATTGCCGCTGACGAAATTTTTGTCAGCGACGGCGCCAAAAGCGATTGCGGCAATATCCAAGAGATATTCGGCCAAGAAAGTCGCGTAGCCATTACCGACCCGGTGTATCCCGTTTATTTAGACACTAACGTCATGGCCGGACGTACCGGGGATTTGCAAGCAGACGGCCATTTTGCCGGAGTGACGTATTTACCCTGCACGGAGGAGAATAATTTTGCTCCGCCGTTGCCTAAAGAAAAGGTAGATATAATTTATCTCTGCTCCCCCAACAATCCCACCGGCACCGCTCTTTCTCGCGCTGAACTTACCAAATGGGTAGCCTACGCCCGAGACAACGAGGCGATAATTCTCTTTGATGCGGCTTACCAAGCCTTTATCACCGAAGATGATGTGCCTCATTCCGTTTATGAAATTCCCGGAGCCAAGGACGTGGCCATTGAGTTTCGTTCTTTTTCCAAAACCGCCGGGTTCACCGGCACTCGTTGCGGCTATACGGTAATACCCAGTAGCGTCAAGGGCAGAGCCGCCGACGGGAGACTTGTCCATCTCCGTTCTCTTTGGGAAAGACGACACACCACCAAATTTAACGGCACCGCCTACATCGTGCAACGAGGCGCCGCCGCCATTTTCACCCCGGAGGGTGAGAAACAGGTGCGAGCAAATATCGCTTACTATCAAGAAAACGCCCGTACTATCTTGGCAGGGCTGAAAAAAGTGGGGCTAACCGCTTACGGCGGCATTAACGCGCCCTATATTTGGCTAAAAACCCCGGTCGCCTCTTGGGATTTCTTCGACAGACTCCTCCAAGAGGCAAACATCGTCGGCACTCCGGGAGCCGGCTTCGGCCCCTGCGGCGAAAATTATTTTCGGCTCACCGCCTTCGGCGATAAGGAAAGAACCAAAGAGGCCATGGAGCGCATCGCTACTAGGTTACATGTATAACTCCAAATAACGGCAAACAGCCCGACCGAAAGGTCGGGCTGTTTGCCGTAGCTGACCTCAAGACTGCCATATCGCTATATTCAAAGTGCTGGGGTCTATGTGGCTCGTTAAAGTTTCAACCTTTTTAAAACTCAACTAAAAAAATATTGTTTTTTGGATTTATTTAAAGTATAGTTTAAAAAGGAGGTAGTTGTTATGCCAGAACATCTAGTGGAACGCAAAATATATTTGAACAAGCTGAAACAAGCCCGTGGCAAACGGCTTATCAAGGTTATTACCGGCGTGCGGCGTTGCGGCAAGTCAACTCTGTTAAGGCAGTACCGGGATATTTTATTGTCGCAGGGAATAGCTCCCAGCCAAATATTGACCATAGAGTTCGATCGAATAGAGGCCGAACCCCTCTTGGAGTATCATGCGCTGTATCGTTACATAACCGAACGCCTAACTACGAAGGAACTCACCTACTTATTTTTAGACGAAGTGCAACTGGTGCCGAATTTCCAAAAGGCCATCGTGACCCTTTTTGAGCAGTCGCCGGTTGATATTTATCTTACCGGCTCCAATGCCACTATGCTTTCCGGGGAATTGGCTACGCTACTGTCCGGCCGTTATATAGAGATTGCCCTGTTCCCTTTATCACTGACCGAGTATTGTGAGCTACGGAAGCAACCGGCCGCCGTAGCTTGGCGAGACTATTTCAACTGGGGGGGATTTCCCTATATCTCGAAGCTCCCGGATGAGGACATCCGCCTAGACTATTTATCCGGCATTTATCATACAGTTTTGGTCAAAGACATCATTCAGCGTCGGAATATACAGGACGTTACCCGACTGGAAAACGTTACCAAATTCATGTTAGCCAACATAGGCAATATAGTATCGGCCAAGAAGATTGCCGATACCCTCACCTCGCAGGGACACAAAACCGCCTCTGCTACCATCGACCAGTACCTGCATACACTGGGCGAGGCCTTTATTCTATATCCCTGCCCTCGCTACGATGTACAGGGGAAACAATATCTAAAAACCCTCCAAAAGTATTACATTGTTGATTTGGGTTTTAGACGACTTATTCTGGGACACCCCGGTACGGATATAGGCCATCTCTTAGAAAACATTGTTTATTTGGAGCTGAGACGACGAGGCGGACGTGTCAGTATTGGCAAAATCGGCGAACGGGAAATAGATTTCCTGCACGAATACGGCGGCGAACGCGCCTACTATCAGGTGGCAGCCACTGTCCTCGACTCCACAACCTTCAAACGTGAAATTACGCCCCTCAAGCAAATTAAAGACAATTATCCCAAATATATCTTGACCTTAGATACCCTCCCTCTAGCCGAAGATGGCATTAAACAAATAAATTTGGTGGAATGGCTTACCTTATCCCCTAGGGATACCGAAGGGTAGCGCAGAACCGTTTTGGTTTTTTGCTTGCCTAGAAGTCTCGCTACATATATAATTTACACAGAAAGAGAAAAGGAGCGGAAGTAAGCATGATCCAAAAAAATTATCGGCTTTCCTTGGATATTGTAGAAGACAGACTGACGACTTGGGTGCAGCTTAATTCGCTGCTGAATACCATTGAAGCGTCGCGCGCTTACCGCGAGGCTAGCGGCGTATATATTTTGTTGCTCTGCGAACAGATACCCAAAAAATACGCCCAACGTATATTGGATTTGATTCACGAACGCCTCCCCAAGGCGGTAGTCACCGGCATGTCCCAAACAATTTTCGCCAGACGAAGCGACGGCTACCAACTGGATTTGAACATTTCCTTCTTTCGCGAGGCTCGCGTAACGCTCATTGAACATCATGGCTGTCCTTGCCACTACGGCGAAATGGGGACGGCTATCGGCAAGCGGCTGAGGCAAATGGATAATGTCAAAGCAGTGTCGGTGTTTTGCGCCGGACTTACCACAGCCATGTCCGGTTTTATCGACAATTTGGCCGTAGGCAACGAGGAGGTAGCCGTTTTCGGCGCGGTGGCGGGTATTTTCGAGGAAAGCGTCGAAGAAGTCTCGGAGGTGAAGGAGAATCTCTTTCACCGCATAGACGCTAGCCCCCAAGGCGAACAGTACATCATCGGCAGCAAGGTATGCCGCAGCGGCATCATTATGGCGGTGTTTTCCGGGGCGGAGCTTTTTGTGCGCGCCGATTATATCTTGGGTTGGAAACCTTTGGGTAAGGAAATGACCGTCACGGAAACCAAGGGTGAAACCTGCATTGTCACGGTGGATAACATACCCGCCACAGAAATATACCATCGTTATCTGAAGGTTACTCCCGATGAAAATTTTATCTTCAATATCGCCGAATTTCCCTTGGGTTTCCTGCGCAACGACTGCATTGTGGCCAGAGTTCCCCCGGTGTATGACGAAGAGGGGGGCATATATTTCAACGGCGACGTGCATTTAGGCGAAAAAGTGCGTCTCATGTACGCCAATCCCCATGAAATCCTCGCCATCACCAAGATGTACAGCGAGGAAATGCACATCTTCAGCCCCGAAGCCGCTTTCCTCACCATCTGCGGCAATCGCACCCTCTTTTTGAAACAAAAGGCCGCCAAAGAACCGGGGTACTATCGCCGTTTTCGTCCGGATCTTACGGAAGCATACGGCACGGCGGAAATTTACAAGCACCAAGGTCAGGGAGGCGTCTTAAACAGCGCTTTTGTGGCCGTGGGTATGAGGGAAGGCACGCAACCTACTTATTCGCCTTGGCGCCCCAAAATGGACGAGGAAGAGGAAACTCACGAGGTCATCCCCCTTTCTACTCGTATGGCCGCCTTCCTTGATGCCACCACTAGGGAACTGGCCGAATCCAACGAAGGACTGAAGCAGATGGCGGAGCAGGCCAAGGCCGCCAATATCGCCAAAAGCCAGTTCCTCTCTAACATGAGCCATGAAATTCGCACCCCCATCAACGCCGTGTTGGGCATGGACGAAATGATTCTTCGGGAGTGTCACGACCCGGTTATCTGCGAGTACGCCGAAAATATTCGCTTGGCCGGCAACAGCCTGTTGAGTTTGGTCAATGACATCTTGGATTTCTCCAAGATAGAGGCCGGCAAGATGGATATTATTCCCGTGGAATACGAGATGAGTTCCGTCTTAAACGACCTCGTCAACATGATTCAGACGCGGGCGCAGAAAAAGGGCTTGGCGCTGAAAGTGGATGCGGCGCCTTGTCTGCCTAGCGTTCTGTTCGGCGACGAGGTACGGATAAAACAGGTAGTGACGAACATTCTCACCAATGCGGTAAAATATACGGAAAAAGGCTCTATTCATTTGACGGTGGATTACGAAAAAGAGGATGCCGCCCACATTCTCCTGAAAATCAGCGTGAAGGACACGGGCATCGGCATCAAGGAAGAAGACATTGCGAGGCTCTTCACCGCCTTTGAACGCATTGAGGAAAAGCGCAACCGCGCCATTGAAGGCACCGGCCTCGGCATGAACATAACCCAACAGCTACTTTCGCTGATGGGTAGTAAACTCGCCGTGAAAAGCGTCTATGGCGAAGGCTCCGATTTCTCCTTCAAGCTCCGGCAAGAAGTCATGAATTGGGAGCCTATGGGGGATTTCGCCGAATCCTATCGGCGGACGCTGGCCAAACGCGGCGAGTACCAAGAAAAATTCATCGCCCCCAACGCCTGTATTTTGGTGGTTGACGATACGGTGATGAATATTACCGTGGTCAAGGGGTTATTAAAACAAACCCGGGTACAAATCGACACGGCGGAAAGCGGCTATGAGTGCTTGCATTTGGTGACCAAGAAGCACTATGACATTATCTTTTTGGATCATCGGATGCCGGGGATTGACGGCATTGAAACCTTGGCGCGAATGAAGGCGTTGCCCGGCAATCTCAACGACGAAACGCCGGTGATTTCTCTAACGGCCAACGCCGTTTCCGGTGCCAAGGCCATGTACATGGAGGCCGGTTTCCAAGATTATCTCACCAAACCCATCAACAGCACCCTGTTAGAGACCATGATGCTGAAATATTTGCCGCCGGAAAAGGTGCGACATACCACCGAGGCCGTAGCGCCGGAGGAGGAGACGGTTTTGGCCGCGCTCCCCGATTGGCTCCAAACCGTTCCCGGCTTGGACACGGCGGCCGGGGTAGGTCATTGCGGCTCGGAAGATGCCTATTTAGATGCTCTGACGGTTTTTGCCGAATCCATCGAGCCGAGCGCCGCCGAGATAGAAGAATATTTTCGGCAGGGCGATTATGCCAACTACACCACCAAGGTACACGCCCTCAAGAGCAGCGCGCGCGTGGTGGGCGCCACGGAACTGTCGGAGAAGGCGCTTCGCTTGGAAAACGCCGGCAACAGCGGTTATGTGCAAGAAATAGAAGCCGACACCCCGGCGCTACTAGCGTTGTACCGTAGCTACGCCCCCCACTTGTCGCCCCTGTTGCAACAGGAAGACACGGACAGCGAAGAAAAACCGCTCATCGACCCGGCGGAACTTAGCGAGGCTTACGAAACTTTACGAGAAATTACCGCCAGTTTCGATTTCGACAGCTTGCAATTTGTCATGGATTCACTCGCCGGCTACCGTTTGCCGGAGACGGAAACCGAGCGCTACGCCGCCCTCAAAAAGGCGGCGCGAGAGCCGGATTGGATAGAACTGGCCAAAATTTTGGCGTAAAAAAGGCTCGTAGCGACTAACACTGGTCGCTGCGAGCCTTTTTGGGCTTTAATACCGCCAAAACATCTTTTGTATCTCGGCAGGGTTTTTGGTTTTGGTCAAAGCCAGTTGCAATAATATCCGCGCTTTTTGCGGCGTAAGGGTGTCCCCCTCCACAAAATTATGGCGGCGATAGGATTCCTCGGCGCAGGTAACCGCGCCGTTGCCCACGCGACTGCTACGAACTACGACACAACCTTGCCGCGCGGCTTCGGCCAAAGCCTTTTCCATTTCTTGCGGCACAGAGCCGTTGCCCATACCGGCATAGACAAGCCCCGGAACCTTGGCGGCTAAGGCCGCTTCCACGAAAAGGCTGTCGTCACAGGCCGCGCCGTAAATTATTTTTACCTTAGGGAGCGTCTTGACAGCCTCAAGGTTAAACTCGCTGTCTATGGTGTGGGCGCGAGTGGAGCGGCGGTAATAGGCGACATTGCCAGCAAGCACACAGCCTAAACTGCCCATCCCCGGTGACCGGAAGGCCTCAACCGCTAGGGTATTAGTCTTAGTCACATCTCTGGCGCTGTCAATTTTTTCATTTAGCGTGACCAGCACCCCTCGCCCCATCGAATCAGGATGGGCGGCCACCCGGACGGCGTTTAAGAGATTGGCCTCGCCGTCGGCGCTTAACGCCGTAGCCGGACGCATGGCGCCGGTGAGGACTATCGGGCGACTATCGCGAATCGTTAAATGCAAAAAATAAGCCGTCTCTTCCAAGGTATCGGTGCCGTGGGTAATGACAATGGCATCCGCCGCGTTTTGCCGAAAAATTTCCTGCACCCGGCGACTAAGCCCCAGTAAAATTTCTGCCGTCAGGTCTTTGCTGTCGATACGGCAAAAATCTTCCTGGGTGATGGCGGCATAGTTTTTAATACCCGGCACCTTTTTCAGCAAATCATTGATACCCAAGGCTCCGGCTTGGTAGCCGGTATTGCCGCTTTTGCCCACTCCGGCAATGGTGCCGCCGGTGGCTATAATTTTTACTCTAATCATACTCTTAAAACCTATCCGTTTCTCTCATGCACATAAATTACAAAAGACTTTTCAAAAGGCTTTTGGCACATGGTAGGTATTAAGCAATCGCGCCAGTTCATCTCGTGTTACTAATTTGACATTATTTTGAGCCGCTAACTCGTTTGCACCGGGAGAAAATTTGTGAGCGTTGGTGATAACAACTGGCTTTAAGGCAATGCCTTTATAGTTTTCCCCGTAGGGCTTCATGGCGGCTACAATCTCTTGGATACCACGTTTACCAACGGATTTCTCCGGCATTTCCACATGCTTGCATTGAAGCAGTAAACCAGTTTTATCACGATTATTTATCGCCACTACATCAGCGCCGTTATCGTTGACCAGCGGTGTTTTTTCCGCCGTATAATTATCCATAGCATTGTACAATTCAGTTATAATCTCTTCAAAAACTCTAGGAATTATGGTATCAATATCATCTATTTGCCAATAACAAACATCACGATTGCTGTCGTCAGTCCCGGTAAGGTCTCGATAAAGTTTTAAACCATCTTTACTGCTGTCACTGGTGGGGAACAGGACATTTTCACTTAACGTTCGTTTATAGGATAGAAGTTCATCTAATTTTTCGTCGAAACTGCCGCCCTTCCCCAAGTCACGATGGCAGGCCAATGGCAAATATACGTTGACAGTTCGTTGTTGTCCGATACGATAAACCCTATCTGTGGCTTGATCCTCTTTGGCCGGGTTCCAAGTACGGCTGAGATGAATGACATTGTTGGCGGCAGTTATGGTAAAGCCGACCCCAGCGGCTTCCGGCGATAATACCAAAACACCGAATCCTATAGAATTGTTAAACTTATCGACAATTCTCTGTCTTGCTTCGCCATTCATACTACCGTTTATAGGAGGCAATACGCTTATATCAAATTTTTCTGCAATGAGGTGTACCAACACCAACTGCATGTTGCGGCTGACAAGAAAAATCAGCGCTTTCTCGTCTCTAGCCTTTACTTCCCCCAATATGGCGAAAGTTTTTTTCAAACGGGCCGATTGGTTGATTATCGTGTCAGTCGGCATATCGCATAGGATATTGACCGGCTTAATACCTAAATCAGGATGCAATGACACATCCCTTAATCTAGCGATTACTTGTAAAGGATGAACATCGTTTTGCCTAGAATTATATAAAATTGTCAAATAACGTTGTTTTTGATATTCGGGCATTTCGGTGGGACACTTATACACATTTTTTTTAGGTAGCCCGGTTAGATGATCCTTCTTCATACGTCTTAAAAATAATGGATCTAAATCACGTTGCAACTGCTTGCCTAGTAGTTCTATCTGTTTGTTATCCTCACCTATCTTGGATAGTTTATCGATATATTTCTCCTTAAAAGTACGCAGTTCACCTAAATAAGCAGGTTGCACAAAGTCCATAATGCTCCACAAATCAAGCCAAGAATTTTCTACGGGAGTACCGCTTAAGCAAACAGTGAAATCATATTTCATGGCCTTTAGCGCCAACGTAATGCCTATTTGAGGATTCTTAAACTTTTGAGCCTCGTCGGCAATGATGATACTCCAAGATACTTCGGCAAAAGAGAATTGGTAGTCGCGTAGAGTTTCGTAAGTGGTTAGGGCGATGGCATCTTTGGGCAAAGCTAATTGAAGCTTCTTTTTGCCGTTAGGCGTTAGCTGTCCCGTTTGAAAACTTCTTAAAGCTACACCAGTGAGATGTATTATTTGACTGAATACACCTTTTTGAATAAATGTCTCATATTCCTGGTGCCAATTAGCCAGTAGCGCCGTGGGGGCAACGATAAGAACCGGATTATTTATTTGATGATAGCCAGGACAAGATTTACGCAAACCGGCGATAAAAGCCAGTGTCTGCAAGGTTTTTCCAAGCCCCATGTCATCCGCTAGGAGTACGCCTTGACAACCATCTTCCCACTGAGTAAGCATCCACTCTACGCCTTTTTCTTGATGTGGCAGTAACTTGACTCCCGACGATAAAGCCAACGCCGAGAAACTACCATGCCGTGCTTCTTTCTGTCGCACATAGTCAATGCGTTCAATGTTAGGCTTTATTTTCAAGGCATACATTTTGGCAGAAGCTATTGGCGGCTTCACATCCGGAGCGTCCTCGGTTTCGGTCGATTTCAGTGTATCATCATTTGTAGGTTCTGTTTCTTTTTCATTGATTTTCTCATTGCTATCGCCGGGTACTTCTTGATTGGTGTCTGTAGCAGGAATGTTAGTTTCGCTCGTCAATGCCGATGGCGCGTTATCTTGCATAGCATTTCCTGTATTGACAAGGTCTCCTTCGACTCCCAACCAGTCAGTTTGGTGGCCGCTCCGTCCCATGTAAAGTGATTTTTTTACTTCTTCAACCCCTATCACTCGTGACGAATAGCGATTATCATCTGTGTCACCTTCGCTGGGAAGCCAGTCCTCCGTCTCAACGTTCTGTTCGGCGTTGGTTTTTCCTTCGATTTTCCTTGTGCCAGTAGGTTTCTCAGTAAAAGAAATATTTCTGTTCTCCCGTGTGAAATCGAAAACCTCCTCCGTAAACAGCTCCCTAGGTTGTTTAGCGTAACGCGCAGCATCGTTTTTACTTATCGTCCCAACGGCTTTTATTTCTTGCAACCCTTTTTGTAGAGGAGCATTACAAACATATCGTACCCTGTCTTTTCCTTGATAGACATTCCGCACATTGTTGCGGTTTTTTCTGTCATTGAAGACATCCTGAAAATCTTGGAGGGATTGCTCATCTATTTCCGTAAGCTCGCCATTATTACCTTTCATAAGCAAAATTGGCTCTACCTTTACCTTATCATCGTCAACATCCTTAAATTCAACATCGAGTTTATCTGCCACAACGATTTTGGTATTCTTTTCCGACAGCATATTATCTAGCTTGGCACTCGTCGCTTTGGCGTGTTTTTGTATATGATAAGTATTGGTGAGAATGTATTCTAAGACCTCTCGCCTACTTAGCTGGGACACATGAGCGTTGCTTTCTTGGGTAATTTGCACTAATTGATATTGATCGCTATTCAAGCGGTAAGTAGTCTCGCTATCAATGTGTAAAATGGCACCGTTAATTTTCGGACGCACAAAGGGGCGACCGTCAGGCTGTAATACTTCCAAAATGTATTTCAAATTGGCATGGGCTAAATCGCCGCTGGTGCGTATGGAAATCCTATAAGGATTATGTGGCGGAAAGCCCAGTAAATCGGCATCCTCAGCTGAAAAAGTGACAGCTTTTTCAAAGGGAATAAGCGTTCCGTCGGGTTGTTCCTTGGCCACATTATCAAGACACAACATTTCTAGTTTAGCGCGAGTGGCAGTGGCAAGTTGCTCGTTTTTGGGATATAAATAGCCTTTTTCAGTTTCCTGCCAGTTTATATTCAAAGGTTATAGCCCCCAATCCTGTACTGTTTTTCGTATCCCACAAGTGTTGAATATCCAGTTACTCACTCGTCCTTGCCAAGAATAAGATGCCGGACTGGCATGAACATAATCTTGTATGCAAGCATATCGAGTAAAATCACTTCGAGTAATTGACCTTCTACCAAAGAATTCAGGCACAGACGTAATTGGCCAAATACGTAGTTTCCCGTTATGACTCCATTCCGAAAATACATAGTCTCTTATCTGAAATACGAATACACTTTGGCTTGACTCCCCACTACCCAACTCGCCATGGCTTCTATGATCGCCAAGCTGTCGTAGCACTTGCGTGGCTCTCCGACCTAAGAACAGCCATGTATTGCTTATATATGGTAAATACGCTTTCCAAAACTTGCGGCGGTAACTCCACATTCTATCCACGGCAGTTTGGTCAATCACCTTAAAGAACAGTTCCAAATCATCCTCAGCCAACCAACGGATGTAAATATTCTTGGCCTCCAACGATACATTGTCCCATTTTCTAGTTTTTTCACCGAAGCGTGGATCACCCAACAGTTTATAAAAAATATCTAAACATTTTTTCTTGATGTCTTGTATCCCTAGACTGGTAACTTCTTTATCAACCATGGGAATCAGACGGGAGGCTACCATTGGAAAAATCTTAGCATAAATCTCTGGTTCGACGGCTATTTTCTGTAGAAAATTTACTCCCATTGCCGCGGTTAACTGCGTACTATTAAAAAGATGCAGCATGGATTGCAGTAAAAAGTTAGATTCACTCTTCCAATTAAGTAGACCAACATAATTCAGAACTTTGTCGATGTCCTGAGCTTTCAAATACAGAGCGGCCATGGTCACCATGCACTTGGTATTGTCCAGTAGCCAAGCGCGACAACGATAGATTTGATTTAGCATAGTAGAGAGGAATTTATCCTCTGCTAGTTTTCCATCCAAAACGTTCTTCAAGATAATGCGCAATAAATTTGTCTTTGGCGTATCGTCATAACGCGCAAAAAATACATAGGCCAAGCGACTGAGATGACGATCTTTCTTAAAATTCAACTGCTGAATTATTTGCTTTACATGATCCATCGTACACTTGGGGTGATAAATGAGAAAGGGAAGATTGCTAACCTCCCTACGCGAAAAATCTCGCCTTCCCCTGAGAAATTTTTGTAGCAAGGCTTCCAGTTCCTTCTCAAGAGGTTTGTCATCAATATCTCCATCAAATTTTCGTCCAAGTTCCTCTACTACTATGGGCATTTGGTTCATAGGAAAAACCGGAGGTTGCCTGAATAAAGGATTAGCGACAGAAAAAGCGGCAAGGCGTTGCACACTGGCTTTGAGATTGCTCATTACTACTTCATCTTTTCTCGCACAAATTTGACTACGCTAATATCTTCTTCTGTGGGTGGCGACATGGAAAAGCGAATATCTATGCGCCTATTCTCCCGTCGCCCGGCATCGGTCTGGTTGTCGGCTATAGGTCGCGTTTCAGCGTAACCGCTGACGGAGAAAATATTTTGCTCTTTATTGTTGTAGAGAGTGAGTAACTTAGGATTGGCGTTGCTCATGGTGAGCCATGTATTGATGGCACGCTTAGCCGAAAGTTCCCAGTTAGAAGGAAAAAAGCCATTGTTAATGGGGATATTGTCTGTGTGCCCCTCTATGAAAATTGTCTCTACACTACCTTGAAATTCAGCGGCAGTGAGGGTTGTTTCCATAACGCGACCAATTTTTTGAATAACCGTGCGCCCTTGTGGTTTTATGTCTGCTAGTCCAACGTCAAACAAAATACCCTCGGAAATACGCAGTATGCCGTGTTGATTATCAATGGTCACTTTGATACCTTCCGTCTCCAGTTCGTCGTGTATTGTTTCCAGTAGCTCAGAGCGTTTGGCATCATTGGCCGTTAATTGCGCTGTGGCTTGGCTGAAACTCAGAATAAAGTATGAAAGTATCAAGATGAATATGGCTAATAGACCAGACATTAAATCACTGATGCTGACGGTAAAATTATCACCGGTACTTTCCTCCGTCAATGCTACATTCTTACGCATGACCTACTCACCGATTACCTTTCGCTAAGGTTTCCGCTGTTTCGCCAAGTTCGTCAGCTATTTTGGTGAGAGCATTGGTAGCTTGTGATACCGATTTGTCAAAGGCGGACAGACTCCCTTTCATGCCTTCGCTCATCATCTCGTTGTATTTTTGCAATCTGTCGGTAATGATGTCAGTAGCTTTCTCTAGTTCGCCGCCTACTCGGTCAAAATTGCGCTGGTAGTTAGCCCACGCTTGGGCTATTGCATTGCCTTGTTCTTTTACACCAGTGAGTAGGCGAGCGATATTGGTAGTAGTTTCACCATTTGCCTTAGTAAGCTCGGCGATTTGTTGACCGATTTGGCTGTGTAGCACACTTGTTTCGCGATGCATAATATCTAGCTGCGTCTTTAGGCCGGCCGTGGCCTCTTGTATTGGTTTAGCCACATCATTTAAAGTTGCACTGACTGTACTGATATGTTGCAACGTATTTTGTGTTTCCTCTGCAAAGAATTTAACTTCATCGTATATTTTCTTCATAGCAGCATTGTGATTGTCTATCATATCTTGGCAAGACTGAATAACGCCATCAAGTCTCTCTAAGGAGCTGGCTGTGTCCTGTTGTACCGAGGAACTTAATTCTTTCATGTTTTTGAGGGCATTCACCGATTCTTGCCCTATGTACTTGGTGAGGCTAGCTATTTGTTTTTGCGTTTCGGTCATAGCCTCCCGTTGCTTGGCTGCGGCATCATCGGCACCTTTCAGCAAAGTATTTCCAAGTTGGTTTACCGTGTTGAGCATATGCTCGTTCATTTCCTGATTGGCTCGTTGAGAAGCGGCTAAACTATCCTGCATGGTTCTTTGCAAATCCTGTAAGGAGGCGGCAAAGGAATCCATTTGTTTGCCTGCTCTTTCCGACATGACTTGACCTAAGGTAGCTGTACCGCTACTATTAAGTTCAGTGATAGCGTCGCTAAGTTTGTCGAATATGGGAGTAAGCTGACCAGTTAGAGTCTCGCACAGTTCTTGAAAACCATTGTTTAGACGATCATCTAATAAATCGCCCAAGTCTCTAGCCATATCCTCGCTGAGGTTCTTTAGCGTCTTGGTTTGATCTTGTGCCTCGGCGTATTGTTGCGCTAGCCACTGTTCGGCGGTGCGTCGTGGGAAAAGGCGTTCTATCTCCGTCGTAAAGCTCTGCACGTTAGTCTTAAAGAGACTGATGTGTCTATGGTGATAAAAATTGTAAACGAGAGCTACCCCGATACCCATCAAGGAAGTAACAAAAGCAGACTGTACTCCAGACAACAAGCCGCTGATGCCTTCCTTGAGTACTTCAATATCAGAGCTACCCATATCAATACCGGCTAGTCCCAAAGTCAGTCCAACGAAAGTTCCCAATATGCCAAGACCGGTAAAGGTGCCGCCATAGGCTTGCCAAAAGCCTATATTTAGATTTTCCGTAAAGCGAGCAAACGAAAAATAATACGCCGCCTCAGCGACAGAATACACGCTTTGTTCCCCGGTCTCACCATCCGTGTATCTGGATAACGATTTGCTGAAATCCTGCCAATCATTGGTAATAGACGGATATTTATTCAGCTCATCGTCAATGTCGTGAAAACGGTCGTTGCTTTCCTCCTCAGACAAATTTCTCAGCCAAGTCGCGCTATCCACCACTTCACCGCTGATTTTGTTGAGTGTACGGTGAAAGAACAATTCGTATGCCGCCCACGCGGCTATGATGAGCAGAAAAAATCCAATATTTATAATCCAAACCATCATTTTGTCTCCGTGTTTGTTGTTCGCCTTTTACCTCTATATTGACCATTGTGGTGCCGCCGGTGGCTATAATTTTTACCGTTTTCATTGTCTTAATTTTAATCTTGGGGCTTTACTTTGTATAAGCGACCTCTAAGGGCTTACGCCCTAAGAGTCTGCTTATGCCCCAAACCCCACTGCTAACGCATAAGCGACCTCTACGGCACTAAAGTGCCTAGAGTCTGCTTAAAGGGGCTAGCAGCCCCTTGACCCGGCATTAAATTTTTTAATCGTGCTTCACCGACATTTTAGTTTTTCCACGCGCTCTACCGCCCCACTGAAGAATTTGGTCAATTTATCGTCTATCTCCCGACTGGTTTGCACTGCCCAAAAAGATTCGTCGTTGGCCAGTCGCCTGAGTAAATCGGCAAAATCTCGCTTTAGTTCCAGCAAGGTTATCTGTTTTTCCCGTTTTGCCGCTAGGTCATCGTCAGCATTTTCCTCCCGGATTTCCGCCGTAAAGTGGTTAAACACTTCGTACATATTGTCCCATTTATCCCAAGCTTTGGTAAAACCGATACCGATGATGATGATATAGGCGATGTACCTGAACCACAGGAAAAGCACAAAAAGTCCCAACATGGGGCCGTAGGAGGCGCCCATGCCCGGCATGAGCATCATGAGCCAGCTATACACCCCGGTGGCCACCAGCCACAGCACCGTTACGCAGAAGGCCGCCAAAAACGACGGCCACAGCTTAGGTATGTAGGTGGGCGCCGACCAATAAAACACCGTCAGGAACATAATCAGCACCACAAAGGGTAAAAAGAACTGCACCAAGTACCAAGTATCCAAAAAGATGGCCGGCAAACTGAAACTTTGACCGAGTAGCTCCACCACCATATTGCCAAACACCGTGAGACCTAGGGACAAAATGATGGTCAGCACCAAGCCCACGGCGAGAAGTACCGATTTTCCCTTGACGTAATAGGTCTTGTACTTATCCTGCGCCCGATCCTCCTCCGGGGTGTTGCGATAACCGATGCGGTCGGTGGCGTGTACCAGAATTTCCAGCCCCTGCTCAAAACTGATGGTGGCGGCCATAAGCCCCATCCACATCCAAATATCGCTGCGCTGATTCACAATACGCTGAATATCCCCTTCGAGGGTGACGGCTATCCGTTCGGGGAAATAGGAGTAGAGCATGGCAATTACATTGTCCAGTTGCGCCACCGTGAAAAAGAGGAGGACATTGGCGATGAACACGAGGAAGGGAATGAAGCCGATTATGAAATAAAAGGCAATCCCCGGAGAAAGTCCGTGGAGTTCGTCGGTTTTCAGGTAGTACTGCATACCCTTGCCAAAGAAATAACAGGTTTTGAGTCCCCGTTGGGTTAAGTTTACCAGCTTCCGCACCAGCAAAATGGCCTCAATCCCTTCTGATGAAATCGGAAATGGAGGGATGCCGCGGTCTGGGACGCTCGCTGCGCTCGGTGGTCACGGTATGGGACGGCGGCGCAGTCGCCGGATTGGGCGGGGGCGTAGTCGCCCCTCCTTTGCCGTCGATGGGAGTGAGAATAACATCCAAAGAATCCCCGTTCTTCACCGGGTCGGTAAACTCCGCCGGATGACCATTGACGAGCAAAGTGAATTTCAAGCGACTGGTGGCCGCCGGGGGCTGGAAATCCACCGCAAGCAGGGCATCGCTCACCGTGGTGGCCATCCGCTCGGAACGGATATAACGTATCTTGCAACCGTCTTCGATAAGGGCGTGGGGGGTGGTGTGGCGACCGTTCAGAGTCAGCTCGATACTGGCGGAGGGGATGCGGTGTTCCTCCTTGTTGTAATAAATGAGAATGCTGGCATCCTTCTCCGTGAGATTCAGCACGTCTCCCAATTTGGGCGTATCGTTGGCGGTGTAGTCAATATGATCCCCGGGACTTATGGGGGCGGATAAAGTGGCCGGGAGGTCGTTCAAGAGAATATGGGGCATACAGGTGTAATGGCTGTCCTTGTCATTCAGCGTATAGTGAATACGGCGACCGCTGGGAGCAAAGCCGGCTATTTTCAAGGCTTCGCCCAAACTTTTGGGATCGCGCGTTTCCACCGCATCCCCGTCCTTCAACTCATAATCGGCCTCGGCGTTTTGCCCGTTGACCAAGAATTGCTGATGGATGGCCGTTTCTTCCCCGTTGATATACACAATGTAATCCGCAGTTTTCGGCACTACTTCGGAGATGAGTACCTTAGGAACTGTGCCATCTTTGCCGGGAATAATGGTGAGACGGCTGTCGTTTTGCACCGGCGTGTTAAGATTCGCCGGCTCCCCGTCCAAGGAAATTTGCGCCAGTGTCCCCATGGTGCCGGGAAAGGATTTGCGCTCGCCGTCGATAGTCACCATGAGGCCGAGGCCGGGATGGCCGTTAAATTTACGTAGGTTAATGCCCGCATTAAGGAGGGCGTCGGACACGGTGAGTTCCCTAAAGTTAAAGAGGCTGTATTCCCGATTGTTGACATAAACGGAGAGAAAATGTAGCGTATTGATGGAGGCAATTTTGAGGATGCCGAGGGGCGTTACCGCATCGGGAGATTGCAATACCCGGGGTATTTCCTGCACCCCATCCACCGTTTCCGGGTGCCGCACCGCCACTCGGGTGAGGGGCATGGAAAGGGCGTCGGCCACAAATTGCTGAAGTTGCGGCGTGAGGGAGCCGCCCCCCACCAACATGACCGCTTGGGGCGCCTCGCCGTTCAGTTCCAACACCTGTTTGGCAATGGCATCCGCCAAATTTTTGATGTTAGGCAATACCGGTTGAATGATGGCTTCGGCGGAGAGGTCGTAGCTTGTCCCCAAAATATCGGCAAAGGTCGCCCCTTCCCCGTCGGCGGCTTTCCGTTTGATTCTTTCGGCCACATTGAAATCCAGCAAAAATTTTTGGCTGATGGCCTCGGTGATTTCGTCACCGGCTTGCGGCACCATGCCATAGGCAATAACGGAGCTGTTCTTGGTAATGGCCACGTCGCTGGTACCGGCGCCTATATCCACCAACACCAAATTCAAATGCCGCATGGTGGGAGGAATCAGCACGTTAATGGCGGCGATAGGCTCCAAGGTAAGCGCTTTCATGTCCAGTCCGGTTTCATTCAGCGCCGATTGCATGGAGTCGATAACCTGCCGGGGCAAAAAAGTAGCGATAACGGTGGCTTTGGCTTTTTTGCCCCGTTGTCCCACCAAGGATTTCAGGCGATTGCCGTCCAGCTCATATTTGATGGTGCTGTAGCCCACGCAATAATAACGGGTGGGGTCATCGACGGTGTGAGAGGTGGCCAGTTTCGCTTGGGCGGCTTGCACGCCGGCAAAATCCAAATCTCGCTCCTGCGCCTCCGAAATGAGACCGCCGATGTCCAGTTCCGCCTCCGCCGTCATGGTATAAAGGGCGCGACCGGCGGCGGCCACGGCAGCACTCTTTATTTTTTTGCCGATAATTTTTTCCAAGGCTTCCTTGACTTTTTTGATGACGGCGGCCACCTGCGGCACGTCGTGAATCTGCCCGTCCAACATGGCGCGTGTCTTATGTTCTTGGCGTTCCGTGGCGATAATTTTCATTTCGCCGTCGGGTTGCATCTCCGCCACGATGCCGATAACACTGCGCGTACCGATGTCCAGCGCAAAAATGAGATCGTCGCCCATCGCCGACTTAGCTTCTTTGGTAGTAGCCGCAGGGGGCTTATTGGTTTGAGGTTTGCCCTGTGGCTTAGGCGAACGATTTGTCCGCGTGTCATATTTATTTTTAGGCATAATATACTCCTTCCGTTTTGGTCATTATACTACACTCGCGAAAGAAAAACTATTCCTATAAAAAGAAGGAAGCCGTCAATAAAAAAGCTCGGAAGCAGATTCAGCTTCCGAGCTAACATTCATGTATGGAGGCGACACCCAGAATCGAACTGGGGATAAAGGTTTTGCAGACCTCGGCCTTACCACTTGGCTATGTCGCCATACTGGAGCGGAAAACGAGACTCGAACTCGCGACCCCCACCTTGGCAAGGTGATGCTCTACCAACTGAGCTATTTCCGCAGGTCGTATCAACCAACAAGGTGGATTATACACGCATGGACAGTGTCTGTCAAGAAAAAAATCCCTCGGTTGTCGTAAATTTTGCCCTGTGCTATAATGCTGACCGTGAAATTTTTCTTAAGCGCTATAATTACGGACGGTGAAAATATGAAGGTTAGCAAAGAAATACTAGCAAACGTGGCCGGCCTTTCCCGGCTGGCTATTGCCGAGGAGGAGACCACTCGCTACCAAGAGGATTTAACGAAATTCCTCGCTTATGTGGAAACCTTGAACGAAGTGGCTACGGAAAATACGCCCCCCACCACCTATGCCCTGCCCATGGAAAACGTGTTCCGCGAAGATGACGTGCGTCCTTCCCTTGACCGCGAAGCGGCACTCTTAAATGCGCCTCTCAAGGAGGACGGCTATTTCAAGGTGCCGAAGGTACTGGAAGATTAGATAGGGGGAGGAAATGTCTGTGAGATTATATCAGGAACCGGCGCATCGCCTGCACGGTATGCTGGTCAAAAAAGAAATAAAAGCTGTGGAGCTTACGGAGGATGTTTTAAAACGCTTGGAGGAAACGGAAGACAGCCTCAAGGCTTATCTTACCGTTACCGCCGATAACGCCTTGCAAGCGGCGCGCGAGACGGACGAAAAAATTGCCCGTGGAGAAGATATTCCCTTCTTGGCCGGTATTCCCGGCGGCATTAAGGACAATATCTGCACCCAAGGAATAAAAACCACCTGCGCCTCGCAAATCCTCGCCAATTTCGTCCCCCCCTACGACGCCACGGTAATGACCAAATTAAAAAACCAGAGTCCCGTATTGCTGGGCAAGCTCAACATGGATGAATTTGCCATGGGCGGCTCTACGGAAAATTCTTCTTTTCAAATCACCCATAATCCTTGGGATTTGGACGCTGTCCCCGGCGGTTCTTCCGGCGGCAGCGCGGCGGCGATCGCCGGCGGTAGCGCCGTGTGGGCGTTAGGCTCCGACACCGGCGGCTCCATCCGTCAACCGGCCTCGTTTTGCGGCGTAGTGGGGCTGAAGCCCACCTACGGACGCGTTTCCCGTTACGGGCTGGTGGCTTACGCCTCCTCCCTTGACCAAATTGGGCCGGTGACTCGCGATGTAACCGATGCGGCGCATATTTTAAATGTGATTGCCGGTCACGATGCCATGGATTCCACTTCGGCCGCCGCCGACGTTCCCGATTTTACCGCCGCCCTTACCGAAAATGTGAAGGGGCTGAAGGTGGGGGTGCCGCAAGAATATTTTGGCGAGGGGCTTGCCCCCGAAGTGGAAGCGGCTGTCCGCGCCGCCATCGAAACCTACCGGCAAATGGGCGCGACGATAAAAGAAATTTCTCTCCCCCACACCAAATACGCCATTGCCGCTTACTATCTCATTGCTCCGGCGGAGGCGGCCACCAATTTGCAACGCTACGACGGGGTCAGCTACGGCGCTAGGGTGGATGGCGCCGACCTCGTTGACATGATGACCAAGACGCGCACGGAAAAATTCGGCGCGGAGGTGAAACGCCGCATCATTATCGGCAACTACGCACTGTCCGCCGGGTATTACGACGCTTATTACCTGAAAGCCATGAAGGTGAGAACCCTAGTGCAACGAGATTACACCGAGGCTTTCCAAACCGTAGATGTCATTATGACCCCCACGGCTCCCACCACCGCTTTCAAAATCGGCGCCCTCACGTCAGACCCCTTGCAGATGTACCTGCAAGACGTGTGTACCGTGCCTTTGAATCTCGCCGGACTGCCGGGCATTTCTCTGCCTTGCGGTTTCAGTAAAGAGGGAATGCCCATCGGCTTGCAAATAATCGGGCGAGCGCTTGACGAAGCCACCGTTCTCCGGGCGGCTTATGCTTACGAGCAGAGCCAAGATTTTCATAACCGTTTGCCGGAGATTGGAGGTAATGCTAAGTGAAATACGAAGCCGTTATCGGACTGGAGATACACTGCGAACTCAAGACCAAAACGAAAATTTTTTGCGGTTGCGCCACGGAATTTGGGGCGGCGCAAAACACTCACGTCTGTCCCGTGTGTCTCGGGATGCCGGGAGTTCTCCCCACCATAAATCGCCGGGTGGTGGAGTTCGGCATTAAAGCGGGGCTGGCCACCAACTGCGCCATCAATCAGTACAGCAAATTTGACCGGAAAAATTATTACTACCCGGATCTGCCGAAAAACTGGCAGACTTCCCAGTACGACCTGCCTATCGCTGAACACGGTTGGGTGGATATTGAGGTAGAGGGTGAAAAGAAACGCATCCGCCTGACCCGTATCCACATGGAGGAAGACGCGGGAAAACTGGTACATTCCGGCACCACCATCAAGGATTCCACCTCCAGCAACGTGGATTATAATCGCACGGGAGTGCCGCTCCTCGAAATCGTCTCCGAGCCGGATATGCGCTCGGCGGCGGAAGCCAGAGCCTACATGGAAAAAATCAAGGCCATCATGGAGTATATTGACGTGTCGAGCTGCCGCATGGAAGAAGGGAACCTGCGCGCCGACATCAATGTTTCCCTGCGTCCAGTGGGTAGTGAGGAGCTGGGAACGCGCACGGAAATGAAAAATATCAACTCTTTCAAGAGCCTTGAGGAAGCCATTAACTATGAGATAGAGCGGCAAACCGAAGTGCTGGAAGACGGCGGCCACATCATTCAAGAAACCCGTACCTTTGACCCGGTGCGCGGCGTAACTCTCTCCATGCGCAGCAAGGAAAACGCCCACGACTATCGCTATATGCCGGAGCCGGATTTGCCTCCCATCGTCACCGCCCCCGAGACTATCGAAAAATATCGCCGGGAGCTGCCGGAACTGCCGGATGCCAGACGGGAACGCTTGGAAAAAGAGTGCGGTCTTTCCGCTTACGATGCCGGAGTCATCACCGCCTCGCGCGCCATGGCGGAGTATTTTGATAAGGTCACGGCCACGGGAGCCGAGGCGAAACTGGCCGCCAACTGGATAATGAGCGACCTTGCCAAAAATCTGAATGCCGAGGGCATTACCATCGAAAAATCCCCGGTGGGTGCAGAGCGTTTGGGGCAAATGATTCTCCTCATCATGAAAAACACCATCTCCGGTAAGATTGCCAAGACGGTTTTCCAAGAAATGTGGACAAATCCTGCTTCCCCGGAACAAATAGTGAACGACAAGGGACTGGTGCAGATTACGGACACCGGCGCCATAGAAAAAATCGTGGACGAAGTCATAGCAAACAATCCCAAAGCCGTAGCCGATTTCCAAGGCGGCAACAAAAAGGCCATCGGCGCCCTCGTGGGGCAAGTGATGAAAGCCTCCAAAGGCAAGGCCAATCCCCAAATGGTCAATAAACTCATCGCCGAGAAGCTGGGCTAATTTTGCCCAAAGAAAAAGACAGTAGGAGGGAAGAATCCTCGCTGCTGTCTTTTTTGTGTGTCATTATGGTGTTACACGCCCACGGCCTTCTTCAGCGCCTCCACCTTGTCGGTGTGTTCCCAAGGCAGATCCACATCGGTGCGGCCAAAGTGGCCGTAAGCGGCGGTCTGGCGATAAATGGGACGGCGCAAATCCAGCATCTTGATGATACCGGCCGGACGCAAGTCAAAGACTTCGCTAATGGCCTTTTCAATCAGCTCCTCGTCAACCTTATGGGTGCCGAAGGTATCCACCATCACGGAAACGGGATAAGCCACTCCAATGGCGTAAGCCAGCTGAATTTCGCAGCGCGAGGCCAGCCCCGCCGCCACCACGTTTTTGGCCACATACCGCGCCGCATAGGCCGCGCTACGGTCAACCTTCGTGGGATCCTTGCCGGAGAAAGCGCCGCCTCCATGCCGAGCCCAGCCGCCATAGGTATCCACGATAATTTTTCTCCCCGTCAGCCCAGCATCCCCTTGAGGGCCGCCGATGACAAACTTGCCCGTGGGGTTGATGAAATACTTGGTGTCCGCTTTTAAAAGTTCCGTTGGCACAATGGGACGCACCACTTTCTCGATGAGATCCTTTTCGATTTGCGCCAAAGATACCTCCGGGCTATGCTGGGTGGAAATAACAATGGTCTCCACGCTCACCGGACGATCGTTCTCATAGGCCACCGTGACCTGAGTTTTCCCGTCGGGACGCAGGTAGGTCAGCTCACCCGACTTGCGTACTTCGGTTAAACGCCGCGCCAAGCGATGGGCTAAAGCGATGGGTAGCGGCATAAATTCCGGGGTTTCGTCGGTGGCATAACCAAACATCATCCCCTGATCCCCGGCGCCGATAGCTTCGGCGGCATCCATATCGCCCTTTTTGGCCTCAAAGGATTTATCCACCCCCAAGGCAATGTCCGCGGACTGCTCGTCGAGAGACACCAACACGCCGCAGGTATTGGCGTCAAAACCGTAGGTAGCGTCGGTGTAACCGATATCGCGCACGGTGCCGCGAATTATCTTGGCAATATCCACATAGCAGGAAGTGGAAATTTCCCCCACCACATGCACCTGCCCCGTGGTCACTAAAGTCTCGCAGGCCACTCGTCCGTAAGGATCCTTAGCGATAATCGCGTCGAGAATGCTGTCGGAGATTTGGTCGGCCACCTTGTCGGGATGACCTTCCGTCACGGACTCCGAGGTGAATAACATACGTTTCTTGCTCATGAAACAACCTCCTTAAAATTTGGCGCAGGAGAAAATACAACCAAAAAAAGCGCTCCTATGAAAGAGCGCCCGTTTTCTCTCATCTCATAGGAATTGGCACCGTTTGACCCACCGTCAATGGTTGCCGCAGCTTCTCAGGGCCTTGTCCCTCCACTGCTCTTGATAAGGTTTTATTAAATTTTACCAACGCCGTAAGCATACAGGAAATAGGACGGCCTGTCAATATATTTTTTCGCCGCGGCGGCCATGAAAAATTTAAAAGGATACTATTCACAGGCGAAAAAAATCCCGAGATCACTTAATATTTTATGTAAATCAATCGGAAATATAAGCAAGAAAGTGAAGTGAAATGAAAACGGTTATGTGTCTTTTCTCAACACGAGAATAGGTGTTGTAAAGCTCCGTTAAATCCATCCCTCCAATGAAATGGCGTAGCAGGCGGACGGGGTCATCCTTGGGTATATGAACTTCAAAATTCATGGGCAGAACCAGTTGATATGGTGTACCCCATGCTGTATAATCTCTGTGTGTGATGTTGTTTGATTCCATACTGCAATATTACACAT